>JBBQNG010000143.1:0-11320 GCA_038329645.1 Burkholderiales bacterium
CGGATCGCCTTCCTTGAGATGCTGGTCCAGGATGCCGCGCGCAAAGTCGGGGCGCAGGCGCGAAGCCGGATCAGGCTTGAGCTCGATCGTACCGAGCCGCCCTTCCAGTATTGCGATCTCGACGACCCCGTCCCTGATCTGCTGGGCGGGCAGGTACGCCTGGGCAAGGAAGTAGCCCTTGGCGCGGTAATACGCACGGACGTTGTTGGCAGCCTCGGTGAGCCCCTCGAAGTCCAGCTCCTTGCCGATCGAGTCTTTGAGCGCCGGCTGCAACTCCGCGTCGGAGTAGATCTGGTTGCCGCTGATGCGGAACTGCTTGACGGTTACCTTCAGCGAGGCGGATCCCCTCATCGCGGGGCGCGGTTGTTCCTCGCGCGGCAACACATCCGGTTCGGGACGCGTAGGCGGCGATACGCGATCGCGTTGCTGCTCCAGGATCTGTCCGGCATCGGGTCGCACTTGTGCGAGCTGGGCGAATGCCGGATGAGCTCCAGCCATCAGAAACGTCAGCGCAACCAACATGTGGCGCTGCGTCCGACGTATGAGACGCGTCGCCGTTTGTTGTTCTTGCTTGCTACCGCACATTAGTGCGCCCCCTGAACCGAGCGTGAATTCTAGCATTGCGCCTTTTGCAAACCGGTAATTCCTCCGCCTGATAGGCTGACGGGCGCGGACTGCGGCGGTTGCTCCCACAGCTGCACCCTGAAAGTACTATTCTCGCGCAGAATTTCGTTTATTTTCGTGGGGTTGCAGTGTTTTTTTAAACAAATTGAGAGGATTTCCCTGCGCACGTGAGAGTATCCGTAATGTCCCATGTCCACAAGCGCGGACAGCGTACTCGGGTGCGAGCGGAGGAGCCCTTGTTGCATTTACGCAACAGCATAAAGCACACGCCGCGCCGGCCGTTTTGCGTTTGCGGGCGCACAGCGAGCGGGTGGGTTTCCTGTACAGTGCGCCTCGACTTCGGGACAACAGGCTGACGGTCGGATGACGGATCAATGAGCGCGCCCTTTGCACGCTCCCTCCTGCGAGCGAGCGGCCTGCAATGCGTGCGCGGTGACCGGCGTGTGTTCGACGGTATCGGATTCGACCTCTCCAACGGCTGCCTTTTGCAGGTGAGCGGCGCCAACGGCAGCGGCAAGACCAGCCTGTTGAGGATGGCCTGCGGCCTGCTGCAGCCTGCCGCCGGAATCATCCAATGGAACGGGCGCACCCTGGGCGAGCTCGGCGAGGACTACGGCTCGAGCGTCGCTTACATCGGGCACCTCAACGCCGTAAAAGATGAGTTGAGGGTGGGCGAGACCTTCCGTCTCGGTGCACGCCTCTCCGGAGCGAGCGATCCTGAGGAATCAGTCGCTGCCGCACTGCGCGAGTTCGGGTTCGGCGGCCTCGAGCACCTGCCGTGCAGGTTCCTGTCGCAGGGACAAAAGCGCCGGCTGGCCCTTGCGCGTCTGCGGCTCAGCGGATCGCAGGCGATCTGGATCCTGGATGAGCCGTTTGCCGCACTCGATCCGGCCGGCGTCGCGGTCGTAACGCTCGTGCTCGAAGAGCATCTCGCGCGAGGCGGCCTCGCGTTGCTCACCACCCACCAGGACGTGCCGGTTGCGGCCCCCAACCTGCAGCGAATCGGGCTGCAAGCATGACGCTCCCGATGCTCTCGGCTGTGCGATGCGTGGTTGCCCGCGACCTGCTCGTCGTGATGCGCAACAAGTCCGACGCGGCCAACACGCTGTTTTTCTTCGCCGTCGTGGTGAGCCTTTTCCCGCTGGGCATCGGGCCCGAGACGGCCCTCCTGCGCTCGATCGCTCCCGGCGTCGTCTGGGTCGCCGCGCTGCTTGCATCGATGCTCGCGCTTGCACGCCTGTTCGCCGCTGACTACGCGGACGGCACGCTGGAGCAGCTCGCCCTGGTGCCGCATCCGCTCGGCGTGCTGGTCGCCGGGAAAGTGTTCGCGCACTGGCTCGTCTCCGGGTTTCCGCTCGTGCTGGCCGCGCCCCTGCTCGGCCTCCAGTTCGGCCTCGAACGCGATGCGATCGTAATGCTGGTGGCGTCGCTGATGCTTGGCACGCCGGCGCTCAGCCTCCTCGGCGCAGTGGCCGCGGCATTGACGCTGGGGCTGCGGGCGAGCGGCGTCCTGGTCCCGCTGATCGTGCTCCCCTTGTGCGTTCCGGTCCTCATTTTCGGCGCCGGCGCGGTGGATGCGGCAGCCTCGGGCGTGGGCGCGGGACCGCATCTGTCGCTGCTTGCCGCCTACCTGCTGCCGAGCGCGCTTTTCGGGCCGTGGATCGCCGCGGTCGCGATTAGAATTGCGCTCGAATAGCGCGGCCGCCAAGGCCATTTCCGGAAAACGTCCCATGGGCAGCACCTTCAACTGGTTCAAGTACTCCTCTCCCTCCGCCTTCTATCCGGTTGCGGGCGCGCTCGTGCCGTGGTGCCTCATGGCGGCCGCGCTGCTCGCGTGCGCCGGCGCGTATATCGGATTCTTCGTCGCCCCGACGGATGCGCAACAGGGCGAGGCTTATAGGATCGTCTACATCCACGTGGCTGCGGCATGGATGTCGATGTTTCTATATGTCGTGATGGCCTTCTGGGCAGCAATCGGGCTTGCATTCAACACGCGGCTGTCATCCATGATGGCCTCCGCGATCGCCCCGACCGGCGCCCTGATGACCTTCATCGCCCTGTGGACGGGATCCTTCTGGGGCAAGCCGAGCTGGGGCACCTGGTGGGTGTGGGATGCCCGCCTCACCTCCGAGCTGATCCTGCTGTTCCTCTACCTCGGCTTCATTTCGCTGCAGGCGGCGATCGACGATCCGCGGCGCGCCGACAAGGCCGGCGCGGTCCTCGCGCTGGTGGGCGTCGTGAACGTACCGATCATTTATTTCTCGGTCCAATGGTGGAACACATTGCACCAGGGCGCTTCGGTCAGCCTCACGAAGAGCCCCAGCATGGCGGCCACGATGCTTGCCGGCATGCTGATATTCGCGCTGGCATTCTGGATGTACTCGATCGCCGCCGCGCTCATGCGCGTTCGCTCGATCATCCTCGAGCGCGAGCGCAACTCCGACTGGGCCCGGCAGTTCGTGGAGGGCGCGCGATGAAGTGGGCGAGCTTCGCCGAATTTGCCGCCATGGGCGGTTACGGGTTGTATGTCTGGGGCGCCTACTTCGTGACCGCTGCGGTCATCGGTCTGGAAATCGCACTGCTGGTCGCCCGTAATCGCGCGGCGCGGCGCGACCGGCAAAACCCTAAGGCAGGACCTGGCCGATGACGATCGCGATGCCTTGCGCGCCGATTTTCACGGCCGAGCTCATTCCCTGCAGATCGCCGGGCTGGGAAATCGGGTTGCCCGATTTCGAGATCCGCGCCGTCACGACCACTTCGGGGAAGGCGGACAATTTCAATTCCGGGCTCATCGCCTGGCTGTCGTCCAAGGCGAAATCGGCCGGCAGGTCGGCGACGCGCTTGCGCAGCACCGCCAATGGCATGCGCGGTCCGTTCACAGCCCGTGCAATGATGAACAGCGTGTCCTGGGGGCCGGCCTGGGCGGCGAGCGCGGGACTTAGCGTCACCCGACCGCTTACCCGTGCGACCCCGCCCGCATCGGGGCTGGACTTCGAGACGCCTTTCGCTGATTCTGCAATTGTCCGGGGCGTTTTTATTTTTCCCAGTTCGCGCGCTTCGGCGATTCCCCCAACGACCGATTTGGCCATTTCCGAATCGGGCGGCAGCCCCGGGAGCAATTTCTCCCAGTAGGCGATAGCCGCCGGATAGTCCTTGCGATAAAACGCCTCCGTCCCCGCCATCGCCAACGCCTTGGGATGGGAAGGCTCTAGCCTGAGGGCTTGCCTGACCAGCTCGAGCGGCTTGCCCTCGATGCGCCGGCCCTGGCTCATCGCGAGGGCATCGGCGTAGTCGGCGTAAAGGTTTGCGTCGTCCTTCACCTTTTCGACCGCCTTGGCGTAGGCGGCTGCGGCTTCCGGCATGCGCTGCAGAACGTAGTAGGAGCGGGCCAGCATGATCCAGCCGCGCGGATCGTCCGGATTCTTCTCGAGGCGCTGGGCGAGGCCGGCCACCATTTTTTCGATTTCGGCCGGCCCGGGCTGCTCGGCTGAAATACTCTCCTGCCGCAGGCCGGCGGGCTCGCCAATCCAGGCGTACATCGAGAGCGCGGCAACGGGAACCAAAATGCCGAGCGCTGCGGCAGTCCAGCGACCCGCAGACGGTGCCGCTGATTTCGCATCTTGGGCAAGCACGCCTTCCTCGAGCGCGCGGCGCTCGAGCTCGGCGCGGGCGCTGGCGTAGTGCTCCGCCGATATCGAGCCGCGCCCCAGATCGGCCTGCAGCTCGGCCAGCTGGTCGCGCAGGAGGGCGAGGTTGGTGCTCGCGACCTGCGAAGCGCCGTCTCCGGGCTTGGGGCGCCGGGCGAGCGGCACGACCACGCAAAGCACTGCCGCAAGGGTCAGTATGACGCCGACGGCAATGAATCCGCTCAAACGGGATCCTTGTCCGGACCGTCGCCCAGCAGGCTGCTCGCGCGCTCATGATCCTCCGCGCTGAGCGCTGCCGGTCCGCCGTCCCGCTGGCGCACACGAACAATGCGGACCAGCAGCCCAAGGCCGGCAAGCAGCAGCAAGCCAGGGCCGAACCACAGCAGCAGGGTAGTGGGCTTGACGGGCGGTTTGTACAGGACGAAATCGCCGTACCGCTGCACCATGAAAGCGACTATTTCGGCGTCGGTGCTGCCCCGCGCGATCTGCTCGCGCACCTGGCGCCGCAGGTCCTGTGCCAGCTCGGCATTGGAATCCGCAATGGTCTGGTTCTGGCACACCAGGCAGCGAAGATGCTCTGACAGCTCCACCGCGCGCTTTTGCTGCACCCGGTCGAGCTCGGTGGGCACGGCCTCGTTCGCGAACACTAAGTGCGGAGCCAGCGCCAGCAGGAAGAGCGCGAGCCTTCTCACGACTTCTGCAGCTGGCGAACGAGCGGCAGGATCTTCGACTCGAGCGCTTCGCGCGTGACCGGCCCGATTTGCTTGTAGCGGATGACGCCGGCGCGATCAACCACGAAAGTCTCCGGGACGCCGTACACGCCGTAATCGATGCCGACGCGGCCGTCCTGGTCGGTGACGCTGAGCAGGTAGGGATCGCCGAACTGCTTGAGCCAGGCTTTGGCTTCCACCGGCTTGTCCTTGTAGTTTAGGCCGACCACGGGAACGATGCGGTTGCGCGCGAGCTCGACCAGCAAGGGATGCTCTTCGCGGCACGATACACACCAGGATGCCCAGACGTTCAGCAGCCAGACCTGGCCCAGCATGTCCTTCTGGGTGAACTCCAGTTCGGGTTGCTGCAGCTGGGCCAGCTTGAAGGGAGGAACGGGCTTGTCGACCAGCGGCGAGGGCACTTCGCGCGGATTGAGCGTTAAGCCGACCGCGAGAAAAGCCACAAGCACAATGAAAATGCCGAGCGGCAGGACAAAGCGGTTCATGCGCCGAGCGTCCCCGGGTTTCCGCGCGCGTTTCCGGCCGGCGGACCTTGCGTCGGCGCAGCGGCCGCGACAATGCGCTCTTCGCGTCGCACCGCCATCCGGTAGCGCCGGTCGGCGAGCGCCAGCAAGCCGCCCAGCGCCATAATCGCGCAGCCTCCCCAGATCCATGTGATGAAGGGCTTGGTATAGATGCGCACGCTCCACGCACCGTTCTCCACGGGCTCGCCGAGCGACACGTACAGATCGCCGAGGAGGCCGGTATCGATGTCCGCCTCGGTCATCGGCATGTTGCTGACGTTGTAGATGCGCTTTTCAGGCCGCAGGACCGTCACTTCCCTGCCATCGCGGCTGACGTTGACCGTCCCGCGTGACGCACGGTAGTTCGGCCCCTTTACAGACTGTGCGCCGTCGAACCTGAAGGTATAGCCGCCCACCACAACCGTATCGCCGATTCCCATCCTCACGTCGCGCTCGACCTCGTAGCCCCTCACAAGCGTTACACCGATGATGAACACCGCCACCCCGCAATGGGCGAGGAGCATCCCGTAGTACCCGCTGGGCTGCGAAGCGATTTTGGCCGCCATCCCGCCGGGCACCCTGGCCAGGCGCTCCCGCAGGTTGACCGCGCTGGCGCACAGGATCCAGAAGGCGATCGCGAGCCCGAAACTCACCAGCGGGCGCCATTGCGCAAAGCTCCAGCCCGCCGTAGCGAGCGGCACGAGCAACGCCGAAGCGACGCTCACCGCCAGCGCCCAGCGCAGGCGCAGCGCGAGGCCGGCGAGATCGGCCTCCTTCCAGCGTGCCAGCGGCCCTACGCCCATCAGGAACAGCGCGGGAGTCATGAGCGGCACGAAGACGGCTTCGAAGTACGGTGGGCCGACCGAAATCTTGCCCAGGTTCAGCGCGTCGAGAAACAACGGGTAAAGGGTCCCCAGCAGCACCGAGCCGGCCGCGACGACGAGGAAGACGTTGTTGGAGAGGAGCATCGATTCGCGCGATACCGGTTCGAACGACCCGCCCAGCCCGACGCGCGGCGCCCGCCACGCGAACAGCGCGAGCGATCCCCCGATCACCAGCACCAGGAACGCGAGGATGAAGATGCCGCGCTTCGGATCGGTGGCGAACGCATGGACCGATGTAAGCACCCCGGAGCGGACCAGGAATGTCCCCAGCAGGCTCAGGCTGAATGCGCTGATCGCAAGCAACACCGTCCAGCTGCGGAACCCGCCGCGCTTTTCGGTCACCGCGAGCGAGTGCAGCAGGGCGGTGCCGACCAGCCAGGGCATGAATGAAGCGTTCTCAACGGGATCCCAGAACCACCACCCGCCCCAGCCGAGCTCGTAATAGGCCCAGCCGCTGCCCAGGGCAATGCCGCAGGTAAGGAAGCACCATGCGAGGATTGTCCACGGACGCGACCACCGCGCCCAGGTCGCGTCGAGCCTGCCGCCCAGCAATGCCGCAATCGCGAAGGCGAAAGCGACCGAGAATCCGACGTAGCCCATGTAGAGCATCGGCGGATGGATCACCATGCCCGGATCCTGCAGAAGCGGGTTGAGGTCGCGCCCGTCCTCGGCGGCAGGAAGCAGGCGCGCAAATGGGTTCGAAGTGAGCAGCATGAACAGCAGGAACCCCGAGCTGATCAGCCCCATCACCCCGAGGACCCGCGCGACCACCTCCCGAGGCAGGTGCCGGCTGAACAGGGTCACGCCCGCCGTCCAGATGCCGAGCATGAGCACCCACAGGAGGATCGAACCCTCATGCGAGCCCCAGGTGGCCGCGATCCGGTACTGCAGCGGCAGCTGCGAGTTCGAGTTGGTCGCCACGTTCAGCACCGAGAAATCGTTGCTTGCGAACGACCAGCCCAGGCAGATGAATGCGATCGCGACGAAAAGAAACTGGCCTTGTGCGGCGGGTCGGGCGACATCCATCCAGACCCGCGTTCCGCGCGCCGCCCCGACGATCGGCAAGACGCCCTGCACGAGTGCGAGCATCAGGGCAAGAATGAGCGAAAACTGGCCAATTTCGGGAATCAAGGTATCTCTCGCTTGGCGGCGCGGACCGCCTGCTATTTCGTTGAAACGCTCTTCTGTGCCTTCTGCGCCTGCTCGATGGCGTGGCCCGCTTCGGGCGGCATGTAGTTCTCGTCGTGCTTGGCGAGCACTTCGGTCGCATGGAACACACCGTCTGCACCGAGCTTGCCTGGCGCCACCACACCTTTGCCTTCCTTGAAAAGGTCCGGAAGGATGCCAGTGAAGACAACGGGAATCGTCTTCGCGGTGTCAGTGACGTTGAAGCGCACCGTCAGCCCGTCGTTTTGGCGCTTAAGGCTGCCCATTTCGACCATCCCTCCAATCCGGAATGCCCGGTCAAGCGGCGCTTTCTTGGCAACGACTTCGCTAGGGCTAAAGAAGAACTGCATATTGGATTGGAGCGAATACAGCACCAGCGCCGCGGCGACCGCGAACACCGCCAATCCGGCGGCGATAAACGCGATTCGTTTGTGTCTGGGTTTCAAAGGTAACGCGGGGATCGGGGGGATACTGCTTACGGTGGAGTCGACCCTGCTATTTTACGCTACGCGCGAGGAGCGCTAAGCCTCCGGGAGGGCCTCGCTGCGCAATGGAGCGCAGTAGCGATACACTCCTGTACCCGTCGAGCCAGCCCGTCGACGGGTAGCGACAGCGGAGCCGCAAGAAGACAAGATGCCGATCAAGGTCAACATCTCCATCAGCGCCGGCGGCCGGTTCAAACCGGTTTCCAGCCATACGCTGCACGAAAAGCGGATCACGATCGGCCGCGACGCGGAGTGCACGCTGGCGCTCGAGGACACGCAGAAGCACGTGTCGCGCACGCATGCCGAGTTCGAGGAAAAGGACGGCGGCTACCGGCTCAAAGTGGTGTCGAAGGTCAACCCGGTGATCCTCAACGGCAAACGGCTGATGTCCGGCGATACGGCCGCACTAGCCGATGGGGATCACATCTCCATCGGGCTGTACAAGCTGGAAATCGTCGAAGCCCGCGTCGCACCGGCCCGTGTCGAGCCCCCGAAACACGCGGCCGAAAGGCCGGAGGACATCACCTACGTAGCGCGGCGATCGGACTTTCCTTCGAGGACTCCGCCGCCCCCGCCCGAGCCCCCGCCTGGATTCCCTGAAGGCAGCGAGGAAGCTACTTTCGTCCCGACGCCAAAGCGGGCGCCCCCTCCGCCCCTTCCGCCGAAAACGGATCCGCCTCCGGCGTCCCTGCCCGAGAGCGCCGCGATGGCGGAGGAAGCCACATACGTGCCGCCGGTGAAGGCGGCACCGCCTCCCCCACCTCCGCCGCCTGCGCCCGCCGCGCCGCCGCCCAAGACGGCATTGCCCGATGCGGCATTCGCCGACGACGAAGTGACCTACATTCCACCGATGTGGGCACGCCCGCCGTCTTCGTCACAAGACGATTCCGAGCCGAGCGCGGACGATACTTCGGAAGACATGACGAACTTCCGGCGTCCGGCCCCCGAGGCAACGCCTTCGCAGTCGCCGGCTGCAGCCGAAGCGCCCACCTCCCTCGACGTCGACCTAGACTTGTCCGACGCATTCGCAGAAGCGGAAACTTCCCTCCGGCCCGCGCCCCAGACCAATCCCGAGCCCGAGCCCGAGCAGGATTTCTCGGAAGACGAGACCTATGTCCGGCGTCCTGCGCCCAAGCCTGCCGAGACGTCTCCGGCACCGGCACCGGCACCGACGTCATTAGCTCCCGCTTCGATGGAGGCCGACCGGCTAGCGAAAGCGGAGGCCCGTTTTCGCTCCGCGGGCGCAGAAATTGAGCCTCGCAAGACCGCCGCCCCCGGCACCGACCGTGCTGTGCACGCTTTCCTCGAAGGCGCGGGACTCACGGGTCTGTCGATTCCGGATGCCGAATCCTTCATGCGCGAGAGCGGCAGCATGGTCCGTGCTGCCGTCGAGGGAATCATGATGCTGCTGCTTGCGCGCGCGGAAGCGCGCAAGGAACTGGGCGCGGAAATCGACAACGGCACGGGCGACAACCCCGTGACGTCCATGGCGAGCCCTGCAGAAGTGCTGGCGTTCCTGTTCGATCCCAAGCGGCCCAGCATCGGCGATACGAATCCCGTGCAGGCTTTCAGCGAGGCCTGCGCCGACCTGCGCGCGCACCAGGTGGCATTGATCGCGGGGATGCGCGCCGCAGTAATGAGCGCGCTGCTCAGGATCGACCCCAAAAAGATAGAGCGCGAGCACGGCGTGAACCTCGGCGGGCTCAACCTCACGCGCAAATCCAAGCTATGGGACATTTCCGTCACCCAGCACGAGCAGCTCGCGCGGGAAATGGAAACCAGTTTCAATTCTGTTTTCGGGCCCGAGATCCTGGCCGCGTATACGGCGCAGGTGCGCAAGATGCGCGGCGGCCAGTAGCGATTCTTACCCGCCGATAAGCGCGTCGACGACGAGCACGCCGTCGGGACGTGCAATGATCGGGTTCACGTCGATCTCCGCCACACGATCGACGTGGTCTGCAGCCAGCTCGGAGAACCTCGCCAAAGCGTCGGCCAGGGCTTCCAGGTCCACCGGCGCGCTGCCGCGGAACCCGGTCAGAAGCCGATAGCCCTTCAATCTCGCGAGCATCGTCCGCGCCTCTTCGATCGACAGCGGGGCTATTGCGACCACCGTATCGCGCAGGAGCTCGACCATCACACCGCCGAGCCCCACCAGCACAACCGCGCCCGCAACCGGGTCGACACGCGCGCCGAAAATAACCTCCACCCCGGACTGAGCCATCGGCTGTACGAGCACGCCGCCGACGTCGGAGGTCAGCTTCCTTGCGTTCGCGACGACCTCGGCAAAGGCGGAACGCAGGCCGGCTTCGTCGGCAATGTTCAGACGTACGCCACCGGCTTCGGTCTTGTGGGCTATGGAGGGCGATTCGATCTTCAACGCGACCGGGTAACCGAATGCGGCAGCTGCGGCGGCCGCCTCGTCGACGGTCCGTGCCAGTCGATCCGGGACCACAGGGATACCGTAGGCCGCAAGGACGCGCTTGGCCTGCCTTTCGGTAAGCGTGCCGTGCGAATCGCCGAGGATGCTGCCGGCTTTTTCCGGTGCACTGGCATCGGAGCGCCGCGACGTTGCGCGACGGATCGGATCCAAAGCAAGCCTGTCGGCGCGCGCGTGCCAAGCGGCAATCGCCGCATAACACCGGTCCATCGAGCGAAAGAGCGAAAGGCGCTCGTCGGACTCGAACAGGTCCGCACCCGGCCCCTGCAGCCATTCGG
Source organism: Burkholderiales bacterium (assembly GCA_038329645.1). Taxonomy (GTDB): domain Bacteria; phylum Pseudomonadota; class Gammaproteobacteria; order Burkholderiales; family SG8-39; genus SZAS-79. The sequence continues at coordinate 10,757 of JBBQNG010000143.1, forward strand.
TGAGCCACACGATCGCGATGGGCTTGCCGTACTTGTCGGCCAGCGCGCGGATCTGCGCATAGCGGTCGATCGTGACCTCCGGATGCGACAGGCTTTGCGGCAGCACCAGCGCGCCGTATTGCGGATCCTCGAGCAACGCCGAAACGCAAAGGCTGAAGGATTCCGGCACGTTCAGGACCTGCCCGGTGGGATCGCAGGGGTTACGCGCGGCCCCGAAGGCCGGCACGATGGTCTGCAGCACTTTGGTCGTCGCCTCGAGCGGCTGCGGCATCGGCACGCCATGCTTGTCCGCCTTGTCGGCGGCGATCACCCCGGCGCCGCCCGACCCGGACACGACTGCCACACCGCGCGCCGACGGCTGCCCCGCCCGGGCAAGGAAATGCGCCATTTCGACCAGGGCTTCGAAATCGTCGACCGCCACGAAGCCGGCACGCTCGAATAGCGCAAGCATTGCCGCATGCGAGCTCGCAAGCGCCCCAGTGTGCGAGAGCGCCGCCAGTGCGCCCGATTCGCTCGAACCGACCTTGTAAACCACCACGGGCTTGCCGGCCCGGCGCGCCCTTT
>JBBQNG010000144.1:0-11319 GCA_038329645.1 Burkholderiales bacterium
TTGGCGCGCACGCGTTGAGGGCGACTGCCGCCACGAATGCGCTCGACCACCAGGCCGACATTGCGAAGGTGCAGGAGTGGTTGGGGCATGCCAACATCGCCACGACGCGGATCTATGACCACCGCAAGACCAGGCCGGAGGACAGTCCGACGTTCAGGGTCTCTTATTGAAAACCTGGTGTCCACCCGTTGCTGTCCGCCAAGTGTCCGCGGGGGGAGCGACAGCAGTGCAGCGGTTTCGGTCTGTCGGTCGTCGCGGGCCTACTCACGCTGACCAGCACCAAGCGGACTTCCGGCCCGACGAGCGGTAGGGGCGTAAACGGCCGCTGTAAGAGGTCCAGCGGTCGCAAGACCTCGCGGGCCACGGTCTCAGTGATCGCTGCATCACGGCGCGAACAAGTCCTACGACCCGAACCGGACCTCCACCAAAGCCGATAGCGGACGCATCCGCTGACGCGCGCTACCGCGCCGGAAGTACGCTAGAACTTCGATTCTTCCATTTCGTTCGACCGGCCCGGGGTGTAACTCACCTCGAGCGAGGCACTCATCCGGATGACAGCGGTGGTATGCCAGTAGCGGCTGCGCTCTCTGCCGTAGCCTCCGTCGTGGCGGCGCAAGCGCACCAGCCACATCAGGTCGGCGTCGCGGGCCTCCAGGTACGCACGCACGACGTCAGTGCGGCACCACAGGCGTGAGCCTTCGCTCGCACCTTTCTCATGTCGGCCGGATTCGATCCACGCGTCGGCCCGCACCACGGTCTCGCTGGCAGCGTTTTCCCACCTCCGGTCGAACGGATCGACAGTTCGCAGCTTTGCGATCGCGGTGACGTCCTGGCTCAAGCGCGGGCGCTGCACCGCGCCGTCGGCGCCCAGGGCGTCGGTCTCGTCCAGATGCGCATAGGCTTCCTTGCGCACGATCCACGGCAGGTAGGGCGCCTCGCGATTGGAGGCCACCCCGTCGTCTTCGTACATCTGTAGCTGCGGCAAGTAGGCTTGGAAGGGCGGCTGAGCGGCCAGCACCTCGGCCAATGCGGCGCTCTGGTCCCGCGGCGCCAGCGCCGACATCACCCGGATCTCGACGTTCTCGTTGGAGTGCCAACTGCCATCGACGGTGAGCCAATCTCCCACCGAATCGCCGATCCCGAGCAACGACTTCAATTCGGCCGGATCCGTGGTGAGGTCCATCGCGGTGTCGCCCATGGCCATCAAGGAGACCCAGGTGTCCAGGGGTTGGCGGTCCATGCCGTCCGCGAGCCACAGGCCCGCCGGATGCGTCACGACCTCGCGCGAGAGCCAGTCCTCCCACGGGTCTTCCTGCTCGTAGCCGCGCCAGACCACCGGGTGCGCGGCGAGCAGATCGCCGGCTACCGAGAACAAGGCGTGCCAGGCCAACTGCTCGCCGTGGCTTTGGTACTCGGCGTCTATGCCGCGCGTGTAGTGGTCACGATCAAGTCGCGACCGCCCGTTGCGATCGCTCATGGACTCGATATTGGCGTCATGTTCACGCACCTGGGCGACGAGAGCATCCGCCGTTTCCCAGTGTGGCCGTCGGAACAGGATCGACAGCGGGGTGACTTCGTCCTTGCTGAAGTCGTAGTCCAGATGCAGTTCAGGCTGGGGCTTGGCCAAGCCCTTAGGACGTGGGTCGTGGAAATCGCTCCCGTAGTAGTCCTTCTCCTTCCGGGCCGCGAAGCTCGATCGATTGACGCGCTGGAGCTTTTGGACTCGTGCCTTCGACAGGCGCACCTCACCTGCGTTCACACAGGCCAGCAGGGCCTGCGCCGCGAAATGCCGCCGAAGCACGTGGCGTTCGACAGCGTCCGACGCGATCGCTTCGAGAAAATTGGCATGCCGAGCAACGACCACGGGCGCCTCTAGTGCGATGCGCGCCATTGCGATGAGCAACCAGAGCTGCGCGTGCTGGTAGAAGAACGGCAACTCCGGCGCCTGGAAGGAGGCCGCGTCGCGGCACTGATACTTTGCAACGACGCCATCCAGCACCTCGGCACGTCCGAGTCGGACCGCTGTGCGCAGGCTATGAGCAGCAAACCACCGCTGCCGGGTCACGGGCGAACCAAGCTGGAACCAGGTGATTCCCGAGATGGCCTCGACCGCATCTCCGGTAAAAGTCATCGCGTCCTGCCACGCCCCGTCTTCCGTGTTGGACGCGAGCTTCGCCGGCCCGCTCTGCAACAGGCGCGTCAGCGCCGCCTCGCCGACGCCGGGCGAAGCCCTTTCGTTGAACTCCGCAGCGAAGTTGAGCCACACCGAGGCCGGTACCGGCATTTTGGGACGGGTGAACTCGCGGATGAGGAGCATCAGCACGTCGCGGCGCGCCAGACCACAGATGTCCTCGAGGGCGCGGACGTGTGACCCCGACAGGTAATCGAAGGAAATGTATTCGCCTGCATTCACCCGTGCGATGACCGGTGCGCAGGCCTTCAGCGCGTCTGCTACAGCAAGCGATGAGCCGATCCACTGCTCCTTGCAGGTGCGCAGCTCCCGCTCTTTCTCGTACAGATCCAACACCTCGAGCCGCGCGATCAGAGCGAGATAGTCAGGCCATTGCTTGAACGCCACCTTCGCTCGCAACGCATCGAGGACATCGTCGGAGAAGCGCATGTTCCGGAGCTGCGTGCGGGCCGCATCGAGGACGCGCCCCACCGCGACCTCATCGAGCGGATCGGTGCCCGCGGCGATCTGCAGAACGTGCGCCTTCGCCTTGTTCTGCTCGTCTTCCCAGGTTCGAGGCGCGGCGTCGCGTCCGGACGCGCGCCAGTTGGTGCGCCGGTTGTGGTCATCGCGCTTGACGTCGATCCGATCCGCCGCCGCTTCAAGGTACTGCCGCTGCCATGCGTCCTTGCCCAGCCCCGAGCCGGCGAAGCGGGCGAGCGCGCGAGGCGTTTCGGAGCCCAGTGAACCAGGGTTGTTCTGCAAGTATTGCGCGACAAGCTCGGTGGCCACGGCGGCTACGCGTGCGGACGGCTTGGATTCGAGAGTGGCGACCAGCTGGGTGGTCCCGCACACGTAGAGCTCGGCTGGATTCGACAGTCGCAAGAGCGTCAGGGCGAGCTCGGTATCGAGCTTGTCGTCCTCCATCAAAGCCCGCACATACGGCAACAGCGTGAAGTCCAACGAGATTCGCCCGCGGTCCTGCCACCGCGCCAGCCTTGCAAGCCCGGCCACGCCGGATACCCGGCTCATCGCGGCGCCGTAGGAACCCCAGCCGAACTTCTGTTCCTCGCCCAAGTTGAGCTCGCAGATGTTGGACAAGGTGTGGCTCTCGCGCTGGCTTAGACCTTCGCCGGTCAGCGCGCCGGCAAAGTGCATTAGCCCCTCGACGAAGTGATAGTCGCCCGAGCCGATCGCGTCCATCTGCTCGAGCCCTTTCCGAAAATACGCGACCGCTTCGGCAGGGCTGGCCAACGCGATCGCCTGCCCGAGTCGCGCGAAGTGTGCGGCACGATCGGTGACATCGTGGTCCTTCTCGGTGGCCGCGCTCGCCTTAATGGCGAGCGTGCCGGCCATGGCATGGAATGCCGGCCGAGACGCCAGCAACGCAACGAGCCCGATCAGGCTCGCCAAGGGCGCGGCGTCCGGCTCGCTCGCGGCTTCGATGTATGCCGCGACTTCGCCCACAGAAAATGCGTCGTTCGCCGCAAGAGCCAACGCCAGCAAGCGTTCGCTAACCGTGTTGCGCTGCCGTTGCGCCGACCGGCCGCCAGAGTGGTAATCGTCGGTTCTGCGTAGAGTGATGTAGCGGGCCGTCAGTGGCGCCAAGCTAGGTGCCGCGGAACCGGAACCGACAACGGCCTGTGCGAAGTCACGCGCGATATCGAGCCAGCGCGGCATTCGCTCCTTGAGGAATCGCACGGCCGTTGCGTGGTGGCTGTGCTCGTGGCTCGCGTCTTCCTTCGCGTCTCGGGCGGCCTTGGCCTTCGCCTGGTTGTCGGCATCCAGTGCCTCCTGGAGCGCGATCAGGAACTCCGCGTCCGTCAGATTCGGAGTCAAGGTCGCCGCGAGCTCGGCCAGTTCGCGCGGCAACAGGTCGCGGGGACCAATCGGGGTGCCCGATGCGCAGCAGGCGATGACCTGCCGGGCAATGTACGTGGCGACCTCACCGACCCAGTACGACGAGTCCATGAACACGTGCAGGTTCGGCGGCACTAAGGGCAGTGCCGCGAGGATCGCGGTAGCCTGGGCGGGCATCCCCAACCGCACGGCCTTCGCCGCGGCCTCCACCATGCCATGTACCAACGGGCGTTCGTTGGGTCCGTAGTCTTCCCGGAGCTTCACCGGGCCGTCCGCCATGCATGCCGCTGAGAGCGACTCGAGCTGGGCGCGTTGCTGCTCCGGGCTGCCAGCGGTGTAACGAATTGCCGCGGCGATCGGCCCAATCGACGCCAGCGCATCGGCACAGGCCTGGATCACCTCGGGTGAGAGCAAGGGCGCGGCCTCGGGACGGCGCGCCAGCTGGAACGTCGCTTTGGTGGTGTCGTACCCGTACTCGGCGCTGACCCAACCCGATAGGTCTCGAGCCGCCGCCTTGCCGTCGCCCTTGAGCAGGTAGCAGAACGGGAGCGCCGCCAAATCCAGCACCGTTGGGTGCGCGCGGTCATGCGCGTCGCTCTTCTGGTCGAAGTAGTGCTGCAGCCATTCAGCGACCCAACGGACGTGCCAGATTGCCTCGGCGGTCTCGCCCATCAGCCCATGCGCAATCGCCAGGCGGGCGTGGCGGGAGCCGGGCCACGGGGTTCGTGCCTCGAAGATGCGCCGAAGCGAATCCGGATCGGCCGAGGCGACCACGAGATCGGGGTAGTCGAGCAGATACGTCGTTCCCCGCTGATCCATTGCGGCGAGGGTCGACAATTCAACCAGCAACGGCACGAGGTGGTCGAGGTCGTTGACGCGAACGGCGTGCGCCACGGCGGCGCGAAGTCGCGCATGGCGAATTGTCTGCTGGCCTATGGTGCCGGTGATGCTCGCAGGCAGCCGCTCGTCGAAGGCCAGCTGGAAAAGCTTCTCGCCATCCTCCAGCTGCAGCAGCAGGTCGGGAAGCGTCGTGGCGGCATAGACCGACTCGCCCTGCATGGCGAACAGGTTCGTCGCCAGCTCACGCAGCGGCGCCGCGTCGCCTGCGTAGTTGCGCCGGATGAGGGTTTCGGTGGGCTCGTCGCGGAACATCAGGCCATGCTTGGTCTGCTCCAACAGCGGCGACAGGTCTGCCGCGAAGCTGACGACCGCGCCTTCGGCCATGCCGTTGACTTGCGCGAATTCCTTGAGCGGCACGGGAGGCGGCAAGGTGGCCAGACCCGCCAGGAAAGCGCGGATGCTGCGATCGGCATTGCCCAGCTTGCGTGCCTCCACCAAGGCATGGTCAATGCGGTGCTGGATCAGATCGTCCAGCGCGATCGGCTTGTCGATCTCGCTCGGCGCCAGCAGGCCAGGTTCCGCGGCCAAGTGTTCCAGCACACGAGCATTGCCCTTGGATCGCGCTTGGCCCACCTGGACCATCGTCTCGGTCAGCTTGCTCACGCGGGTGCGCAGGAACGCACGTGTCTCTCCCTCGATGAACGGCGCCAATTCGAGCTCCTCGGCGGAGATCTCGCCGGTTGCGGCGAGCCGCCGGTGCGTTCGGGCACTGACGACCACCTGCAGACCGGCGATCGCTGCGCCGTGCTCCAAGCTCTGCAGCAACAGGCGCGGGAACGAATCCTGATTGCGATCGCGAGCGATTTCGCTGGCGTTATCGATCGCGTCGAGCAGCAGGACCAGTTGCCGGTCCGCCGAGCCGCGGCGCAAGGTCGCGACCGCTTGCTCCAGACGCACGCGGAAGGCGCGAAGGATGTCTTCGCTGTTGCTGGTCGAGGGCAGCATGGGGTCGCACAAGCCTCGACAGGCGAGCTCATTGGCGATATGCACTAGACCGCGGCTTGGCAGGTGCCTGCTATCGTCGGCGGCACGGTATTGGCCCATGCCGAAGCAGTCGAACAGGATCGTCTCGTGCTCGTGACCCAGGCGGGCGGCCAGCGAGTTCATGAAGACCGTCTTTCCGAACCCGCCTTCGGCATGCACGACCAATGGCCGGGTGAGCCGCGGAATGCGGTGTACCGTGTCGTCCAACTGCACGCGATCAACCACCTTTCCGATCAGCGGAAAGCTCACCGGCGCCGGGAGCAGGTCCTTGTCGTCGGACAGGCCCAATGCAGCCAGCACGTCCGTGCGCACGATGACGTTGCGATGCTGCTTGATCAAACCGGCCTTGTCGCGTGCCATCTCCCGGATATCCGCGAGACGGCGGCGGGCCATGTGGTCCCGCGCGTCTGACCAGTCCGCCAGGGTGAGTGCGAGTTGCTGCTTGTTCTCGCGCAGGTCGCCGGTCAGGCCGATCATATCCAGCCGTGCGGCGAACTCGGCGAGGTCCTTGCCCGTCAGCTTGCAGGCGTCCGCCACCTGCTTCGCCTGCGCTTTCGCGTCGCCCTTGAGCGGGCTTTGCGCCGCCAGACCTTCGATGGCCTCGAGCAGCGCGGGCTCGATGGGCCGGTTGGTGACCAATTCAAACCGCAACTTTGCCCGCGCCTTGTCGGTCCCGAGCGACGTCTTGCAGGCGCGATACGTGCTCGCGAACTTGCCGATCGTCTTCTTCGCATCCGCCGCCCGAAACGGCTTGTGCTCGGCCGCCTTGGAGTACTTCACCTGGACGACGACCACGCGCTTGGCGTGCTGCAGGTTGGCCCGGCCTCCGAAGTACAGCACCGCGTCGGCGATCTCATTGCCTTCGTTCGAGACGCCGCGCTGGTCCTCGTTGGCGAAACCCTCCACCGCAATGCCAACCAACTCGGCCCCAGGCAGGAGCAAGCCCAGGCACTTTCGAGCGACCCAGGCTTCGTGGAACTCGTGGCCGTCGCGGGAGGCGCGGACGGTGTCTACCGCGGGGCGCGTTCGGGGGTTAACCTTCCTCGTGGGCTTGGGCGACGCCGTGAGCTTCGGCATGGCCTTCCGCGGGCTTGCCGTCCTGCGCGTCGCCGTGGACTTCTTCGTCACCATCGCCATTGCCCGTTCCGCCAAGACCTGATCCAAGGATACCCATGTATGGTCTCCCATCGAGTTGAGGTCCTGCAGGTCGCGCCCGCTGGGACGGTCAGGGGTCAGGTTCCTGGAACGCGGTTGAACTCACGGTCTCGGCCAACAGCAGCCTTCAGCCGCGCTGCAACTAATGACCGCAACCAGTCTGGCTCGATCGTTCGCTCTCCCACTCCAACTCCTCCGGCCATATAGTGGCTGGCATGCAGGTTGCGCAACTTTTGTTTGTGGTGAGCGTCGACGAGTCCCACAAGCTCGTGTGCCAAGCCCCTGGTTGCGGTCGTGCCATCGCCAAAGCGGTGCACGTGATTCGGGACGCGAAAGGCGACATTCGCGTCGTTGGTTCGGGTTGCTATGCAAAGCTCGCGGGTCACGAACGCGCAACCGAAGACGGGGCGGTCTTTTCAGGCTTCGATGGTCGGCGGTTGACCCCAGAGGAAAGGTCCTTGATGGTCGCTGACACTGCCGCTTTCATAGACCTCGTCGAGGCTCGCTTGGCTGCGCAACGAGCGGCCGCGGAGCTGGCAGATAGGCTAGCTGAGGCCGCCCGACGGCTGCACGAGGGGCAAACGAAATCGATGGCGCCATTCCACCAACCGTCGCAGGATGTATGGAGACGGCCGCGAGATCGCGGACCGGAGGCAATGCCCCACGGCGAGCGCCGCGGCGCCCTCGATCAGTTAGCGCGATATCGGGCTTATCAAGCGAGCCATGCCGCGCGAGTTGCGATGCAGCGCTGGCCTGAGCTTCGGACTCACTCGTTAGACGTTGTGACCGATGCAATGGTGCAGGCGAAGGCTCAATACCTCTCGCGCGGTCTTCGCATGGATGGCCCGGGAGCCCGAGAGGCGATCGAGACCGAGGCCGTTGCGCTTCTCGCAGGACGCGCCGGGGACGTTCCCGCGGGCTGACTCCTCTCTGGGTGTCCGCTGCCTGCGAAAGCAGTCAGTCGAGACTCGAGATGTGACCGACAGCAATCAGTCTTGAGCCGTCATCGACCACGCGCTTGCCAGGAGCAGCAAATGCCCGGGTCCGGATCTTCGCTGTGCCAGAGCGAGAGGCACCAGCGCAAATAACGTCCTTTATCAGTCCATAAAAACTTAACCAAAGCGAAGCCAGAGAGACGCCTTCAGTTTCTTTCTACGAAAGCGTCATTTCTAGCCGCACATCGCGATAGGGCACCTCAGGCCGGAGTTTGCCGCGCTCGCCTTTGTGCAGACGCACGAGGCCGTAGCGCTCCATCGTCCTGAGCGTCCGCGAAAGGTTCCCGGGCGTGCGGCCGGTGGTGGTGGCCAGCTCGTGCAGCGACGAGGGGTGCGTGTCTGCAATCTGGGCCAGCAGGGCGCGGTTGCGGTTCGACAGGAGCTTGGCGAAGCTCTCAGGCGAGGTGAACCAGACCTTCGGGTCGCCAGGCTTGGGGTGCAGCTCGCCGCGGGCGATTGCCATCGTGCGCGCCTTCATGTTCTCGTAGGAAGCGATTCCGACCTTGAGCGTTTTCATCTCCAAACTCCTCTTTCCCGCATGATCGATTCAACTTCTTTCCAGAACGCCGCCAGCAGCGTGGCAGCGTCGGTGTAGTCGTAGGGCCTGACGGTGCGCAGCCGGTGCTTATGGTCCTTGGCCGCTCCCCTGCCCTGCCCGGCGACCTGATGGGCATTGTCGAAACCCACCAGGCGCTCGCCATCCGGGCCGTGCATGGTCAGCGTGTAGTCGAGGCCATGGGGCTTGTCGGTCGTCGCCGGCACCCGGTTCACGACGAATTTCACCCAGTAGCCGGCCTCATCAATCACCAGCACCTGACCGTCCAGGTCCAATAGCGTATCGAGGGAAGGATCAGGGCGCGCCATACCTATCATTATCACATACTGATAACAGGCTAAAAGCTTGAGAGCGGGTGCGTCAGCGCATCAAACCTGCCACGCGCGCTTTCGTGGCGCACCTTCGAGGACAGGAGCTCGGGTGCTTGGGTGCTACGCGGCCGTGCGCGCCGAGCCTGGGTCTGGGCCTTTCGAGTGCATGACTTTGCGCAGTTTGCTATTTTGGTAGAAATTATTCCTACCGCTTGGAGTGCCATGGCAGCCGCCGAAAAAATCAGCATTGCTTTGCCGTCCGAAATGGTAGTCATCGTTCGCGGTGCAGTCGCCACCGGCGAGTACGCATCGATTAGCGAAGTCGTCCGCGATGCCCTACGCGACTGGACGCACAAGCGCAGCCTGCGGCGGCAGGGGGTGGTTGAGTTGCGCCAGGTTTGGCAGGAGGCGATGCGCGACAGAAGGCCGGGTGCCGACGTTGACGATGTGCTCGACCGGCTTGAGCGGAAGTACCAAGCCATTGCCGACGCCGCAGGTCCGGCAAAGTGATGCGGCTGGAACTCTCAGCCTTCGTTGAAAACCGCGCGCCAAGGGCAGGCTCTAGGCCTGGGTACGGCCCCCGAGCCCCTAGCGGGACTGGGCCCATGAGGGTGACGATTCCCAGTTAGCGGCGCGTCGGTGTAGCCTGACCGCGCGCAGCCTGTTGGGCCTTGGCCCCTCCCCTGCCTGGCCACTGATGGCAATTCTCGAGTGCCAGGAATCTTGCCGGGGCGACCGAGCTTGGGGTGGTCAGCAACCCGGGCCGCCGCCTCACTGAAAAGCTCGTCCAATCGCGCGGCAGCCCGAAGGTTATCGGCTGCAATGTGCAGCCATTTGTCGTCGCGATCCTGTTCCGCTTCGGGTGTCCAAATGACTTTCACGGGGCGTCGGTTGCGCTGGCCCGCCGTGCTGCGAATTTGGCTTCAACCTCATCATTGGGCCGACCGACACTGGCGCGCATTGACACCCTGCCCGCTTCGACTTTACTTGCCAGGAAAGTATCGTATTCGCGTGCTTGGCGCTGTCGTTCGACAAACTCGCGCATCAGCTCGCGAAGCACCTTGGGAGGCTGGTCGATGGCTGGCCTTAGCTTCGGCCATGAAGCTGTCGCGCAACTCGCGCTCCAGCTTCATCGTGAAAACGGCTTCTTTGGACATGATCAAACCTTACGCCAGAGGATACTAACAAAGTATATAAGTAATACTTACGTTTGACAGGCCTGAATTGACAGGGCCCCTGCTCGCGGTTTATCGCCAGCGGTCGTGTGCTGTGCGCTGCGCGCACCGAGCCCCGCTGCGAGTCTCGGCCTGCCGGTAACGCCCGATGACGCAAACATTCGAGCCAGCGGCACGTTACGCTCGTGCCAAGTGATCTAGGCGCGACCGGTATGCTGCCGCTTGGCCGGTGACGAGGCGCGACAGCAAGGCTTCGCCTCCCTGTCGCGGCGAGGGGGCAAGAGTTTCCAGCGGGTCGCTTTGGCAAGGCTACCGGTGCGGAAGCGGCACCGACACGGTGTCGCCGCGCTAAAAACGCGAAACGGCCCAAATTGACCTCAATGCAGCATGCCCACAAGTAGGCATATGGTCATGCAGGCATGTTGCCTTGTCATTTTGCTGACCCATCCCTCCAACCACAAGGCCCGGTGTGCGTATCAGTGTCTTGTCGTTCGTCACGAAAACACTGCTGGTCGGCGGGCCAAACGATTTTCCCTGCTTCATCATTAAGCTGACATGCCCACGTGTGGGCATGTGGCCAGACTGTCATGAAGACATGACTGCCTACGGGCTTATCATCAAGCCCACAAGAGGAAGTGCCCACATGAAAACAATCGCGGTTTTGTCGCAAAAAGGCGGTACGGGGAAAACAACCCTGGCGCTGCACTTGGCTGTCGCCGCTGAGGCAGCCGGCCATACGGCGGTCGTGATTGACCTTGATCCGCAATCGAGCGCGGCGGGCTGGGCCGAGAGTCGGACGGGGGAGGGCGGGCCAACGGTCGTCATTGCCCATGCGCCCCGCCTGACCTCCATCCTTGAAACCGCTGCCGCCAACGGCGCAACGCTGGCCATCCTCGACACGGCCCCGCACTCGCAGGGCGATGCATTGGCCGCCGCACAGGCCGCCGATGCCATCCTGATTCCCTGCCGGCCCGGCATCCTCGACCTGCGCGCCATCGGCGCGACTGTCCAAATCGCCAAGCTGGCGGGTAAAACTGCCGCCGTCGTCCTCAATGCGTGCCCCCCACAGGGAAGGGCGCTGGCCGACGAGGCGGAAGAGGCCGTGAAAGGCTACGGGCTCCCCGTTGCACCCGTGCGCCTCGTCCAGCGGGCGGCCTTTGCACATTCGTTGGCCGGAGGCCAGACCGCGCAGGAATACGAGCCGAGCGGCAAG
>JBBQNG010000145.1:0-11240 GCA_038329645.1 Burkholderiales bacterium
CGATCTGGGCGCCGGCCACCAGGCTCACGAGCAGGATCGCGATCACGGCGCAGGCATAGGCCCAGCGCGCCATGAACCACGGGCGGCGCAGCACCAGCAGCGCGCTGGCGTCGTCCTGGCTGCCGTTCTTCTTGGCCGCGCGCACCAGCTCACCGCACGTGTATTCGAGCGATTTGCGCCCGGCCTGGCCCGCCGCGACGATCGCCGCGATCTGCCCGTCGGGGACGAACTTGTGCACGCCATCCGAACACAGCAGCAACAGCTCGCGCTCGCGGATCTGCGCCTTTATTACCGGCGGGGTTCCGACCGCGCCCGCACCGACCATGCGCGCCGGGTCGTCGGGCTTGCCGTTGGGCGGCGGCTGCTGCGCGAGGCTGGCGTAGGTCTGGTCCACGGTCAGCCGCTGGATCGCGTACACCCGCCTGTGGGGCCTGAGATGGTAGGCGCGGCAGTCGCCGACATTGAGGACATAGGCGGTGCCGGGCGAAGGGAACCACGCCGCGGCGAGCGTCGCCGCCCCTGCCTGGTCGGTGCGGCGCGCGATGGCCTCGCGCACTTCGCCATCGGCGCGCGAGAGCCACTGCACCAGCTTGACCGGATCGGACCACACCGATCTGGGCGCCTGCGCGCAATGGCGCAGCAGGACGCTGCTCGCGATCTCGCCGTGCGCGCCGCCGCCCACGCCGTCGGCCACGCCGACGAAGTCCGGGCGTTCTGCCGAAGGGACATGGCTGCAGCAGTCCTCGTTGCGCGCGTGCGAGCTGCCGGTGACGGAGGCGTATGCGGCGCGCAGGCCGCCGCGCCAGGGGCCGTGCCACGCGTCGCGCAGCTTGAGCTCGGGCAGGTTGGGGGTGACGGTGTCGGGGCGGTACACGGGCGTCTCGGTGTTCACGTCTGCGGCTCCACAGGTTGCAGCGACAGTCGAACACTTGGAGCACTGGCCCATTTGTCGCCGAGCACGATCTCCTCGCCGAAGCGCCACACGAAGCGCTCGGGCAGCGGTGCGTTGCCGGCCGAGGTGCCGTTGCGAGCGACTGCGCGGTTGAGCGTGAGCGCACCCGAGGCGTCGATCGCCTCGATGACGAGGTGCTCGCGCGACACGCCCTGGTTGGCGTCGGGCACCACGTAGTGCTGCGCCGAGCCGCGCCCGATGGTGAAGGGCAGCTGGAGCACGTCGCGGCGCGGGCTGCCGCTGGCGTCGACGATGACCAGCACGGCCAGCGGCGGTTTCCTTGCACTGGACACGTCGGAGGCATTGGCCGCCGGCGCTACCGGGACGGCCCCGGGCGCTACCGGCGTCGCGCGCGAAGGCGCAACCGGCGTCGCGGTGGCCGAGGCCGCGGGAAGCTTGCGCATCAACTGGGCGCGCACCGCGGGGTAGCGGTCGAATTCCGCGTCGCCCTTGCTGCGCCCGAAGCCGATCACCGCGCCGTTGGCAAGCGCCACGCGCGCGCCCTGGCGCAGGCGCTCGCCATCGACCCAGGTGCCGTTGGTGGAGTGGTCGACGAGCCAGAGCTGCTGCGACTCCCAGTGCAGCGTGCAGTGGCGCGCCGAGATGTAGTAGCCGGAGATCTCGACATCGGCCTGCGTCGAGGAACCCAGCACGGCGGGATACTCGCCGACCTCGACCACGCGCGTGCCGTTCCAGCTGCCTGCATCGGCCTCCTTGGCGTCCTGGATCGACAGGCGCAGCTTCGGGCCGGCGACTCTTGCATCCTGCGGCTGTTCTTCGATTTCCTCGTCTGTCGCTTCGACGGCCGCTGCAGCTTTTTTGGCTTCCCACCTGCCGTGAAGGATCACTTTATACGGCGGGATCACCGACTGGTTGAGCGCTTCCTCGAAGGGATCGGTTTCGGCCAGCTGCTCGGCCGCAAATTCGCGGTCGAGGCCCAGGAACTGCTCGACGCTCACGTGCTGGCCGACCGCGCCGCCGAGCAGCTTCTTCACCCAGTGCACGCGCGACTCGGGCGAGAACTCGCGCAGGAACTGGTCGAGCTCGGCCTCGCCCTGGCTGTCGGCGGCGATCTCGATGTAGTGCAGCAGGAACACCTCGTTGAAGCCGATTTCGAGGTGCGACACGAGGTCTTCGCGCAGGAAAGCGTTGACGCGCCGGCCGACCGCGTTGCGGATCGGCGCGTAGCGCGTCGTCGTCGGGCGCACGCGCTCGTCGTCGTTGCGTGCTTCGTCGTAGCCGGCGGGGCCGATGTCGCTGCGGTCGAAGGCCGAGCTGATGCGGTTCCACAGTCCACTCATGATGGGGCTCTCCTGTATTCGATCTCGATCTTGTGCGCGGCGGCCTCGGTGCCCTTGAGCTCGATGCGGCATCCGGCGATGGTGCCCAGCGCCGCCTTGAACTCGCGCATGTGCGGCTGCAGCTTCTCCTGCGGCACCAGCCGGCGCGAAATGAATATGCGCACGCTCGCCGCGTGGTGGCGCTTGGTCAGGAACCACAGGTCGACGAAGTCCTTCATCTCGAGGAGCACTGCCGGCCACGGACCAGGGAAGGTTTCTTCGTCCAGCGCTGCGTCGAGGATTGCGGTGCTCATGTCCTGCCTCCGGGTTGCGCGGGCGCCTGGGCCTTCAAGATTTCCGGGGCCGGGCGCAGGCGCGCCATGATGCGGAACGCCATTTCGGCGCTCAGGTTCATTTCCTTGTCGCCGGGCGACTGCACCTTGCCGGCGTTCGCGCCGGAGCGGTACCAGTTGCGCTCGGTGAGCACCGCGATCGCCTTGTTGAAGCCGGGCTGCGCATCGTCGGTCCTGAAGGCGGCGACGTACCACTTGTACGGCTGCTCGTGGTTGCACGAGGCGACCAGGTCGGCGCGCGCTTCGCGCGTGTCGCCTTGAGTCGCTTTCCGACCCTCGCCGACGCATTTCTCGCGGATCTCTTTGAGCGTGAGGCCGTCGTTGCCGTAAGGCGGCGTGCCGGTCTTGCCCGCGATCCAGTCGATTTTGTTGCAGGTGGCCGCGTCGAATACGCGCAAACAGGCCGAGTGCGCGGTGCCGGGGCGCGAGCCCGCGGGCGCGCCGTATCCCTTGTGGCTCAGCATGCCCTGCACGATCAGCGCGGCATCCTCCTGCGGGATCTCGATCTTTACCGGGTCGGCGAGGTGGAACTGCTGCGCGGCGAGCTCGAACGGCTGCGCGTTGGCGTCCGAGATGCGGTCCACCAGGTACGGCAGGCGCAGGCTTACCCGACCGTTGGCCGCTGCCGCGAGCCGCGCGATCATGCCTGCCGCGCCGATCGGCGTGGTGCGCGCGTTGCCCTGGCCCCAGCCTTCGGACTCGAGAAACACGATCTTGCGGTTGTGGCATTTGCGCCAGCCACGATGCGGATCGGTGCCCTTGTAGTAGTCGCCGCGGCTGCAGGCCGCAGCAACCGCGGGATCGAACCTGAAGTCGCGCATCATGGTGAGGTCGCCCGGGCGGCTTTTGGAAGCCGGCTCGGTGAGCACGCGCCCGTACATGATCGAGGCGCCCAGCGGACGGCGCGTGGTGTCCTTGCGCACGCGGCCGGTGTCGGCGTGGCCGAACAGCACGTTGAGCCGCCCGCAGCGGAACGACCCTTCTTCGCAGCCGGCGTCCCAGCCGTACTGCAGCGCGGCCTGCTGGATCGCCTGCGGGCGCTCGCAGTTCACCCAGCCCTTGTCGGCACAGAACATGCGGTTGAGGAAAGCCACCGAATCGGAGCTCTTGAGCTCGTCCTGCAGGCGCACGAAGGTGGGCGAGATCTTTTCGCTCGCGATCCTCGCGCGGTACTTGGGGTCATGCAGGAAGCCGGTGGCCATGATCGGCTTGATGATCGAGCCGGGCAGCGCGTCGGTGTACAGCGCATGGTTGAGCAGGCGGTCGGGCTCGTAGTGCGCGGAGGAAGGCAGGTTGGGGCACTCGCGCGCGTTGCGCCCGGGACCGTCGTATTCCTGCCGGAAGCAATCCGAATGCGCGCTGCCGAGCGCTTCGATCTTGCCGGTGGGAATATCGATGAGCGCCACTGCCGCCATACGCACCGCGGCCTTCTCGTACATGAGGCTGGTGAAATCGGCGAACACCTTGTCGCCGGCCAGGCCGAGCTTGCGGCAGACGGCTTCGTCGCCCGAATAGCACGCGGCGGTTTCCTGCACGATGCGCTGCGCGTCAGGATCAATCGTAAGGTGCACGTTGAAGCCCGCGTCGACCTTGTGCTTCATGCGCTGGAGCTGGTTGGGGCCGTGCGAGGTGGCTATCGGTTTGGTCGGCGAAGACTTGTCCGCCGCACCTTCGGCCGGTACCTCGGTATATGCGCGGAAGAGGTCCTTCCACGGCAGGCGGATGTTGTCCAGGTCGGCAAGGATCACGTCGAGCGACTCGGGCGGGGCCAGCGCGGGCGCACCGCGCGCGCCACCGGACTCTGCCGAGCGCTCGGTTGAAACCCGCTGGAACACGCCCGTGACGCCTTTCTCCTCGACATCCTTCGGGCGCATCGCAAGACACGTCGCGCGGTTGCTCTGGCGCCGGTCGGTCACGTAGTGGAGCTTCGCGCCCGCGCCGTAGTAGATGCAGCCCGGCACGCCGCCCCACGGATTCCTCTGCTCGAGCACGCGGCCCGGCACTTTGACCGCCTGGTCGGGCGCGAAGTGCGCAGCGGCCACGCTCCTCGACGCGAGCTCCCGCCAGGAGAAGAGATTCAACAGGCGAGCGTCGCGCGCCGCGAGCTGGCGCACCGCGGCCTGCGCGTCGCGGCAGGGCACGTTCTTCTCCTTGATGCTCGTGGTCCAGCGCGCCACGTCGACCACATAGTGCTCGTCGAGCAGGCCCTCGCGGTTGCGGCGCCGGTCGCCGCTCATCGCCTCCAGCCTGGCGTTGACGGTGCGCAGGTGGCAGGCGATCTCCTCGGCGGGGCCGGCTCCTGCACAGGGGTTCGAGCTTCTGCGTGACGATTTTTCCTTGGGTTCCTTCAGCGGGTCGGCGCAGAACCTGAACTCCGACGCGACCTGCTCCGCGGTAGGGGCTTCGTAACCGCGTACCGTCTTGAGCGGCACGATCGCGCGCTCGAAAGTGCGCAGGGCCGCGAGGCGCTGGCCGTCGAGGTAGACGCCGTTGACGGGCCGCTCGATGAAGGTCTTGCCGGCCCACAGGAACACGCCCATCGACACCGCGATGGCGATGAACACGCCCAGGGCCCGCTGCAGGAGCGATGCGCGGTTCGGATTCATCCGCGGCTCCGCGGCAGGTTGATCGCCAGCGCGAGGAAGAAGGTATTGGCGAGCAAGGACCACGCCCCGAAGCTCGCAAAGGGGAAGGTGATGCCGGTGAGCGGCAGCCAGCCGAGGTTGCCCGCCACCGTGATCGCAAGCTGCGCGAGCGTGAGGCCGACCCAGCACACCGCGATCCACGACAGCCACGCCTGCTGCGTCGCCACGGGCGAATTGAGCGCCACGACGCCGCGCGTTGCGCGGCTATGGTGGATCACCAGCCGCACCAGCCAGAACGCGAGCAGCGCCACCAGGGTCAGCGCGGCGACCTTGCCGTATACGCCCGCAAAGGCGGTGAAGACGTAGTCGCTCTGCACCTGGCGCGGCACCGCGCAGCCGCCGGCCGCGTTCTCGCCGCACCACGGCACCGAGCCCAGGCCGTAGCCCTCGGCCGGTGCCGACTCCTGGAACCACGTGATGATCGCCAGCTGGTCGTTGGTGGCCGTGAAGGGGCTGCGCACGGTGTTCAGCCGCTCGGCGATGCGCGCAAGCGGCGCGGGGAGCGAGTACAGCGCGTAAGTGATCAGGTACACCCACGCGCCGGCCACCACCACGCCGACCGCGGCGGCAAGCCACCGGCGGTAGCCCGCGAGGTCGAAGAAGGCGAACGCGAACGCCGCGCCGAAGAAGATCGACGCGCCGTAGAGCATCACGAAGAGCGGCCCGAAGTCATCGGTAATGACAAGCCCCGCCACCGGCACGCACAGGATAAAAACGAGCGGCAGCAGGAATACGAAGCCGCGCATGCGCCCGCCGAAACCGATGTTGCCGGCGCCCGAGGAAACCGCCAGCGCCGTTTCGCCGCGCACGAGGAAGAACCACGACGCGCCCAACACCAGCCAGAGCCGGAAGATCTCGGAGGTCAGCTGGGTCTGGCTCCTGCGCGTCAGGCTCGCCGCGCCGAGCACCATGGCCACCGCGCCGATATAGGTGAGCCACGGCAGGTAGCGCCGCAGGCCCGCGCCGCGCGGCTTGGTGAGGAGCAGGAACACGCCCAGCCAGCGGCCGACGCGGTCGGCCAGCGCGAGGCGCAACGGCGCGAGCAGCGTGAGCAGCACGAACGCGGCGAACACGTACACCTGCTGGTACAGCGCATGGAAGCGGTTGGCGTAGTGGCCCGAGGCCGAGAGATCCAGCAGCAGCCACCAGCCCAGCCCGGTGAACAGCACGAACCCGGCGTAGCCGATGCGCGAGGAGGGCGTTTGCGTGAGCGGGCGAGTCTTGTCTTTCGCGCGGAACACGATGCCGAGCATGAGCAGCACGCCCGCCGTGATGGCGAGGCCCTGGAAAATGCCCGGTCCCTTGATGCCGTACTTGAGGAGCGTGGCGGTCTGCGAAGCGCGGTCGCTGAGCCACTCGACGTGGACCTGCGTGACCCAGCCTAGTGCCGCCCAGGCGAGCCCGGCCAGCGGCAGGAACAAGCGCGCGCGCAGCCCCAGCCGCCCGATCTGCAGCATCACCAGTCCGGCCGCCGCCCACAGCCCGAACACCCAGTGCGCGTTGGCAAGGAGCGCCTGCGCGGCGAGGGACTTGCCGGCGTTGTTCTCGCTTGCGCGCGCGGTGGCGACGATCTCGGCGGCCTGAGTGATGACCTGCCGCGGTGCCCCGAGCGCGGCGCAGCCGGAATCTGCTTCGGCCTTCGACCATGTATCCGCTTTCGTTTCGTTCGCGGGCGAAGCGGCGGCCGCGGCGCGCGCCGGATCGCCGTCGAGGATGGCGGCCAGGCCGATGAGCGCATAGACGGCGCTGGCTTCGCTCGTGCGCGGAGAAGATGCGCGGGCCTCGAGGCGGTCCCACGCGCAATCCAGCGGCACCGAGCGTGCGCCGGTCGCGGCGATGCCATACGCCTCGCGGTAGAGGCTGGTTTCGCCCGACAGGCCGTCGATTGCGCCGTGGACGTCGGCCTCGGCGCGCGCCTCACGGGCGCGGTTCTCCAGCTCGTCCAGCCGGGACAATTTCGCCTTGACCGGCTGCGCGAGGCTGCGGTCGATCGCTTCGCGGCCCTTCGCGAGTTCGGCCAGCGCCGAAAGGGATATAGCGGGCTCTATTGCGCCCTTTGCGGCCAGCGCGATCGGGTGACGGGAATCCTGGAAGCAGGTGCCGGCGCGCGTCGCGGTCGGTTCGCGCTCGGCGGCCGGCAGCCAGCCGCCGTAGCGCGTGCAAAGCTGGGTGACCCGGTCAGCAGCGCCCGCCTTCGGATCGATGGGGACCTTGAGTTCGACCGCCTTGCGGTAGCGGTCGCCCGCGCCGCGCACGAACTCCGGCTCGCGGAAGGCTTCGGACTGCCAGACGAGAAATGCTAGCGCCGCGAGCGTAAACGCCCACTCGAGCACTTCCGGCGGCACTCCTTTTCTCATTCCCGTCGTCCCAGGGAAACAGCGCGTTATTGACGCGGCGATTTCACGGAAATGATTTTGAATTGAACGGGATAGGAAAGGGGCGAAGGGTTACAAATGGCAACATCTGTTACAAACTAGCAGTGTTCACTAGCGCACACACCGGGCGTGAAATTGTTCTCGGCCGGCCGGCCGGGAGGGTTCCCGCGCAACGCTCAAATCATGAACATTTGTTTTCGCAGAACCAGTATTGGCGCCATTTTCCGGGAAGTTTTGTGCCGGTACCGGTACATTCTGGAGCGCGGCGAAGCTAGCGCCTGGCGAGCCGCCTGGCGTTCGCCCTGGCGCGTGCGTGGACCGGCTCGAGGCCGCCCTTCGCGATCCGCGCGGTGGAGTTCGACAGCTGCGCCGCGGTGCCGGCCGACTGGGTGACGGTGCGCAGCAGCTTTGCGTACGAAGCCGCGGCCTGTCGCGGAGTGCGGCTCGTGGCAAGCGACATCGCCGCGCTGGCGGTGGCCAGCATGTCGCCGGCGGCCTGCGCGCCCAGGTGCAGGTTCGTCTTCATCGCCTGGCCCGCCATGGCGCGCGCGGATTCCGATGCGGCGTCGATTTTTTCCTGGCCCATCAGCGCGAATTCGCGGCGGTCGCGCTCGCTGGGCGCGGGGGCCGCCGCGGCCATCCGGGCGGTGCGGTGGCCGATGACCTGCGCGGAGGCGAGCATCATCTCCCCGGTCTTGAAGGCAAGCTCGGTCCACAGCAGGAACGGGTTGGAGTATTGACTGCGGTTTCTGCGCGATTTCATTTTTTTCCTCGTGACGCCCCCGAGGGTCCTCGCAATCGGCGACGGGGTCTGTACGGCGACGGACACTTCGGTCAGTCGGTGCCGCCCTCCACCGGCAGTCTTTGCGCGCGCCAGCGCAGCATTCCGCCGGCCAGGTTCGCCACCCGGCCGACGCCTTTGTTCCTGAGCAGCACGGTGGCCTGCGCCGAGCGCGCGCCCGAGCGGCACACAACGACGATCGGCTTGTCCTTGGGCAGGGATTCCACCTTCTCCACCAGCGAGCCGAGCGGTACCAGCTTCGCACCCACGATGTGGCCCAGCGCGCCGCTGAATTCATCGGCCTCGCGTACGTCGATCACGGTGACCCGCGCCAGGTTTTCCTCCAGCACGTTGGGCTGGATCTCCCAGATGCCGGCGAAGGTGTAGGCGAGCGGCGCCCAGTCCTGATCGGGCGCGGGGCCCGCGTCCTTGTCCGGCGCGCCGCACCTGAGGTTGGCCGGCACCGCGACCTGCATGAGCTTGGGGTGCGGCAGGCCGAGGTGGGTCATGTAGCCGACGAAGTCGCCTTCGCCGATCGATTCGGCCAGGCGCGGGTTGTACATCTTCTCCTCGCCAACGCTCGAGGCCGTGAGGCCCTTGTAGTCGTGCGCGGGATACAGCAGGCAGTCGTCGGGCAGGCTGAAGATGCGCTCGCGCACCGAGCGGAAGAGGCGGTTGGGGCTGCCCTCCTGGAAGTCGGTGCGGCCGCAGCCGCGGATGAGCAGCGCGTCGCCGGTGAACGCCATCGACCGGTCGTCGAGCACGTAGGTCATGCAGCCGCCCGTGTGGCCTGGCGTGGCGCGCGCCTCGAGCGAACGTTTGCCGAACGCGACCTTGTTGCCGTCTTCAAGCAGCATGTCGGCGCCCTCGGCGGCGCTTGCCTTGGCCAGAGCGATTTTCGAGCCGAGGGACTTCCTCAAGAGCGACGCGCCGGTCACGTGGTCGGCGTGCACGTGCGTCTCGAGCGTGTAGTGCAGCTTGAGGCCGAGCTCCTCGATGAGCGCCGCGTCGCGGCGCGCGTGCTCGAACACCGGGTCGATCAGCACCGCCTCGCGCGTGGCGGGGTCCGCCAGCAGGTAGGTGTAGGTCGAGGACTGCGGGTCGAACAGCTGGCGGAAGATCATGCGGCGATTCTACCTGCCGCGGGCGTCCTTTCGGGTCAGGACGGTTTTTCCGGGGTCAGCAGGTCGGCGCAGGCCGAGGCCACGCCGGCAGCCGGCTCCTTGTCGCCGACCATGGTGGCGTAGCCGCCCTTGGCGATCACGTCGCCGCGCGAGTAGCGGTCGACTTTCTTCAGCGCGGCCAATTGCGCGTCGTGGTCCTTGGCGGCGTTGAACTGGTTGGTGCAGACGTGCGCGTAGGCGGCGACCACTGCGGTTTCGGAGCCGCGCTTGACGAGCGTGTCGGCGGCGGCGCCGGTCTTCCAGCCCATCGCGTCGAAGCCGACCCAGACGGCGAGCACTGCGCCTGCAAGCGCGCCGACCAGGAACGGGTTGGTGTTGGGGGGGAGTTTCATGGGGCTCTTTCAAAGTCGGGGGAGAAGCCCCCGGGTGCAGCAGGGTACGCCCAATGCCGCGTGCGTGCCGGTGCGGTGGGACGCTTAGCTTGCGTTGAGCTTGCGCTCGGGGAGGGAATGCAACTCTTGCAGTGTGTAGTAGAGCAGTTTGCCCGTCGAGCCGGTGAGGCCAACGCTGCCGGTTCGAACCGCTTCGAACGCCTGGAGGGACGTGTCGACGAGCCTGCGGTGCTCCTTGGCATAAGCCTCCAGGCCGGCCTGCTGGGACTTCGCCTCGCCGACTGCCGCTTCCGCGTGGGAGCGACCGTAGGCCGTGACCGCGTCGGCGATCGCATTGTCCAGGCAGGCGTTGAGCGTGCGGAACTCGTCGTTAGTGATGAGCTCCGCGGTTTCGCCGGCCAGCTCGGTAACCGATTGGCACACATCGCCGTAATCGTGGACGACCTGGTCGACGGTGTAGCCCAGGCGCAGGAGTTCCGCGCCGTGCAGGGCGGCCGCGCGGCCGATCTCGGTGGGCTCCGGCGTGGGCTCGGGGGCACTGTCGCCCCGCGCTGCGGTGGATTGCTCGAGGACAAGGGTCTCGGCGAGCTGCGCAAGAAACAGCGGGACGCCGTTGTCCACGGCGGCGCGGGACTGGTTGGGCTCGAACCTTTTCGCCACCTTCTCACGGCAGCGGGCGATCAACTCTTCTCGATTCGAAGTAAGGAATTCGTGCAGCATGGCGGCAACGGTAGCGCGTAGCGGTCCGGCTGTATGTTCGATATCAAACATAGGGCTCTGCGCCAGGCTTACTATCGATCGGGGGAAAAATGAACGGCAAACCGATGCACCTCAACGAATCCCTGGTCCGCGGCCTGCCCGACCAGGGGCCGGTCGTGATGGTCAACCTCGTGCGCTTTCGCGAACGCTCGGCCGACGGCAACGGGAGCGGGTGGGAGGCTTATTTACGCTACAGCGAGCTGACCATGCCGCTGATCCTGGAGCGCGGCGGCACGGTGCTCTGGGCGGGCAAAGGGGAGGGCGCCGCGTTCGGTGGCGAGGCGGCCGGCCGCTGGGACTACGTCGTCCTGGTCCGCTATCCCTCGCGCAGCGCCTTCCTCGACATGATGGGTTCGCCGGCTTACGCAAAAGCCAACGTCCATCGCGAAAATGCCGTCGAAGATCACGTCATCATTGCGTCGACGCAAACGTACTCTAAGCTCGCCCGGCCCTCAGCTCGATCCCGCTAGTGCCCCGCGCCGCGCCGAGCGGGCGAAAGCTGCCCCGGAGCAGTTTGGGAAGCTTGATTTCGCAACGAGGCTCAGCCGAAGGAGGCCGCAATGTGGACGATGTCCGTAC
>JBBQNG010000146.1:0-11186 GCA_038329645.1 Burkholderiales bacterium
ATGTGGACGCCGCCAGCGCCAGGTATGAAACACTGCTGCCCCACCCAAGTGTTATCTCCGATCTCGAGGACATTTTTGTGGTATCCCTTAAGGATGGTCTGGTGGCCCAAATAGATATTCGTCCCGAGCCGAATGTTCTCCGGGTGAAATATCATCACTCCCGCTTCGAAAATGACGTTCTCTCCAATCGCGGCGAAGTCATCCCTGTTGAAGCTGCCGCTTCCATGACTTCGATGAGGTGAAAATTTACGCGCCATATTCTGAAGTGAGCCCCAACACTGTTTGTACCGCTGCCCGCTGTTCTTCAAGGCTAATCGCTTCAAACATAGGCAACGTCAGCGCCCTCGCAGCCACATCATCCGTGACCGGATAGTCACCGGGCCGAAAGCCGTATCGGTTTCGATAGAAAGTCGTCAACGGCATGTGAATCGTACCGATCTGGGTTTCGACGCCCGCTTCCTTCGCCCGGCGGATAAGGTCAGCCCGCATGTGCGCCGACTTGCGCGGCAGCAGCGGCACGTAAGACTGATACACATGTGCGGCTTCCGGTGCGGCGACCGGCTTCTGCAACAGCGTGCCTTCCAGCAGTTGGTCATACGTGGCAGCCACTTTACGCCGGGCGTCGATGATCCGCTGCAACTTGGTCATCTGCGTTCCCCCGAGGGCGGCCTGGAATTCGGTCAGGCGATAGTTGTACCCCGGCATGATGAAATCCGCGACGGAGGCCTCCGGATCCAGCCCATGGTTGCGCAGGCTTCGGGCGCAACGGGCCAGATCGTCGTCGTTGGTCGTTACCATCCCGCCTTCTCCAGTGGTGATGGCCTTGCGGGGATGAAAGCTGAAGCACCCGATTGCGCCCCAGGTGCCGGCCTGCCGCCCTTGCAGCGTCGCGCCGAGCGCGCAGGCCGCATCCTCCACGACCGGAATACCCCAGCGCACGCAAAGAGCGTTCAACCCTTGCATGTCGGCCATCTGACCGAACGTATGCACCGGCAGGACCGCCTTCACGCGCCGGCTGGTATCGGGATCGGACATCAGCCCGCCCAGTACTGCCTCCAACTGGGCCACATCGATATTGTAGGTATGCGGATCAATGTCCACGAATACGGGCCGGGCGCCACAATGCTCGATCACATTGGCCGTTGAGACCCAGGAGTACGCCGTGACGATGCAGATATCGCCCGGCCTGACATCTAGCGCCAGCAGCGCAAGGTGAAGGGCGCAGGTGCCATTGCTCACTGCAACCGCGTGTTTCACCCCGACCCACTTCGCGACGGCAGCCTCGAAGCCCGCGACCCGCGCCCCCTGCACCAGGAATCCCGATGCCATCGCTTCGCGCACTGCCAGCAGGTCATCCTCTTCGATGGTTGGGACAGTCAGACGAATCATAGGCCAGCCTATGCGGGTTCCATCTGAGCTCGGAAGAAGTCGGCGGTGCGCCGGACCCCTTCCTCCAGATCGACTTGCGCCTTGAACCCAAGCACCTGCCATGCTTTCTCGACACCGGGAATGCGGATTGCGATATCGGCCGACAAGGGCGGGTCAAACACGATTTTGGACTCCGACTTGGTCACGCGCAGCACCGTCTCCGCCAACCCGAGAATGGTGATGACGGCGCGCGCATTGCCGATGTTGAAGCTTTGCCCGACCGCCGCCGGGTCTTCAATGCAGCGCATTAGACATTCGATAAAATCGTCCACGTAACACCAAGCTCGGATTTGCGCCCCGTCGCCATCGATGTGGATCGGTTCGTTCCTCAGCGCGCGCTTGATGAAGATCTGCATGGCACCCTCCCCGGTCTGGCCGGGCCCGTAAATGTTGAACGGGCGCACGGTAACCACCGGCAATTGGTATTGCGCGTAATACGCATGCGCAAGGTGCTCCCCCGCCAGTTTGCTGACCGCGTAGGTCCAGCGCGCCTCGCCAGCCGATCCGGAGACCGTCACATCCGATTCCGTCGACCGGAAGGCCATGGAGCCAAAAACCTCGGACGTGGAAAAATCGACCACCCGCCGTTTTATGCCGTTCACGCGCGCGGCCTCCAGCACATTGGCCGTGCCTATCATGTTCACCCGCATGGTCCTGACCGGATTCTTGATCACGGTATCGATTCCGGCGATCCCGGCGGCGTGCACCACGATGTCGGCGCCCTTCATCGACTCGGTCAATGCCTCTGGATCCAAGACATCGCCCTCCACGAGCGTCAGGTTCTTGTGATTCAACAGGCTCGGCAGGCTCTTCAGCGTATTGCGCGCGAGATTGTCGAAGGCGATGATCGTGTTTCGCTCGACCAACCTGCTGATAAGCGTGGAACCGATGAACCCGGCGCCACCGGTAATGAACAACCGCGCATTTTCAATCATGTCGCTCCGCCTTCACTGCATGCCGCCCTGATCAGGCTCAGGCCGGGACAACGCCTGCCATTGTTGCCCGGGGCGAAGATACCCGCGGACCTTTGACGGATAGTGATTGGTATCCCCCTTGCCCGTGTTCAGCACCTCGAAATCGAGGGCGCGCTCTATGAAGTCGATCGTTGCCCCGTCCATCTTGTGCACGCCGACCAGCAAGGAGTAGCGCCCCGGAAAAACGATGTCATCGATGCGAAGGCCAATTTCATACAGCCCGGGCGCCATGGGAATCGATGGCCCGCCGCCGTCGCATGACAATGACTGGGTAACCTGACGCCCGTCCGCATCGACAATGCCGATCTCAACCATGCCCTGCTCGATGAGTTCATGAACCTCCCATCGAACGCGAATATTGATCGGCTCACCCGTAAACACAGTTTGCACCGGATTTGCCAGAGAGTCGACGATATGCACGCGGCGGATTTTGGCCTCACCCGTTGATATCTGCCGCGGAAAGTCGTCGGGGATCGAACCGGCGAATGCGGCGACCGCACCCACGTGCAGATATTCCGTAACCGCGCCGTCAATCGACCCCCAACTCTCCATTCGCCCCCGGTCGAGGTAGAGGCCCTTGGTGCAGAGCGCCTTGACGGCCGCAATATTGTGGCTCACGAACAGCACGGTTCTTCCTCCATGCTGCGACACATCCTTCATTTTTCCAAGGCACTTGCGCTGGAATTCCAGATCCCCCACCGCAAGCACTTCATCGACGATGAGGATTTCGGGATCGAGATGTGCGGCGACAGCGAAAGCCAGGCGAACGTACATACCCGAGGAATACCGCTTCACCGGCGTATCCAGGAACTTCTCCACCTCCGCGAACGCGACGATCTCGTCGAATTTGCGCCGCGTCTCGGCCCGCGTCATTCCGAGTATCGCCCCGTTCAGGAAGATGTTTTCGCGCCCGGTCAGCTCGGGGTGGAACCCGGTCCCCACTTCGAGCAGGCTCGCCACGCGCCCGTCGAGCTCGACGCGGCCCTCGGTGGGCTCGGTGATGCGGCTGAGGATCTTGAGCAGGGTGGATTTTCCGGCGCCGTTGCGGCCGATGATGCCGACGACCTCGCCGCGCTTGACCTCGAACGACACGTCCCGCAGGGCCCAGAAGTCCTCCACCGAAGCCGAGCTCGGTGCTCCTGGATCCTTAGAAAAGTTAAACTTATCGTCTGAAACGTCCTTACCAGGGGCGGCTTCCATGTCAGTTTGGTTGTTTAAATTAACAACATCTCCGCCGGAATTCCGACCCCCAGAGAACACGCTGCGCACCTTGTCCGCGATCACATCGCGCAGTGCCGTGTACCGTTCCTTCCTCTGGTGGCTGATGCGGTATTTCTTGCCGAGGCCCTCCACCCGGATGACGACGTCGCCCATGCTCAGATCACGTCCGCGAAGCTGCGTTCCATGCGGCGGAAGTACCACACGCCCAGCAGTACAAACGAAACGGTGACGGCGACCGAAATCCCCAGCGTCTGCACATCCAGCGGCGCGCGCCCGCCGAGGATCGACCAGCGGAACCCGTCGATGATCCCCACCATGGGATTGAGGGCGTACAGCGTGCGCCAGCGTTCGGGCACGTTGGCGGTGGTGAAGGCGATCGGCGAGATGAACAGGCCGAACTGGACGATGAAAGGCACCACGTAGCGGAAGTCGCGGTATTCCACGTTGAGCGCAGCGAGGAACAGACCGAGCCCAAGAGACAAGCCGAAGGCGAGCAGCACGAACAGCGGCAGGAACACGAGCTGCCAGCCGGGCGCGAAGCCGTACCAGAGCATCAACACGGCCAGCATTCCCAGCGTGATCAGGAAATCCACCAGGCTGGTGACCACCGCGGCCCCGGGAATGATCAGGCGCGGGAAATAGATCTTCGAGATCAGGTTGGCGTTGCCGATCAGGCTCGCCGAGGATTCCGACAGCGCGGACGAGAAGAACTGCCAGGGCAGGACGGCCGCAAACACCAGGATCGGCTCGGGCACGGCGCCCGGTTCGATGCCCACCAGCCGGCGGAACACGACGAAGACGAGCATGGTGAGCGCGGGGCGGATCAGCGCCCAGGCGACGCCGATCACGGTCTGCTTGTACCTCACCACGATGTCGCGCCACGCGAGGATGTACAGGAGCTCGCGATAGCGCCAGAGATCGGCCCAGTAGTGGCGCTCCGTACGGCCGGCCCCGATCACTATCCTGTTGTCTGCCGTCATCGGCGCTGTTTCGTCCCTGAGCCTGTCAGGAGCTGTTGCGTCGCCCCGTACACGTCTTCCACGCCGATCCGTTTCAGGCACTCATTTTCGT
The DNA here is from genome assembly GCA_038329645.1 of Burkholderiales bacterium. Classification (GTDB taxonomy): domain Bacteria; phylum Pseudomonadota; class Gammaproteobacteria; order Burkholderiales; family SG8-39; genus SZAS-79. The sequence continues at coordinate 4,695 of JBBQNG010000146.1, forward strand.
ATTGTGTGCAGACTTCCAGCAGGCACCCCGCGCACTCCACTTCCCGGCGCAGCACGATGTGCCCCGCCCCATAAGGATCCCACCTCCCCGGCGAATCCCGGGCGCTGAAGATCGCGACGCAGGGAATCCCGCTCGTTGCCGCAAGGTGCATGGTACCGGTGTCGTTGCCCACGTAGGCAATACACTTCTCCAATACGGCGGCGGAGCCAAACGGCGAAAGCCTGCCGGCAAGATTATGCGACTTGCCCCCCCAGCCGGCGCAGAGCGCGTCGCCGGCCGCCGCGTCCTCCATGCCGCCAAGGACGACGAACCCCAGGTCCGGGAAGTCCCTGCGCAAGCGCGCCCCGAGCTCGGCGAAACGCTCCGCCGGCCACCGCTTGGCCGGCATCTTGGAACCCGGGCCGAAGGCAAGCAGCTGCGCGCCGAAATCCACGCCGGCGGCCCGCGCCACGCGGAGCGCCGTTGCGCGCTCGCGATCCGGGATCGGCAGGCGGAAGGCCTCGCCCTCCGTCCCCCGCGCACCCACACTGCGCAGCGTGTGGCGCCACTCCGGCTCGATCCGGGGCAAAGGCTGGCGGGCGTCCGGCACGGGACTGCGCAGGAGCGCGGGCGGGTGGTACACCCGCGGGCCCGCCAGCTGCCCGAAAAACCAGCGGTCCCTCGCCGCCTGGGTTTCAGTGCGGCCGGGCGCCAGGTTGAAGAACTGGTCCACGCCCAAACCACGCAGCCGGAGCACCAGGGCAATCCTGCCTTTGAGGGCGCCCCAACCCTGCGCTTTCGGGTCGTAGAGGATCGCGCGCTCGAACCAGCCGGTCGGCTTCAGCAGGTCCCACGACGAGACGTGGCTGCTGCCGGCCAGTTGCCGGTCGGTGAGCAGCACGAAGCGGTGGTCCGGGAACCTGCGGCGGATCAGCTCCATGGTGGGCAGTGCCACCAAGGTATCCCCGAGCTGCCCGGTCCTGAATACGAGGGCGACGGGCCGGGCCTCGCGCGGAGGACCCGGCTCACCGCCCGTGAATCGACCATGGATCGTGGTGGCCCATCCCCTGAGTCCGCGACTCGCAATCGATTTCGTTGCCGCCGGCGCCAGCCATACCTGCATAGGAACCGTGAACCCGGTTTTCTTTCGCTCCGTGATCACACGCGGCAGTGCCTGCAAGGGCACGCGGGCCATCGCCAATTTTCCCGGAGCCCTGTTCGAATTGAAGAGAGGCGCCGTCGCGCGGAATAATTCGATATCCACCAGCGGCAGGCGGATTTCCAATGAATTCGCCATGCCCGCCCAGTCGGCGTCACGCAGCAGCTGGTTGCGCATGTACCAGGAGGATTCCAGTGCCTCGACCTTGAGATGAGGGTTGTTCACCCCACGGGTGGTTTCCTCCAGGCGTGAAAGAGTCTGCAGCTCCTCCCAGCCTTCTCGCACCATTTCGCCATCGAGCAGCCCAGGCAACTCCCAGGGCATGAACATCCCGCGCCGCAGCAGGTAAGCCCCGCCGTAGGTGCCGCCGTACTCCAGCAGGCCGGCGTATTTGGGCGAGGTGAAATGCTCGAGGACCGGCGCGGAGAGGGCGCGAAAGCCCCTGCCGAACGCAGGATATTTCGTGAAAGGGGAAAGGGCCCGGACGGCCTTCGGTATTTGCCTGAATGCCGGATAGCCGCCGAACATCTCGTCCCCGCCCAGGCCGCTCAGCGCTACCTTGAGCCCGGCCTGCGCCGCGGCCTTGCTGATGAAATAGGTGTTCACCCCGTCGATCGACGGCTGGTCCATTGCGTGTAAAAGCCGATCGTATTCAACCCGGAAGTCCTCCTTGGTCACCCAGTGGGTCTGGTGAAGTGTCCGGTAGTGTTGTGCGACCCGTTCGGCGAGGGGCACTTCGTCATTGGGCGTGCCCTGGTATTCGCGAAAACCCAGGGTGACCGTGCGCAGGTCGGCACCGGAGGACTCGCTGGCAAGGGCCGTAATAGTGGAGGAATCGAGCCCCGCGGAAAGAAACACGCCGACCGGCACATCCGCGACCATGTGGTGACGCACGCTATCGAGCAGCGCCACCCGCAGGCGATCGTGCATCTCTTCGCGCGTGAGGACGAGCGATGTTGCGTTCGCCTTCGCCAGTTCATCCGTGACGCTGAAAAATTGCCTCGGTTCCCTGCAGCCCGCCTGGTCGATCCACATGCTGGATCCCGCGGGCAAGGCACGTATGCCCTTGTAAAGAGTGTATGGCTCAGGGACGTGGCCCCAGAGAAAGAACCCGACGTGGCCGGCGGGTTCGGGCGTGGTGTCGATCGCACCGCCCTCGAGCAGCGCCTTGACCTGGGAGGCCACGCGCAACGTGCCGCCGTCATCGGCGTAGTAGAGCGGCTTGATGCCGAACGGATCGCGCGCGAGGAAGAGGCCATGCTTGCGTTCGTCCCAGAGCGCAAATGCGTACATGCCGCGCAACGCGTGGACCATTTCCGTGCCGCGGTCGGCATACAGGTGCAGCAGCACTTCGGTGTCACTGCCGGAGCGGAAGACAAAGCCCTTGGCCTCGAGCTCGCGGCGCAGCGCGACGTAATTGTAAATCTCGCCGTTGAACGTGATGTGGAGGTGGCCATCCGCCGTGGCCATGGGCTGCGCGCCCGTTTCCGACAGATCGATGATCGCCAGGCGCCTGTGTGCCAGGCCCAGACGATTGTCCTCCGACATCCAGAGGCCCGCGCCGTCCGGGCCCCGCAAGGCCATGATTTCGCGGATGCGCAGCAATTCCTCCTGGTCCACCGGGGAGGCGGCGGGGCGGTAGGAGTAGATGCCTGCTATGCCGCACATGGATCAGGTTCGGGCAATGTGCTCAGCCGGGTCGCTCGCGCTTAGGCAATCGTTCAATCCCGTTTCATCCTGACGATGAGAAACGTCCCGAGCCGCAGCCGGTCGGTGATAAAGCGGGTGATGGCGTCGGGAAGATGGCCGATCAGGAAATTTTTGAGCCTGCCGTTCGGAAACGGCAGCGCATCCGGTTTCTGACCGGTAATCCAGACCTTTTCGATGCTGAACAGGTCACCCAGCAACTGGGAGAATTCCGCGGTCGAAAAATACCTTGCGAGCGCCCCGTCAGTGGCCGCCTGGTTGATTTGGTGGATATCCCCGATCTTCCAGAACTCGCCGCGCAGGAGCCCCCTCGCGAATCCGTTGATCAGGTAGTACTGGATGAACGACCGGTAGTAAACCATCACGCATGCGTGGCCACCCGGCCGCAGCACGCGGCGCATTTCCCTGAGTACGTTTTGAGTGCTGGCCGAATGATGGATCACTCCCCAGCTCCAGATAAAATCGAACGACTGGTCCGGGAACGCCATGGCTTCGGCATCCATTTGCACGATCCGGCCGTCGATCCCGTTCAAATCGAACCGCTTTTGGCTGGCGGCGCGGGCCACCTCGGTTAGGTCGATCCCGGTGAAGGACTTCGAGCGGGGGGCGATCAGCTGGGCATGAGTGCCCTGGCCCACGCCGATCTCGAGGACGTCCGAGCGAGCAAGGCCGGCATAGGGGATAAGCGACTCGAACGGGATTTTCTCCCACGGCAGATAGTGCCTGACCGCATCGAGAAACCGCCGATCGACCTCGGCGTAGTATTCCTTCGTTCCCGGCGCCGACCCGATCGATTCACGCCAGTCGTAGCGCATCGGGGTCTGTTCCCACCAGGACCTGTTGGCGTCCTGCCACTGGAGCGCGGCTTTCGCGTCGGAAGGCAGTTGCACAGGATCATCGAAACCCGCAGCCTTGTTTCCGAATGAACCGCGGTCGAAGTTATCCGCCATTCGGCTTGTTCTGGAAATATTCGATCGTCCTCAGGAGCCCGGTCTCGAGCTGCACCGCCGGCTCCCAGCCTAACGCCGACCTCGCCAAGCCGATATCGGGCTTCCTCTGCATCGGATCGTCGCTCGGCAACGGACGAAACTCGATCTTCGATTTCGATCCGGTCAGCGCGACCACGTTCTGCGCGAGCTGGAGGATGGTGAATTCCCCCGGGTTGCCGATGTTCACCGGCCCGGTGAACTCGTCAGGCGTCGCCATGATGCGCACCAGGGCCTCGATCAGGTCGTCCACGTAGCAGAACGCGCGGGTTTGCTTACCTTCGCCGAAGATCGTGATCGGCTCGCCTTTGAGCGCCTGGACGATGAAATTCGACACTACGCGTCCGTCGTTCGGGTGCATGCGCGGGCCATAGGTGTTGAAGATCCTTGCGACCTTGATGCGCAGCTTGTGCTGGCGGTGGTAGTCGAAGAAGAGCGTTTCCGCGCAGCGCTTGCCTTCGTCGTAGCACGAGCGGATGCCGATAGGATTGACGTGCCCCCAATAAGATTCCGTCTGTGGGTGAACCTCGGGATCTCCATAGACCTCGCTGGTGGAGGCCTGCAGGATTTTCGCTTTCACGCGCTTGGCGAGGCCGAGCATGTTGATGGCGCCGTGCACCGACGTCTTGGTGGTCTGCACGGGGTCGAACTGGTAGTGCACCGGGGACGCGGGGCAGGCCAGGTTGTAGATCTCGTCGACCTCGACATACAACGGAAAGGTGACGTCGTGGCGCATCAGTTCGAAATTCGGGTTGCCGACGAGGTGAGCGAGGTTGTCCTTGGTGCCGGTGAAGAAATTGTCGACGCAGAGGACGTCCTGGCCGTCGACAAGCAGGCGCTCGCACAGGTGCGATCCGAGGAACCCCGCACCTCCCGTGACCAGGATGCGCTTGCGCGTGCTGTAGGTTCTCATGCGGATTTTCCGTTCCCTACCAGATTCGCTTTACGCCGTACTTGGTAAACAGCGGGTCCGCCGTAATCACGGCCAGCTGATCTTCCAGCGCCTGCGCGACGAGCAGGCGGTCAAAAAGATCGCGATGGTGTTTGGCAAGTGATTCGAGGCGCCCGAGATGGGGAAGACGGATTTCCAGCAGCTTGAATCCGTTAGCCGCAATCTGTTCGACGACGTAACGCTGCACCGGGACTGCCAGCCTGAGCTTGCCGAGGCCGGCTTTGATTGCAATCTCCCATACGCTCGCCAGGCTGAACAGGCACTCGTTGTCCGGGTCGCGAAGCGCTGCACTCGCTTTGGCGGGCAGGCGCCGATCGCCTTCCGCCCACCACAAGAACACATGCGTGTCGACGAGAACGCGCATCAGATATGGTCGTCGAAATCTTCCGGTGTCGCGTCGAAATCAGGCGCGATATACAGGATCTGCCCTTTTCCCGAGCCCGGTTTACGCGGCGCTCCAGGCTGGTTCAGCGCCACTAGCCTCAGCACGGGCTTGTTGTCCTTGGCGATGATGACTTCTTCCCCCAGCATGGCTTTTTGCACCAGTGCGGAGAACTTCGTCTTGGCTTCGGCGATATTGAAAACGGCCATGCGAGAGCCCCCAAGTGTCGAGGTTGACCATCTTACGTGACCAACCTGCCCACATCAAGCGCTACCCCTCCTTCAGCATGTCTATTCGGCGCCGAATTTGAGTTCCGCGAGGGTCATGGGCGGGAGAAAGACAGGCTCGCTGCGACCTCCTCGCCCTGCACGGCCAGGTTATCGAGTACCTGCCTGAGATTGCGGGCCAGTTCGGTTGCGGTAATGGTCTTCATGGGGCACGGAATACGTAAAGTATGTAGCATCGCCTACTTTGTGGAACCATCAAGGTTCCTGCCGCCCGCGTGAAGCTCATCTTCCTGAACCGGTATTTCCACCCGGACATTTCGGCCACCAGCCAGATGCTGACCAGCCTCGCGTTGCACCTCGCGTCGCGGGGCAGCGAGGTCCACGTCATCACCAGCCGCCAGCGCTATGACGACGCGCAAGCGGACCTGCCCGCGAGCGAATCGGTCGGCGGCGTGCACATCCACCGGGTCCGGACCAGCCGGTTCGGACGCCAGGGCCTTGCGGGCCGCGCGATCGACTATGCGTCCTTTTACCTCGCCGCTTGCGTCAGGCTCGCCAGCATCGCAGAGCGCAGCGACATCGTGATCGCCAAGACCGATCCGCCCCTGATCTCGGTCCCGGCCGGGCTCGTGGCGCGGATGCGCGGCGCACGGCTCGTAAACTGGCTGCAGGATGTCTTCCCCGAAGTTGCGGAACGCATGGACATGCGTATCGGCCTGGTTGCCGGCGTGATCCGCGCCGCGCGGAATGCCTCGCTTCGGGGTGCGGCGATGAACGTCGTCCTCGGCGAGCGGATGCAGACGCTCGTGAGGACGGCAGTTCCCGACGCCCGCGTAGAGGTGATCCACAACTGGGTCGACGGCGAGGCGATCGTTCCGGTCGCTGCTGCGTCCAATGCGCTTCGGGCGGAGTGGGGGCTTGCGGACAAATTCGTGGTTGTCTATTCCGGCAACATGGGGCGGGCGCACGAGTTCGATACGATCCTCGATGCCGCGCACTTGCTGCGCGACGACGCACGGGTCGTGTTCCTGTTCATCGGCGACGGACACCAGCGGGCGCGCCTCGAGACGCAAGCGCGCGCGCGGGACCTGAAAAATGTC
>JBBQNG010000147.1:0-11152 GCA_038329645.1 Burkholderiales bacterium
GGGCCAGGGCGGCAGGCGGACTTCGGTGATGAGCTCGTCGTAGCGGAGGACCGTGGACAGGGCGCCGGTGAAGAACGCCGCCGCCGCGACGGTGCGCGCGCCCGACGGGCCCGTGAGCACGAGCTGCGCTTCGCACGCAACGGCAACGCCCGGCATTTCGGCGGCCGGGTCGGCGTGCGCGAGGCTTCCGCCGACCGTGCCGCGATTGCGGATCTGGTAGTGGGCGACGTGCGCGATCGCCGCCTGCAGGAGCGGATGCGCAGTGCGCAGCCGCGCATCGTCCAGGATGTCGCGCCAACGCACTTTCGCACCGACGCGTACGCCGGCGGCATCGATATCGATTCGATCCAGGCCCGGCACCTTGCGCAGGTCGACGACCAGCGAGGGCGACGCAAGCCGGAAGGCCATGACCGGCACGAAGCTCTGTCCGCCGGCCAGGGCCTTGGCGGTGCCGTCGCCTGCGGCGAGCAGGGCGATGGCATCGGCGAGCGTCGCCGGCGCCGCGTATTCGAAAGGGGGCAGTTTCATGGTCCGAGTCTAGGGGGTGGGCGCGTCGCGATACAAGGACGCAAGTTTCTCCCAAGATGGAGGGCGCGCGCCCCTTGTTTCGCACCTTGCATAACTCACGGGAATTCGCGCGACTCCCGGATGATACGATTTGCGCATCATGGAGAGACGAATGGCATCGCAGAAGCAGAAAGCGTTCGTGGCCTGGAAGAGGGCATTGGCAGCTGCCTTGCTGCTGGCCTCGACGTTCGCCCAGGCCCAGGGTTTTCCCTCGAAGCCGATCAAGCTCGTTGCGCCCTTTGCGCCCGGCGGTGTGCTGGACCTGGTCGCGAGGGCCGTAGCGCAAAAGGTCGCCGAGGGGACCGGCCAGCCCGTTGTCGTCGACAACCGTGCCGGTGCAGCCGGGGCGATCGGTTCCGAATTCGTGGCCAAGTCCCCGCCCGACGGCTACACGTTGCTGTTGGGCGCCACCACGACCCACGGCATCAATCCCGTTACCGGAAAAGTACCTTATGACCCGGTGAAGGATTTCGCCCCGGTTTCCCTCGTGGCGACTTTTCCGCACGTGCTGGTGGTGAACGCCACGCTGCCGGTCAATTCCCTCGCGGAATTCGTGAAATACGCGAAAAGCCATCCCGGGATGACTTATGGCTCGGCCGGCAACGGCTCGCCCCACCATATTGCGGGAGCAATGTTCGCCAAGCTCGCGGGGTTCGATGCGGTGCATGTGCCGTATAAAGGATCGGGACCCGCGATGGCGGATCTGATCGGCAACCAGATCCAGTTCATGTCGGTCGAGATCGGCGCGGCCGAGCCGCACATCAAGGGCGGCAAGATGAAGGCCCTTGCCATCGCTACGGCGAAGCGGCAGCCCGGGGTCAATTTGCCCACCTTTGCGGAGGAGGGGTATCCCGTCGAAGTGACGGCGTGGTACGCGGTATTCGCGCCGGCCGGCACCCCGCCCGAGGTGATTGCACGGCTCAATAGTGAAATCGTAAAAGGCCTGCAAAGCGCGGACCTGCGCGAACGGTTCGCGCAGTTGGGCGGTACGCCGTTGGGCAGCTCGCCGCAGGAGCTTGCAAATTACGTTCGCGCTGAGCTCGACCGGTGGGGCCGGGCGGTGAAGCTGGCCAACCTGAAGCTCGATTAGGCATGTCGAACTCCTACATCCTCGGCGGTGCGATGCTGCCGCATGCGCCGCAGTTCTTCACCCAGCCGGAGACCGAGGACAAGGCCACGATCGCCGAAGTGCAGAAGGTGGCAAAGAAGATCGGCGATGGCCTCAAGGCGCTCAAGCCCGATGTGTGGATTGTGATCGGCAACGATCACGCGCAGCAATTCTTCGCCAACGTCGCACCGCCTTTCACCCTGCACGTGGGCGGCGTTGGGCGCGGCCAGTTCGCCGGGCGCGACTTCAAGTTCAACATCGCGAGTGAAATTTCGTTCGCGCTGGTGAAGGATTTCTATCGCGCGGGCTTCGATCCTGCGTTCACCAGCACAGCGCAGATCGACTACGCGCTCGGCATCCCGATGACGCATATGGGCCTTGTCGACGAGCCGATCCTGCCGATCTATGTAAACGCCTATCTCCCGCCGCAGCCGACGATGGAGCGCTGCTACGCGTTCGGGCAGGCGCTGGCGCGGGGGCTTGCGTCGACGGGCGTTCGCGCAGTAGTCGTGGCAAGCGGCGGCATGTCACACTTCCCGGGCACCGACAACTACAGCAACCCGGCACTCGAGTTCGACAAGTCGGTGCTTGAGCCGCTCAAGGAAGGCCGCCTCAAGACGCTGCTCGGCTACAACGAGCAGCTGCTGGATGAGAAAGGCAACATCGAATTGCGCTGCTGGGCGGTGGCGGCCGGCGCGCTGGGCGAGAGGAAACCCGACATAGTGCAGCTCAACCCGAGCTGGCACCACAACTATGCGTCGCTGGGCTGGTATTCGCCCGCCTCGAAGGACGCAGAGGTCCCGCACTACCCGCAGATCGCCCCCGAATTGCAGGCGCTCACGAGCGCGCTCTTCAACATGGCCAACGACCGGGCCTCCCGCGAAGCGCACTTCGCGGACCCGGATGCCTATGCCGACAAGTACCACCTCGAAGGCAGGCATCGCAAGCTGCTGGTCGACTTCGATGCGCCAGGCATCGTGGCCGCCGGCGTGCATCCGCTGCTGATTTTCCTGGTACGCATGAACGTGGAGCGAGAGCGGGGAAAGAAAGCATGAGCCTCGACCTGGGCGCATGGATTGGGGGCAAGGCGGTAGCGGTGGCGTCGTCGGTCCCCCGCATCGACCTTGCGAGTCCTGTGGACGGCAGCGTGACCTATCGCATGCCGGATGCGGGGGCCGATCTCGTCGACGTCGCAGTGAAGAACGCTGCCGCGGCTTTCGAGGCGCATCGCCACGCTTCGACCGCAACGCGGCTGGCGTGGCTCGAGGCCATCGCGAAGACCGTCTCGGCCAACACCGGTCCGATCGTCGACAGCATCGTGCGCGCCATCGGCAAGCCGCGGCGCGCGGCAACCTTCGAGGCCGGACGCGTGGCCGATTTCCTGCGCGGCTGCACGGCCGAGCTCGCCACCTGGCGCGGCGAGCTGGTGCCGGTGGACACGGTCCCGCTGGGTGCCGGGCATCTCGGCCTCGCCAAGCGCATCCCCTGCGGCGTGGTCGGAGCGATCACGCCTTTCAACGCGCCGGCCAACCTGCTGGTGCAGAAGATCGGCCCGGCACTGGCCACGGGAAACGCAGTCGTGGTCAAACCGCATCCCACGGGCATCGAGACCGCGCTGCTGATCGCGGAGCTGTGCAAGAAGGCCGGTCTTCCGGACGGCCTCTACAACGTGATCCCGGGCGACCGGGCCGCGGCGCTGGCGCTGGCCGCGCACCCGCAGGTTACGGTCGTGACGCTTACGGGAGGCGTGGCCGCGGCCGAAGCCCTTGCCCGTGCCGCCGGTGCGAAGAAGTTCTGCGCCGAGCTCGGCTCCAGCGCGGCCAACATCGTGCTGGCCGACGCCAACCTCGAAGACGCGGCGCAAAAGATCGCGCGTGCAGGGTTCGAAGCCAGCGGGCAGCAGTGCATTTCGGCGCAGCGCGTCATTGTCGAGCGGGAGGTCATGCATAAATTCCTCACGCTGTTCGTCGCAGCCGCGAAATCGCTCAAAGTTGGATTGCCCGACGAAGACGGCGTGGACGTCGGCCCGATGGTCAGCGTCGGCGCCGCCGAGCGCGTGATGGCGATGGTGGCCGACACGGTGGAGAAAGGCGCCCATGTTGCGCTGGAACCCGTTCGCAACGGCGCGGTGGTCTCGCCGGGCATCCTGGTGGGGGCTGCGCGCACCTCCAGGCTACTGTGCGAAGAGGTCTTCGGGCCTGTCGTCGTCGTCCAACCCGCCGAGGACCTCGACGACGCGCTGGCCCAGGCCAACGACTCGCAGTTCGGGCTGCAGGGCGCGTGCTTCACGTCGAGCCTCGATGCGGCGATGAAAGTGGCCGAGCGTTTCGACTCGGGCTCGGTCTGGATCAACGAGGCGAGCCGTTTCCGCCTCGACATGTACCCGTTCGGCGGCGTCAAGCAGTCCGGTTACGGGCGCGAAGGCATCCGCTACGCCATGGAGGAGTATTCGCAATGGAAATTCGTCGGCTTACGATCGTCTGTTTAACGCACGTCGGTGTAACGCGATGAGCAGAGAGATCAAAATCCCCGACGAGCTGCGCAGGCTCATGGCCGAGCTTGGTCCCAAATGGGCGACCAATGTTCCCGGCCACGTCATGCAGACGATCAAGGCCTTCAGCGAGGTCCTTGCCCGCTGCCCGAAGGAAGGCGTGACGATCAGGCGCGACCTGCCTTACGGCGCTCACAAGCGGCAGGTGCTGGATGTCTACACCCCGAAGGATCCAAAAAATGCGCCTGTGGTGGTGTTCATGCACGGCGGCGCGTTTACCGACGGCGAGAAAGACCGCACGGCGGAGGTCTACGGCAATGTGTCGATGTGGTTCGCACGCCATGGCATTGTCGGGATCAACATGGAGTATCGCGCGGCGCCGGAGGCGCAGTACCCTGGCGGGACCGAAGATTTGCGCAGCGCCTGCCAATGGATCGAAAAAAACGCTGCATCGCTTGGCGTGGACGTGCAGCGGCTCTTCGTCTTCGGCCATTCCGCGGGCGCGGCGCATACGGCCGCCTATGCCTACGGCGCGCCGGGATCTGAAGGCGGACCAAAGGTGGCCGGCTCGATCGTAATCAGCGGGCGCGTGCGTGCAGACAATCTGCCGACCAATCCCAATGCGAGGAAGGTCGAGGCTTACTACGGGACCGACGCTTCGGTGTTCGAGGAACGTTCGGCGCTTCACCTTGCTGGGAAGGACAGCGTGCCGACTTTCATCGCAATCGCCGAATTCGAGAACCCTTTGCTCGACGTGTATTGCCTGGAGCTGGCCCACAAGCTTTCCGTCGCCAAAGGCAAAGCGCCGCGCTTCATGCAGCTGTGGGGCCACAACCACTCGTCCATCATCGCGCATATCAACACTGCGGAGGACGACCTTGGGCGGGCGTTGGTCGAGTTTGTGGAGCGGGGAGGGTAGGTAGGCTTCGCAGCGTATTACGCTGCCAGACGCAAGCCAACATCGACCTTCGCCTTGACGCACAGGCCGACGAGGTAATCGAGCGACATGAGTTCGACTTTGCCTCTGGCAATTTCGGACACGCGGGGCTGGGAGATTGCCAGCCGCTTTGCGGCTTGCGCCTGCGTCATGTGGCCGCGTTCCATCCATGTGCGAAGTGCCTCGGCAAGCTGTGCCCGCATAAGCATGACCGAGGCTTCATGGGCCGGAAACCCGAGATCAAGGAAGATATTTCCGCTCGATTTGGTGACTCGTTTCGCCATGATCTATGCCTCGTTTTCGAATCCTTTTGCCTCACGGTAGCGGTTGCGCGCGAGTTCCAGGTCCACACCCGATGTCTTTTGCGACTTCTTCTGGAATGCGTGCAGCACATAGATGGCGGTCCGGAAGCTCGCGACATAGATCACCCGGAACTGCCCCGCTTGGTCGCGCACTCTGATCTCACTGACGCCCGCGCCGACGGACGGCATGGGCTTCCAGTCATCAGGTTCGCGACCGACTTGCACCATGAACAGCTCGTGCCCGGCACGCAGTCTGGCCGAATCCGGAAATGCAGACAGATTCAGCTTCGCGCCACCCATAAAGCGGACGGGCTTCATGCGTCTATTATACGAATAAACGTATGAATGTCAATCCCTGTCCGTCGGAATCGAGGAGTGCGTGATAAACCCAGAAAAGTTAAACTTTGGTTTCCGTAGATTCAATACGGGCGCGGCTCTTCGTCCAGTTTGAATTATAGAACTGGTATAGGAATGACTAGCAATGACCGGGTTGTTGTCCTCCGAAAGGAAGAGGCTGTCGATGTATCCGTTGTGCGAGGAGAGTCCTTTTGCCAGTCGTCAATGCGGCCGGGGCCCTCGGCCGCGCATTGAAGAAAGTCCGACACCCGCCAGGATGAGCGCGATGCCGGCGAAGTGATAGCCCACCGGATATTCGTGCAGGAACACCACCGAGAGCAATACCGCGATCGCGGGCATGAGGTGCATGGTCGCTCCGGCGCGGGCAGCGCCGATTCGTGCCACCACGTAGCTCCAGCCGGCGTACGCAAGCAGCAGCGACCCGATCGCCGAGTAGGCCACGGCGAGCATGCCGGCATTGGTCAGTTTCAGGCGGGGCAGGTGCGTTGCCTCCCAGGCGACCCAGGGAAGAAGAGTCACCAGCCCGACTGCGCAGACCACCAGCAGGAGTTGGACGATGCCCAGGTTGTCGCGGCGCTTCCTGAGGAGGATGGTGTAGGTGGCCCACATCGCCATCGATGCCACCGCCAGCAGGTCGCCGGCATTGAACGAGAGGCTGGCGAGCGCGCGCAGGTCGCCATGGGCCGCGATCAGCGCGACGCCGCAGAACGAAACCGCGACGCCGGCCGCCTGGCGCGCGCCGATCGGCTCGCGCAGGAACACGCTGGCCAGCACCAGGATGAAGATCGGCGACATCGACAGGTACAGCGTCGCGTTGGTTGCCGTCGTGTAATGCAATCCCAGCCACTGCATCGCCAGGTGCAGCCCGCCGCCCGAGACGCCGAGACCCAGGAGCACCGCCCGGTCGCGCCGGCCGAGCGCACGCAGCCTGGCCGCCAATCCGCGCCAGGCCAGCGGCAACAGCACCAGGATGACGATGACCAGACGGCTCGCAGTGGCCACGCCCGGATCGATATCGTCGCGCACAGCGCGCGCGACGATCCAGTTGCCCGACCAGAGAAAGAGCGTCGCGGCGAGGATCAGGTAGGCGGTGGCGCGCACGCGCCTGCCGGGTCAGCCGCGGCTCACGTGCGCCGCCACCGCAAGCCAGCGGCCGTGACGCTTCGCCCAGGTGTCCGTGTACCAGCCTGCGCCGGGCGTGCCGTCGGCTTTCGTGTACGCAGTGCGCGCATGGATGATCGCGACGTCGCCGACGAACTGAATGTGCACGTCGTGGCATTCGAGGCCGGTGATGCCCGCACCCCGCGCGACCTGGGCGAGGAACGCCGCGCGATCGATCAGCGCGCCGTCAGGATTGCGGTTCACGAAATCGCCAGCGAGGATTTCCTCGAACCGGCGCACGTCGGCATCCTGCACCGAGCGGACGTAATCTTTATTGAGCTTTTGCAGCAGGTCTGCGTCGTCGGCTTGCATGGTTGTCTCCTGTGCATTGTTGCGATCCGGGCATCGATCCTAGCAGGGGTGCATGGTATTCTGCGGGCTCCATGCCGTTCGCCACCGCCGCAGGCCGCAAGCTCGAATACCAGCGCATCGAAGCCGACGCTGCGAAGCCGGTGCTCGTGTTCCTGCACGAAGGCCTCGGATCGATCACGCAGTGGCGCGATTTCCCGGCGCGCGTCGTCGCCGCAACCGGTTGCCCGGCACTGATCTACGCACGCTATGGCTATGGCCAATCGGACGTGCTGCAGGCACCGCGCAAGCCGGATTTCATGCACGACGAGGCGCTTGTCTCGCTGCCGCAACTGCTCGCCGCGCTTGGCATCGCCAACCCGATCCTCGTGGGCCACAGCGACGGCGCTTCGATCTCGCTCATCCACGCAGGCGCCGGACACCCGGTGCGCGGCGTGATCGTCGAGGCGCCGCACGTTTTTGTGGAAGAGCACGGCGGACACGGCATCCGCGCTGCCGGCGATGCTTTCAGGAACACCGACCTGCCGCAGAAGCTCGGCAAACACCACCGGGATGCCGCGAAGACTTTCCATGGCTGGTACGACGTCTGGATGTCGGGTGAATTCCCGAAATGGAACATCGAGGCTTCGCTGCCCGGCATCCATTGCCCGGTGATGTGTATCCAGGGCGAGGACGACGCCTATGGCACCATGGCGCAGCTCGATGCGATTGCGCGCCAGGTAAGCGGGCCGTGCGAGCTGGTCAAGCTGGCCGACTGCGGTCACACGCCGCACAAGGAGCAGCCGGAGAAAACGCTCGCCGCGGTGACGCGCTTCGTGCAATCGATACTCGAAAAGGATTTTGCTTGAGCGCAGTCGCACCCCCGCTGTCCGCCGACGCGCGCACGATCAGCCTGGTGGCGATCGCGCACGCGATGTCGCACTTCCTGCAGTTGTTCATCGCGCCGCTCTTCCCGCTGCTGAAGGAAGACCTGGGCGTGAGCTACACGGCGCTCGGGCTGGTCACCGGCCTCTATTACGGTGTGTCCGGGATCTGCCAGACGCTTTCGGGGTTTGCGGCCGACCGATTCGGCGCGCGCCGCGTGCTGACGTTCGGGATCACGCTGTGTGTGACCGGCGCCCTGCTGATCGGCTTCGCGCGCAGCTACGAGGCGCTCATTTTCGCGGCGATCATCGGCGGCATCGGCAACAGCGTTTTCCACCCCAGCGATTTCGCGATCCTCAACTCCCGCGTCAGCGCCGCGCGCCTGGGCTTCGCCTACAGCTGGCACAGCATGGCGGGCAATCTCGGCTATGCGGTTGCGCCGCTGGTGAGCGTGGGTCTTGCGGGCGCGCTCGGCTGGCATGGCGCGGTGTTCGTCGCCGCCTCGATCGGCGCGGTGGTGCTGGCGCTGGTTGTGTACAACCGGGACGCCATCGAGGTTCCACCCACGCGCGGCGCCGGTCGCCAGGGCCGCATCGTGGACGACATCAAGGTGCTGCTTTCCGCTCCGGTGCTGATGTGCTTCGGCTACTTCCTCCTGATCGCGTTCGTGTTCATTGCGATGCAGGCTTTCAGCGTGACGACCATGGTGGCGGTCTACGGCATCAGCGTGGGTCTCGCCTCGGCGGCGCTCACCTCATACATGGCGGGCGGCGCGGCCGGCATCTTCGTGGGCGGGTTCGTTGCCGCACGCGGCTGGCGGCCGGACCGCGTGGCCGCCAGCGGCATGGGTGCAAGCGCAATCATCATGTTCATGATCGGGCTGGCGTGGTTTCCCGGGATCCTGCTGCCCGTCGTGCTGGCGATCGCGGGATTTGCCGCCGGCATCACGCAGCCTTCGCGCGACCTGCTCGTGAGACAGACGACACCCAAAGGCTCCACCGGTGCAGTCTACGGATTCGTCTATTCGGGCCTCGACCTGGGCTCGGTGCTTGCGCCGGTGTATTTCGGCTGGCTGCTCGACGGCGGCGGCGCGAGCGGCGTGTTCCTGAGCTCCGCATTGGTGCTCGTAGTGACGATCCTCACGGTGCTGCAGCTGCCCGCGCGCGCCGTCAAACCAGCCTGATCCAGGAGGAATACCCATGCTGCTGCGTTCCCTTTGCGTGCCGAAAAGCGAGTTCGAAGCAGGCTCCGGCTGGCAGCTCAAGCCGCAGGGCGCCTGCCGGGGCGAGGTGTGCATCCCGCTTTCGCAGCCGTCGGGCGACACGATCGACGTTTCCCGCGTAGCGAAGGACATGGGCATGCCGCTGGCGGCTGCGCCCGAACTCGGGCTCTGGGCGCTGGGTCCCGCATCGATTGGATCGCGCGCACTCGCCAGCGCCGAGGCGCCTGAGCTGACCTTGCCAGGTTTGGACGGGAGGGAATTCCGCCTCTCCAGCCTGCGCGGGCAGAAAGTCCTGCTCTATGCCTGGGCACCTTACTGAGGCTGCTCCCGCGACCTGCCCGTGTGGCAGGCCCTCAGGAAAGAGCTTCACCCCAAAGGCTTCGAACTGGTCACGGTCGGCCTCGACACGCTGGGCGACGCAGGTTGCCGTGCGTTCATCGAGGCCGCGAAGCCCGAGCACCCGTCGCTCATCGACCGCCATCATGTGCTGGCCGATTTGTTCGGCGTGATCAATATCCCGAGCAGCGTCTGGATCGACGAAAAGGGCATGATCGTGCGGCCGGCTGAGCCGGCACCAGCGCCGCCCCAGGCGACGCCCGCCGCACCGCGCGTGCTGCCGCCCGAAGCGCCGCAGCGGTTCAAGGACATCATGGCCGAGGCCGCCAAGATAAGACGCGATACGCAGGGCTATCACTCGGCGTTGCGCGACTGGGTCGAGAAAGGGGCGGCGAGCCGATTTGCGCTGTCGCCCGAGGAGGTCGTGGCGCGTTCGCGGCCGCGCGATGCGGCGAAAGCCCTGGGGCACGCGCATTTCCAGCTCGCCACCCAGCTCGAGATCGACGGCCACCATGAGGCGGCGATCCATCATTTCCGCGAGGCGCATCGCCTGGTGCCCGACAGCTGGACGGTCCGCCGCCAGGCCTGGTCGCTGGAGAAAGTCGGCGAAGGACCGCTCGCGCGATTCTGGCAGGGGCCGAACCCGGAGTCGCCCGAAGCGTGGCCCTATGCAGGCGACTGGCTCAAGGACGTGCGCGAGAGCGGCGCGGAAAACTACAACGAGCCGTGGCGGCCCTGACGCCGGGTTAGTGCCCGAGACTAGTTCTTGTAGTCGCTGCCCTTGCGCTCGAGCATGCGCAGCATGGCGGGCCAGTGCTTCTGCGCCGACTCGCGGTTCGGGCGGTTGAACTGCTTGTGGCCCTTCTCGACCGTGTCGGGGGTGATGAGCGTCACCGTGTCCTGCCCGCCGGAGAGCGCATCCACCTGGATCTGGCAGGCGCACTCGAGGTAGTACATGTACTCGATGGCTTCGCTCACCGAAGCCCCGAGCGTGAGCAGGCCGTGGTTGCGCAGGATCATCGCGTGGCTCGTGGGGCCGAGGTCGCCGGCCAGGCGCGTGCGCTCGTCCATGTCGAGGGCCACGCCTTCGTAGTCGTGGTAGGTCAGCTCGCCCAATACGCGCAGCGAATGCTGCGAGAGGGGCAGCAGGCCCTGCTTCATCGCCGAGACCGCGACGCCGGCGCGCGTATGCGTGTGCAGGACCGCCTGCGCCTCGGGGCGCGCGGCGTGGATGCAGCCGTGGATCACGAAGCCCGCCTGGTTCACGCCCAGGCCGACCGGGTCCTCGACGATCTTGCCGTCCTGGTCGATCTTCACCAGCGTGGAAGCCGTGATCTCGTCGAACATGAGGCCGAACGGGTTGATGAGAAAGTGGTGCTCCGGGCCCGGGACACGTGCCGAGAAATGGGTGTAGATCAGGGCGGTCCACTTGTAATGCGCGGCGACCTGGTAGGCGGCGGCGAGATCGACGCGCACGTCCCACTCGTCGTTACTGACT
>JBBQNG010000148.1:0-11101 GCA_038329645.1 Burkholderiales bacterium
CATCGCCACCGGCGAGCCGCACCCGCTCAACGCCGCGTTCTCGCTGGATCGGTTTGCCAGCGGCGCGCTGATCGACGAGCACGGCGCGGCCGCGGTGGCGCACTGATGCGTGCACCGATGGACGCAATACGGGGCGCACACCCATGCTGAGCATCGCCTGCCCCTGGTGCGGCGCGCGCGAGGAGGTCGAGTTCTCCTATGGAGGCCAGGCGCATATCGCCTGCCCGAAGGACCCGCACGCACTGTCGGATGAGGAATGGGCGCAGTTCTTGTTCATGCGCGACAACCCCAAAGGGGTGTTCCTCGAGCGTTGGGTGCACAGTCATGGCTGCCGCCGCTGGTTCAACGTCGCGCGCCACACTGTTACACACGAGATCAGCGCCGAGTACAAGCCAGGCGAGCCCCCGCCCGCGAGCGTCACATGACGGACACGCATCACAACAATCGTCGCATCGAAGGCAAGGGCCGCATCGACCGCGATAGGCCACTGGACTTCACGTTCAATGGCCGCGCGCTGCAAGGGTACGCTGGCGACACGCTGGCCTCGGCGCTGCTCGCCAGCGGCATTCACCTCGTCGCGCGCAGCTTCAAGTACCACCGGCCGCGCGGCCTGTTGTCGGCAGGAAACGAGGAACCCAACGCATTGGTGCAGCTCGAGCGGGGGCCTTACACCGAGCCCAACCTGCGCGCCACCGAGATCGAGCTCTATGCGGGCCTCACGGCCTCGAGCGTGAATTGCTTCCCGAGCGTGGAGTTCGACCTGCGCGCGATCAACGGCCTCGCCTCCTCGATCCTGGTGGCGGGCTTCTACAACAAGACCTTCATGTGGCCCAAGGGATTCTGGACGAAGGTCTACGAGCCGGCGCTGCGCGCCGCGGCGGGCCTGGGCGTGGCGCCGGATGTACCGGACCCGGACACCTACGACCGCATGCACTGGCATTGCGACGTGCTCGTCGTGGGCGGCGGCCCGGCCGGCTTGTCCGCAGCACTGCAAGCCGGACGGCAGGGGGTGCGCACTGTGCTGGTCGAGGAGGCGCACGAGTTCGGCGGCAGCCTGCTTTCGCGACCGGCGCAAATCGTAGGCATTGCGGGAACCGAATGGGCGGCCCGGGCTGCGGCCGAGCTCAACGACATGCCGAATGTGCTGATGCTGCGCCGGACCTCGGTCTTCGGGTACTACGACCACAATTACCTGATGGCCGTCGAGAAGCGCACAGACCATGTCGGGCCGGGGCGTACGCCAGGCGTCGCGAGACAGAGGCTGTGGCACTTTCGCAGCAAGCGCGTAATCCTTGCCACGGGCGCGCACGAGCGGCCCATCGTATTCGGCAACAACGACCTGCCCGGCATCATGCTGGCCAATGCAGCCTGCACGTACGCGACGCGCTTTGGCGTATCGCTGGGCGAACGCGGCGTGGCTTTCGTCAACAACGACCATGGTTTCGCACTGGCTCTCGAAACCCATGCCGCGGCACGCAACCTGCCCACAATCATCGACGTACGCGCCGCCGTGAACGAAGATCTTGCCAGGCGCGCCGCCGAAGCCGGGGTCCAGGTGCTGCGCGGCTCCGTGATCATCTTCGCGCACGGCGGAAAGCGGGTGGAGAGCGTGGACGTGCGCCCTGCACGCGGAACGGGCATGGCGCGCATCGCTTGCGACCATGTCCTCGTTTCCGGCGGCCTCAGCCCGGCTGCACACCTCTACAGCCAAGCGCCGGGAAAACTGCGCTATGACGCGCAACTGGCCTGCTTCCTGCCGGATCAGTGCATCCAGGCGGTCGAGGTGGCCGGCGCACTGAACGCACGCTTCAGCCTGTGCTCCGCGCTTGCCGATGGCTCCGCCTCTGCACAGCGCACGCTTTCGGCGCTTGGGCATCCCGCGCCCGCAACGCATACCCCTGCACAAGACGAGCTGAATATTCAGCCGCTGTGGTCGGTGCAATCGCTGCTCGGCGAAAGGCTGCCGGGCAAGCACTTCGTCGACTACCAGAACGACGTGACCGAGCCCGACATCCTGCTCGCTTCGCGCGAGGGCTTCCGCTCGGTCGAGCACACCAAGCGCTACACTACGACGGGTATGGCGACCGACCAAGGCAAGACCTCGAATGTCATCGGCCTTGCCCTCCTTGCCGGGTCGCTCGGCAAGTCCATCCCGGAAGTCGGCACCACCACTTTCCGCCCGCCATTCACCCCGGTCACGTTCGGCGCCATCGCCGGGCGCGATCGCGGCAAGCTCTCCGACCCGGTGCGCCAGACGCCCATGCACCCTTGGCACGCAGCAAACGGTGCGGTGTTCGAGGACGTGGGCCAGTGGAAGCGACCGTGGTACTTCCCGCAGCCGGGCGAGGACATGCACGCCGCCGTGTCGCGCGAAACCAGGGCGCTGCGAACCACCGCCGGCGTCATGGACGCGACGACGCTGGGCAAGATCGACATCCAGGGCCCGGACGCCGCCGAGTTTCTCAACCGCATCTACACCAACGCATGGACCAAGCTGGCCGTGGGCAGCTGCCGCTATGGCGTCATGTGCAAGCCCGACGGCATGGTGATGGACGACGGCGTGACGGCGCGCCTTGCCGAGGACCGCTTCCTCATGACGACCACCACCGGCAATGCGGCGCGCGTACTCGACTGGCTGGAGGAATGGCTACAGACCGAGTGGCCGGAGCTGCGGGTGTACTGCACCACGGTGACCGAGCAGTGGGCCACCACTGCCGTGGTCGGGCCGAACGCGCGCAGGATCCTCAAGGCCTTGGCGCCGGACATGGACTTTTCGAATGCCGCGTTCCCGTTCATGACCTTCCGCGAAGGCGTCGTCGGCGGCCTGCAGGCGCGCGTGTTCCGCATCAGCTTCAATGGCGAGCTGTCCTACGAAATCAACGTGCCCTCGTGGCACGGCCTGGCGCTGTGGAAGGCGGTGATCGATGCCGGCAAGCCTCACGGCCTCACGCCCTACGGCACCGAAACCATGCACGTGGCGCGCGCCGAAAAGGGCTACATCATCATCGGCCAGGAAACCGACGGCACGGTCACGCCGCACGACGTAGGGCTCGAATGGGCCGTGTCCAGACAAAAGGATTTCATCGGCAAGCGCTCGTTCTCGCGCAGCGATACGAGCCGCACGAACCGCAAGCAACTGGTCGGCCTGATGCCGCTGGACAAGGCCTTCGTGGCGGCGGAAGGCTCGCACCTCGTAACGGGTCCGGAGCGCGCCGCGTTCGACCCGGTAAAGGGTAGCCCCTCCATCGGGCACATTACTTCGAGCTATTACAGCCCCAACCTGGAATCGGGCTTTGCGCTTGCGATGCTGGCCAATGGCCGCGCCCTGCACGGACAGGTCGTCCACTGTGTAAGCGGCGGCACTTTGCATCCCGTGCATGTGGTCGACCCCGTATTCATCGACAAGGAAGGAAAGCGCCGTGACGGCATCGACTGAACGAGTGTCGCCGCTGGCGGAATGGAACGTCCGCCTCACGGCCGCCAGCGATCAGCCGGCGGCTTTCTCGATCCGCGAGATTCCTTTCGTCGGCCAGGTCAACGTGCGCGGCAATTCCTCGGATCCCGCGTTTTCCGCGGCGGTGCGCGGCGTACTCGGTTGCGAAGTGCCCGTCGCGGCCAACACGTGGAACGCCGGCAACGACTGCCAGGTGTTGTGGCTCGGACCCGACGAATGGCTGGTGGTCGCGCCCGAGGGCCGTAACGAATATCTCTGCGCGTCGCTGCGGGCGGCGCGCCAAGGCGTGCACCACTCGGTCACGGATGTTTCCGCGAATCGCACGATCCTCGAAGTCTCGGGCGAATACGCCCGCCTCGCGCTTGCCAAGGGCTGTCCGCTCGACCTCCACGCCAGCGCCTTCGGCGTGCCGCAGTGCGCGCAGACGCTGCTCGCCAAATCGCAGATACTCCTGCAGTGCGTGGGGGCGAAACCCGTGTTCCGCGTCTTTGTGCGCATCTCGTTCGCGCCTTACGTAGTTGAGTGGCTCACCGACGCCGCCGCAGAACTGACCGCGTCCCGCGATATCGACACGCAGCGCAACGCCCTCCGGCTGAACTGATCGACCGGACCCACCCGCTAAGGAGGCCAGGCCATGAGCAAGATAACGGTATACCCGGCACGCAAGGTCATCACCATGGATCCGGGCCGCCCGGTAGCCGAGGCGGTCGCCGTGATGGACGGCCGGGTGCTGTCGACCGGCACTCTGGCGTCGATGCGTCCGTGGCTCTCGCGCAATGAGCACACGATCGACTCCACGTTCGCGAATAAGATCATCCTGCCGGGCCTGATCGACCCCCACACGCACTTCGCGATGTCCTCGGGCTTCCTCGCACTGCACTACATCGGCCCGATCGAATCCCCCGGCCTGCACGGCATGAACCCGGCCCTCCTCACGCACGAGGCGGTTGTCGCAAAGCTGCGCCAAGTGCACGAGGCCGAGAAGGACCCGGCCAAGCCCGTCGTGGCCTGGGGCCTCGACCCGGCGCTGCAGGGCGGACACCTGCACCGCGACGAACTCGATTCGATCATGCGCGACCGCCCGATCTGGGTGATCTCGTACGCGCCGCATTTCGTCTACGTGAACAGCGTGGCCCTCAAGACCATCGGCATCGGCCAGGACACCACGGTGCACGGCGTGCAGCGTTATCCGGACGGGCGCCTCGACGGCGTGTTCGTCGAGATCGAAGCCACGCGCCTCGCGCTGGCCGGCATGCGCGACGAAATCAACAAAGGCGGCGGCGCCGCGGGCCTGCGGCGCATGGCCGAGGTCGCCCACCGCGCCGGGGTCACCACCACGGCCGAGATGGTGTTCGGATGGATCGATTTCGAGACCGAGTGGAAGATGCACGCCGAGGCCGTCAACGACCCGGCCTTCCCCATGCGCATGGCCCTCGTCCCGCTCGAGAACCCGCTCTACAAGTCTCACGGCGCGAAGGCCGCGGAGTTCCTGCTCGGCGCGCGCAGCCGCGACAGCGAGAAGCTGTTCTTCCACGGCATCAAGTTCCTCTCTGACGGTTCCTTCCCGGCGATGTCGCTGCGCCTCAATTTCCCCGGCTACCTCGACGGCACGAACGGCCTCAGGAACGACGTCCCGTGGGACGAGTTCGCCGGGCGCATGCTGCCGTTCTGGAAGGCCGGCATCCAGATCCACTGCCACGCCAACGGCGACGAGGCGATCGACGCCTCGCTCGATGCGCTGGCAAAGCTCCAGTCCCTGCACCCGAGGTTCGACCACCGCTTCACTATCGAGCACTACTGCATCAGCACGCCCGAACAGGCGCGCCGCCTCAAGGCCCTCGGCGGGGTGGCGAGCGTCAACAATTACTTCGTGCACTACCGCAGCCAGCTGCATAGTGAACAGGGCTTCGGCCCCGACCGCTCGGAGGCCGTCGCGCGGCTGGGATCGCTCGAGCGTGAAGGCGTGGTATTCACGCTGCATTCGGACTTCTCCCTTGTCGTGGTGCCGATGCACCCGCTCACAGCGGCCTGGGTCGCGGTGAACCGCGTGGCGCTGGACGGCAAGACCATCATGGCGCCGGGCGAGCGCATCGGCGTGGAGCGTGCGATGCGTGCGATCACGATCGACGCGGCCTACGTGCTGGGACTGGAGAGGAAGATCGGCAGCCTGGAGCCCGGCAAGCTCGCCGATTTCGCGGTGCTCGAGGAGGACCCGTTCGAGGTCGATCCCATGGCGATCCGCGACATCTCGGTCTGGGGCACGGTGCTCGGCGGACGGCTGCAGCCGGTTTAAGCTTCCCCGGCATGGACAAGTACGCCGCCGCGGCCGAGTCCTGGCAGATGCTCTCGGGCATCCTGCAGGCCGCGCAGATGATCCCGCAGAAACTGCGCGCGGCCGACGGCTCGCTTCCGCTCACCGTGATCGGCGGCTTCCTCGGCGCCGGCAAGACCACGCTCCTCAACCGCCTGCTGACCCAGCCTCACGGCCGCAGGATCGCGGTGCTGGTCAACGATTTCGGCCGCATCAACATCGACGCGGCACTGGTGCGCTCGCGGACCGAGGACATGATCAGCCTCGCCAACGGCTGCGCCTGCTGCACGGTCGCGGGCGACCTGACGCGCACGCTGATCGAACTTGCGCAGCGGCCCGAGGCGCCGGACGCCATCGTGCTCGAGGCGAGCGGCCTGGCCGACCCGCGCGGCATCGCCCAGGTGGCCCTCGCCAATCCCGCGCTGCGCCTGGACGGGATCCTGGCCGTCGTCGACGCCGAAACGATCGCGGAGCGAGCGGCGGATCCTGCGGCCGGTCCCACGCTTCTCGCGCAAATCGCCGCCGCCGACCTCGTGATCCTCAACAAGCTCGACCTCGCCGGCATCGGCGTCCGAGCGACCGCCCGGGAATGGATCGCTGCGCATGCACCGGGAAAGCCGGTGATCGAAACGCAGCAGGCGCAAGTGCCGGCGGAAGTCGTGCTCGGGATCGGAAGCACGCAGTCGCTCGCTGGCGCGACGGCCCTCCCCGACCACGCCCATGCATTCGAAAGCTGGAGTGCCAGTTCCCTTGCGTTGCTGGATAGTCGGCGCGTCCGCACGATGCTGGCCGAATTGCCCGGTGGGGTGCTGCGCGCAAAAGGCGTTCTGTGGCTGTCCGGCGATCCCGGCCATCGCACGATCTACCAGCGCGTCGGAAGGCGAACGAACTTTAGCGCGGACGACTGGAGTGAGGAGCCGCCGTGTTCCAGCGTCGTCGTGATCGGGCATAAGGACCTGATCGTTGCACAGGACCTGTCACGCCACTTCGACGCCTGCCGGGCGTAACCGGCATCGCGTGGCAAAAGCCCGGAATTGCACCGTGATAGGCTTTCAGCCATGAACGCAAAAGAACAGTTCCTCACCCTGCAGGAAATCGTCGCCACCGCGCGCCGCAAGCTCGCACCGGGCCCGTGGAACTACCTCGCCGGCGCCACCGAAACCGAGACCACGATGCGCCGCAACCGCCAGGCGCTCGATCGAATCGCGTTCCGCCCGCGCGTGTTGAACGACGTGAGCAAGGTGGATTCGAGCGCCCTGTTCATGGGCAAGAAGGTGCGCCTGCCAGTGATGCTGGCGCCCGTAGGCGGCATGGAATCGTTTGCGCAAGGCGCGGCCGCCGATGCGGCGCGCGGCGCGGCGCAGTTCGGCATCCCGCAGATGCTCTCCTCCGTGTGCCAGCCCGGGCTCGAAGCCACGGCCGCCGCGGCCGACACGATCCGCGTCTTCCAGCTTTACGTGCGCGGCGACAATGCCTGGGTCGACGATTTCGTGAAGCGCGCGCTGGCCACCGGCTTCACCGGCTTCTGCTTCACCGTGGACAGCGCGCATTACAGCCGGCGCGAGCGCGACCTCGCCGGCCGCTTCGCCAAGCCGTGGCGCCCCGTCGACGGGACCGGCATGCAGTTCCAGGCCGCGCTCTCCTGGGACCAGGTGAAGCGCTACAAGGACAAGTACGACTTGCCGCTGGCCCTCAAGGGCATCGCCACCGCGGAAG
The DNA here is from genome assembly GCA_038329645.1 of Burkholderiales bacterium. Lineage (GTDB taxonomy): Bacteria > Pseudomonadota > Gammaproteobacteria > Burkholderiales > SG8-39 > SZAS-79. The sequence goes on from JBBQNG010000148.1 coordinate 7,482, forward strand.
ATGCAGAGATCGCCATCGAGCACGGCGTGGAGATTGTCTACGTCTCCAACCACGGCGGGCGGCAGCTCGACCATGGGCTGGGCAGCGCCGCGGTGCTGCCCGAAGTGCTCAAGGCCGTGAACGGCCGCGCCGAAGTGTGGGTCGACGGCGGCTTCATGCGCGGCTCGGACATCGTGAAGGCGATCTGCCTGGGGGCGAAGACGGTAGGCATCGGGCGCCTGGCTTGCCTGGGCCTGGCCGCGGCTGGAGTGCCCGGACTGGTTCGCACGCTGGAATTGATCGAGGAAGAGGTGCGGATCTGCCTGGGCCTGCTCGGCGTCACCTCGTTTGCGGGATTGACGCCCGGGCACGTGACCGCCGCGGCGCCCGTGTTTGAGCCCCACGTGCTCAGCGCCTTCCCGCTGCTTGACGAGTTCCCCGGGCCGGAAGCCCCCTAGCTTTCCATTTTTGGAAAGTAAATTGTCCTAATATCGGCCCTGCCAGCCAATCTACGGGAACTAAAGTTCAACTTTTCAGGACGTAGACCGGGCTCGACCAGATCAGGCTGCCGTCCTCGAGCGTGATGCAGACGTAGATCGCGTTGTCGATGCCGTCTTTGAGCTGGATGCGGCGCGAGAGCTTCGCGCTGCGCGCCTCGTTACGGTCCGGCAGCCGGAAAAGCCGCAGGCGGCGCTTGATGCCGCCCACCGTGTTGAACACCTTGTCCTCGAGCCCGATATCGCTAACCGGCACCTCTGCCGAAAGCTGCGCCGTCTTGATCGACAGCGTGCCCGCGCGCGCATCCCCCAGCGTCACGTCCGCGCCGCCAAAGCCGCCCGTGGTGAGCGCCGACCAGCTTAAGGTGTTGGGTTCAGGATGCTGCAGCGTCTTGTCGATGTTCCACAGGTTGATGGGGGTCGGCGTGCCGAAGCTGTTGCCGGTGAGGACGGCCGAGCCGTCCCACACCGACTGGCGGCCCCGCCCGCGGTACTCGGAGCCTTCCCAGATGATGCGGATGCGCCGCCCGAGATCGCTCTCCTTGTACGGCCGCCACGTTTCCAGGACTTCCTTGCGATTGCGAATCTCGATGCGCTCGATCGGCGCCCCGGTGGAGAGATCCACCTGCAGGGTCACTTCCGCATCGTTGCTCGCCAGGATATCGCCCATCATCGCCGTGTCGACCTTGCCGGCGACCTTGCCGCCCATCTGCGGATCGTCGCCGTAGAGCTGCGCCGGCTTGTCGAAAGTCACGCGCACGTCGAGATGCGCCCGGCATCCTGTGGTGGCGTAGTGGTGCCGCCGGCGCAGCGCGTCGAACAGGGACTCGCGGGAAAGATCGCGCGCCAGCAGGCACGAAAGCCCGCCATAAGCGCCGAATAGCGACGCGCCGGGATGGCTCGCGCCGTGACGTCCCTTGTGGCCGTCCGAGTTCGCCAGGATGCCGACCCGGTAGCCCTGGTCGAACGCGTCCTCGAGTAACCACTCGAAGGTGCCCCAGTCGGAGTGGACCTCGACCGAGCGCTCGATCCGCCCGTCGTGGGCAACCTTGATGTCAGCGTAGCGCCCGCCGATATGCGCGAAGACCACGCAATCCTCATCCTTGAGCGCCTTGAAGAGGTCGGCCGCGCTGTTGGCGTCCGTCGTCACGTCGGACATGTCTTCCACCAGCGCATGGTGCGAGCGGTGGATCTGGCGCCCCTCGTGCATGAACATCACGTTGCGGTCCCCGCCCAGGCCCGTGTTGCCCGACCATTCGTAGCCGGGAAAAATCACGAACTCGCCGCTCTTGTTGTATTCCGCGGTGAGGCGGTTGAGCGCCTCCCAGAACGGTGTGGTGATCTGGAAATCGTTGCCCTGGTGGCTCATCGCGTCGAGGAAAGCGCGGTCGCGCGCGAACTCGATCAGTTCCCTCGCCGAGTTCGTGCCTATCGTCTCCTCGGACTGCCCGTGAAGGTCGGCCCAGAACGGCAGCAGCGGCGCCTCCCTGACGATGCGCATCGGGTTGGAGGTGCTGACAACTTCGCCGCGCTCACTCTTCACCGTGATCCGGAGCTCGCCTTCTGCCGCGACAGTCAGCTTGTCGAGCCGCGTCGCATGGACGCCTTCGCGGACATCGATCGAGGCCGGCAGCCCCTTGACCGGCACGCTTGCCTCCAGCCTGAAGCAGCCGGAGACTCGATCGCTCGGGTTGCCCCACTTGTCCTCGCCCTTGAATCCCAGCGTAAAGTCCTCGCCCACCCGGCGCGTCGTGGGCAGGATAGCCTTGTAGCCCGCCGGCGGCCCCGCCACCACGGCCACCACCGGCTGTTCGGGCAGCTCGACATAGTTGTAGGTCGCGAACGCATCGACCAGCACCTTGAACTCGAATGTCGGCTCGCTGAAAGTCTGCACGCGGATCCCTGGCGAGCCCTGGCGGCGGTCGCCGATGCGGATCAGGATCGTCTCGCCCTCGCGCAGGAAACCGCGCTGCACCCGGATGAGCAAAGTCTTGTCCCAGGGGCGCAGATTGCTCTTCTGGTCGAAGCGCATCTCGAGCACCGCGCCGTTGCTCGCCTCGGCCGTGACGTAGTTCCATCCCTTCGGATCGGTGAACTGCATCTTTCCCATGTCGCTCGCGAAGCGGTGCACGATCTTGAGGCTGCCCGTGTCGTCGATGCCGAAGTAGCCGGCCGTATAGGTGAGCTCGAACGAAGCGAAGCTGCCGGCCTCGACCGGAGTCGTGGGCGCGAGAGTCGCGCGCCCCGCGCGGTCGGCGAGGTAGGTCGAGTGGAAGGCGTTGTTGCGCATTTCGTGCGGCACCTAGATCGCGGCGGTGACGATGATCTCGACGAGGATGTCGGGCGCGGCAAGCTCGCACTGTGCGGTTGCGCGCGTAGGCGCGTTGCCCGGCGACACCCAGGCGTCCCAGACCTCGTTCATGCCCGCGAAGTCGTCCTTGATGTTCCTGATCCAGATCTGCGCGGTCAGCAGGTGGCTCTTGTCGCTGCCGATCTCCATCAGGCGCTTCTCGATCCGCTGGAGGACGTCGCGCGTCTGGGCGCGGATATCGGGCGTTTTCTCGGCCGCGGTGGTGCCGGCCAGGTAGGCCACGCCGTTGTGGATGACTGCGCGGCTCATTCGCGCGCCGGATTCAATGCGTTTAATATCTGCCACTTGCGGGCTCCTTCGATCGAGGTGAAAAAATGTCGGGCAGCCATTCTAGCCAATGCCACCCCGTGAGAAAGCTGTATCGGGCGATTACGTTCGCAATCCTGGCCGCCGTTTCATTCCAGTCTCCCGCCCAGGACTACCCGGCCAAGGCGATGCGCTTCATTGTTCCCTACCCGCCGGGTGGCGCTTCCGACGTGGTCGCGCGGCTGATCGGCCAGCACATGAGCGATACATGGAAGCAGCCGGTCGTGATCGAGAACCGCGCGGGCGCCAACGGCATGATCGCGCTGTCCTTCGTCGCGCAGTCCGCGCCCGACGGTTACACGCTGCTCATGACCAACGTGGGCCCAAGCGCGATCAACCCCAGCATCTACGCCAAGATTCCATATGACGCGGTAAAGGACTTCGTGCCCGTATCGCTCACCAACCTCGTCCCGCTCATGCTCGTGGTGAATTCGTCGCTGGGCGTGAATTCGATGGCCGAGCTCATC
>JBBQNG010000149.1:0-11038 GCA_038329645.1 Burkholderiales bacterium
TGGTGGAGTACGAAGGCGGCGGCGAGGAAACGCGCTCCAACCCGTGGCTGGCCGAGCTGCAGCAGGACAACTTCATCGAGATCAACCCGAAGGCGGCGGCCGATCGCGTCATCCGGCCCGGCGAATACGTCTGGGTGAGCACGCCCTCGGGCGCGAAGATCAAGGTCAAGGCGCTGGTCACCGAGCGCGTGGGCCCGGATACCTGCTTCATCCCGTTCCACTTCTCGGGCTGGTGGCAGGGGCAGGACATGCTCGCGTACTACCCGGAAGGCGCGGCCCCGATTGTGCGTGGCGAAGCGGTCAATACCGCAACCACGTACGGCTATGACTCGGTCACGATGATGCAGGAAACCAAGACCACGCTTTGCCAAGTGGCTAAAGCCTAAGGGAGACGATCATGGCGAGAATGAAATTCCTCTGCGACGCCGAACGCTGCATCGAGTGCAACGGCTGTGTCACCGCGTGCAAGCAGGAGCACGAGGTGCCCTGGGGCGTGAACCGGCGCCGCGTGGTCACCATCAACGACGGCGTCATCGGCGCCGAGAAGTCGATCTCGGTCGCGTGCATGCACTGCTCGGACGCGCCCTGCATGGCGGTGTGCCCGGTTGATGTCTTTTACCGCACCGATGACGGCGTGGTGCTGCACGACAAGGACCTGTGCATCGGCTGCGGCTACTGCTTCTACGCGTGCCCGTTCGGCGCGCCGCAATTCCCACAGGCCGGCGCGTTCGGGCTGCGCGGCAAGATGGACAAGTGCACGTTCTGCGCCGGCGGCCCGGAGCCTGATCGCTCGGAGGCCGAGTTCAAGAAATACGGCCGCAACCGGCTGGCCGAGGGGAAGCTCCCGGTCTGCGCCGAGATGTGCTCGACGAAGGCGCTGCTGGGCGGTGATGGTGACGTGATCGCCGACATCTACCGCCAGCGCGTCACCACACGCGGCAAGGGCTCCGAGGTCTGGGGCTGGGGTACCGCGTACGGGCAGGGCAAGGGCGGGAGCGCGCCCGCACCCGCCGCGGCCGGGGCGAAGTCATGATGAAGCGAGCCTTGCTGCTTGCAGTGGCGGCCGCTCTCGGCGCGGCGGGCTGCATGGAAGTCGAGCAGGTCTCCACCGGCCAGAAGCAGGGCAAGTACCAGGGCAAGCCGGATGGCAAGGCCTGGGACAACGACCCGCTGGCCGTCGGCGGCGGCAACGCCAAGTGGACCAAAGGCGACAAGGTCAGCTGGGAAACCCAGATCAAGGCGCGCAACGACGGGCAGAACGAATACAAGCGCCTCGGCCAGTAGCGCCCAAAGTCCCAGCGTCCCAAGGAGAAAACGATGAAAACGCGTTCCGGCCTCGCCAGCCTGGCTATCGCCCTGTGGGTGTTCGCTTCGGCCACTTACGGGCAGGTCCAGCCCGCGGCGCCTGCACCGGCCGCCGCCCCTGCATCTGCATCTGCATCGGCGCCGGCCGTCCAGGTGCAGCCCGCGCAGCCCTCGCCCGACGACACCCAGGCCAAGCGCCAGGTCGTGCAGCCGGGCAACAACGCGCCAGTCTGGCGCGAGGTCAAGTCGGGGGAAGCCAATTACACCAGCATCAAGGGCCCGGAAACCGGCGTGCTGATCCAGCAGCAGGCGAAATTCTTCGGCCAGGACGGCATGAGCACGGCGGGCGAAGCGTGGCGCAAGTACCGCAACGGGCCGATCACGTTCTATGGCGGATGGTTCGTGGTGCTGGTGGCCCTGGCCATCGGCGCCTTCTACCTCTGGAAAGGCCCGATCCGGTTGCACGAGCCGCCCAGCGGCCGCCTGATCCTGCGCTTCACCGCGCTCGAGCGCTGGGCGCACTGGAGCGTGGCGATCAGCTTCTGCGTGCTCGGCATTTCGGGGCTGGTGATGCTGTTCGGCAAGCACATCCTGCTGCCGGTGATCGGCTACACGCTGTTCGCGTGGCTCACGATGCTCATGAAGAACCTGCACAATTTCATCGGGCCCCTCTTCATGGTCAGCATCGTGCTGCTTGCGGTCATCTTCGTGCGCTGGAATTTGCCCGGACGCGGCGACCTCACGTGGATCATGCGGTTCGGCGGAATGTTCTCGGGCAAGGAGGTCCCGTCGGGCCGCTTCAACGCCGGCGAGAAAGGCTGGTTCTGGGTCGGCCTCATCGGGCTGGGCACGCTGATGAGCGTCACCGGCCTGATCATGCTGTTTCCGAATTTCGACCAGGTGCGCGCGACAATGCAGCAGGCCAACGTCGTGCACGGCATCGGTGCGGTGGCGTTCATTGCCATGTCGTTCGGCCACATCTACATAGGCACCCTCGGGATGGAAGGCGCCTACCAGGGCATGCGCACTGGCTACACGGACGAGGAATGGCTCAAGGAGCACCACGAGCTTTGGTATAACGACGTCAAGTCCGGACGCGCTAAAATCGGCCGCGAGCCGGCGCCGGTTGCGCCGCCGCAGCACCTGGGAAGGAGCACACCATGATCAAGAGACTCGTAGCCTGCCTCGCCGCCGGCACAATCGCGGGCGCCGCTTTCGCGAAGCTGCCGCCCCCGCCGCCGATGACGGATGCGCAAAAAGCCGAGAAAGCGGAGAAGGACAAGGCCTCCGCGGACAAGGAAAAGGACCAGCTCGCCAAATCCCAGGACAAGGCCGCGGCCCACTACAAGAAATCCAAGGGCGTCGTCGAAGCCAAAGCCGCGCCCGTCGCGAAGAAGAAATAGCCATGCGGACACCGATCGCTGCAGGGTTTGCGCTTTCCCTCCTCGCCGGATGCGCGCTGTTGCCCTCCGATGCGCCCAAGGCCACGGCCGATCTTGTGGCGACCAAGGGCAGCACGGTGCACGGCACCGTGAATTTCGTCGAGGGCCGCTTCGGCGTGCAGGTGAACGCTGCCGTCAGCGGGCTCAAGCCGAACAGCGAATTCGGATTCCACATCCACGAAGCCGGCGACTGCAGCTCCGGCGACGGGATGAGCGCCAAGGGGCATTTCAATCCTTATTCGCAGCCGCATGCTCAAGCCGGCAAGCCTCAGCGCCATGCCGGCGACTTGCCCAGCATCCGTTCGGATGCCAACGGCAACGCGACGCTGGTGGCGAAGCTTGACGTGATCACCGTATCGCCCGGTCCGGCGAGCGTGATCGACCGCGGCGTGATCGTCCATGCCCAGGCGGACGATTTCACCACGCAGCCCACGGGGAACGCAGGCGCACGCAGCGCATGCGGCGTGGTCAAGGCTTATACGCCGCCGGTCGTGCCGGGCAAGAAGCCCGCGCCTGAGAAACCCGCGGCGGTGGCGCCCGCCGCCGAGCCGGCGAAGAAGTAGCCGGGATAGTAACCTCGGCTAGAGGCCGTCGGCCAGCACGAGCCGGCTTTTCGCCGCTTTCAGCCGGATAGCCAGTGCCGGCGCGTATTCGGGCGAGTCGTAGAATTTCCTTGCCTGCGCCATCGACGGGAATTCTACGACCACAAGGCGCGAGGGCTTCCATCCGCCTTCCTTGCTGTCCACCGTCCCGCCGCGCACGATGAAGCGTCCCCCATAGGCGGCGACCGCCCCGGGGGTGATCTTCTTGTATTCCTCGTAGGCCGCGGCGTCCGCGACGTCGACTTCTGCGATCAGGTAGGCGGGCAAGGGGGTCTCCGTTTGGTTTTTTCGGCAGTGCGATTTTACGCGAGGCCGGTCAGGCGTAACCGACGCTGTGCCGGTCGAGCGAAACTGCCTTGATCAGCGCGAAAACGCGCGTGCCGGGCTCCAGGCGCAGAGCGCGGATCGAATGCCGCGTAACGCGCGCGATGATCGAAGCGCCGCCGACGTCGATCTTCACGTCCGCGCTGGAGGCTCCGTCCTGCGCGATTTCGGCGACGATCCCAGGCAGGCAGTTCAGGACGCTGATGTTGGTCGGGCAGTCCAGCGCGATCGAGACGTCGCGCGCGCGGATGCGCACCCGCACGCGCTCGCCGGCCAGCGCATCGACATCGGTCGTCAGCAGCTCGCCCCCGTCGAACGCCAGCTTGGCGATCCCCGTGGCGAGATTCTGGGACAACACCCGCGCCTCGAGGATCGCGCCGCCTTCGAAACGCCCGATCTGGCTCCTGAGGTCCAGACGCGACGTCAGCTCGGGAACGCTGCCCGTTGCCGTGACGCGGCCGTCCGAAATGAGCACCAGCGTGTCCGCCAGCCGGGTCACCTCGTCGATTGCGTGGCTGACGTAGATGATCGGGATCCTCACTTCCTCGCGAAGCCGTTCGAGGTAGCGCAGGATCTCGGACTTGCGTGGCGAGTCGAGCGAGGCGAGCGGCTCGTCCATGAGCAGGAGGCGGGGGCTGACCGCGAGCGCGCGCGCTATCCCCACCCGCTGGCGCTCCCCGCCGGACAACCGGTCGGGCTTGCGCTCCAGAAGGTGGCCGATGCCGAGCAGGTCGATTGCCTGGTCGAGGCTGATTTCGTGCGGGGCGCGGGAGCGGCTCAGGCCGTACTGGAGGTTGCCCCTCACCGAGAGATGCGGGAACAGGCTGGCCTCCTGGAACACGTAGCCGACCGGCCGCTCGTGAGGGGGCAGCCAGCGGCCCTCGTCCTGCCAGACGGCCCCATTGACCACCAAACGCCCGCGCGGTGCGCGCTCGAGGCCGGCAATGCAGCGAAGCACGCTTGTCTTGCCGGACCCCGATCGTCCGAAGAGCACGGTCACCCCGCGCCCCGGGATGCTGAGCTCGACGTCCAGCGTGAACCGGGCCCAGCCGAGTTTGAAGCTGGCGGTGATGCCGTCCATGGTCAGCCCACCCGGCGCGCAGCGGGCCGCCATGCATACAGGGCCAGCAGGACGAGGAAGGAAAACAACAGCATGACCAGGGAGAGCTTGTGCGCGTGCAGGTAGTCGAGCGCTTCGACATGGTCGTAGATCTGCACCGAGGCCACCCTTGTCGCGCCGGGCACGTTGCCGCCGATCATGAGCACGACGCCGAACTCGCCGACCGTATGGGCGAAGGTAAGGATCGAAGCCGTGATGAAACCCGGCAGGGCGAGGGGCACGGCCACGGTGAAAAACGCGTCGATGGGCGACGCCCTGAGGGTCGCCGCCACTTCGAGCGGGCGCTCACCGATCGATTCGAAGGCGGTCTGCAGCGGCTGGACCATGAACGGCAGCGAGTAAAACACCGAGGCCACCACGAGCCCCCAGAAAGTGAAGGGCAGCGCACCGATTCCGAGGGCGTGCGTCAGCCTGCCGACCGGCCCCTCGGGGCCCATTGCGAGCAGGAGGTAAAAGCCCAGCACCGAAGGCGGCAGGACGAGGGGCAGGGCGACCACCGCGCCGACCGGGACCTTCCACCAGGCGCGTGCGCGGGCAAGACCCCACGCAATCGGCGTCCCTATGACGAGCAGGATCAGGGTGACCATCCCCGCGAGGCGGATCGTCAGCCAGATAGCCTGCAGGTCGGCATCACTCAACTGCACGAATTCCCCCCGCGCACGAATCCAGAGGCCGGCCTAGCGATTGGCGGCCTCGCCTGGCAGCACGAAACCGTATTTGACCATTGTTGCGCGCGCGTGCGCACCGCCCATGGATGCGTCGAATTTCCGCGCGAGCGGATTGGCCGCCGCCCACTTCGTGACGATGTAGCCCTGCTCGAGGGGCTCGTGTAGCTTGTCCGGGATCAGCCAGTAGCCGCCCTTGCCGGCGAGCTCCGCGTTCAGCGCGAGCGACAGGGCGATGATCCCGACCTGCGCAGCCCCCGTCAGCACAAACTGCGCGGTGTGCGAAATGCTTTCGCCGTAGACGAGCCTGGGCTCGACTTTTTCCCACACCCCAGAGGCCCGCAGCGCCTCCTCTGCACGTTTGCCATAGGGCGCGTGCCGCGGGTTGGCTATCGCGATGCGGGTGATCTTCGGGTCGGCAAGGCTCGCCAGGGTCATTTTCGACGCATCGAGCGTCGCGCTCCACAGGACAATCCTGCCGAACGCGTAGCGCTTCGCTTCGGAGGACGCGAAGCCGCTCCTGGCCAGCTCGCGCGGATAGGCGATATCGGCTGAAAAGAAAAGGTCGTAGGGAGCGCCCTGCCGGATCTGCGTTTGGAACTTGCCCGAAGAGCCGTAGATGACTTCGACCGTGTCGGCCGGATTTGCCTTGCGAAAGTCGGTAACAATCTCGTCCATCGCGAACTTCAGGTCGGATGCCGCGGCGATGGTGATCTTTTCGGCCGCTGCGGGGACCGACAGGCAGAGGGAAAAAGCCACGGCGAGCGTTTTTGCGACGGACAGCATTGCTGGTTATCTTATTCTCGGATGCTGGTGCGGACATTCTTGCATATCGCATCCCTTACGCGCGGGAGTCCGGTTCGCGTAGCATCCGGGATTCCAACGAGATGCCGACGGGCGCCACCAAGATGCTTGCTCTGACGTCCTTCCCATGAATTCCATTCTCGATGCGTTTGGCGGTGCGCTTGCCCTGATCGCCTCGGGGGACCGCGCCTTCCTGCAGATTGTCGTGCTGAGTCTTGCGGTAAGCCTCGGCGCGGTCGTGCTCGCCACGCTGCTCGGACTGCCGCTTGGCGCGGCGATTGCCGTCGGGCGGTTCCGCGGCCGGCAGGCGGTCATCGTGCTGCTCAATGCGTTCATGGGATTGCCGCCAGTGGTGGTAGGGCTGGTGGTCTACCTCCTGTTGTCGCGGGCCGGGCCGCTCGGTCCCCTGGGGCTGCTCTTTACGCCGCCTGCGATGGTGATCGCCCAGACGCTTCTGATCTTCCCGATCATCGCGGCGCTCGCGCGCCAGGCCATTGAGGACTCGTGGACGGAGTATGAGGAGCAGCTGAGGTCCCTCGGCGCGCACGGCGTGGACGCCGCGCTCACGCTGGTGTGGGACATCCGATATTCGCTTTTCACCGCGGTGCTGGCCGGCATGGGCCGGGCGCTGGCCGAGGTCGGCGCGGTGATGATCGTCGGCGGCAACATCGACGGCGTCACGCGCGTGATGACCACCGCCATCGCGCTCGAAACGTCCAAGGGCGACTTGACGCTCGCGTTGTCGCTGGGCCTGGTGCTGATCGTGCTGGTACTGGCGCTCAATGCCGCCGCGCAGGTCGTCAAGGAATCGGCGCGCAGGAGGTTCGGGTGAACGCCATCCTGCCGCTGCGTTTGTCCGGGGTCAGTTTTTCCGCCGGGGGCCGCACGATCATCGACCGTATCTCGGTCGACCTCGACGCGGGGCCCAGTACCATCGTGCTCGGCGCCAACGGGGCGGGAAAGAGCGTGCTCATGCGCCTCATGCACGGACTGCTCGCCCCGACTTCGGGCAGCGTGAGCTGGCTCGGGGTGAACGCGGCGCGCGCGCGCCGCCTTCAGGCGATGGTTTTCCAGCGCCCGGTGATGCTGCGCCGCTCGGCGCTGGCGAACATCGTCTATGCACTCAGGGTTGCCGGTGCTCCGCCCGCCGAACGCGATGCGCTCGCGTGGGAAGCCCTCGACAGCGTGCGGCTCTCCCATCTCGCGCACGCCCCCGCGCGCGTGCTCTCGGGCGGGGAGCAGCAGCGTCTCGCGCTCGCCCGCGCATGGGCGTTGCACCCAGAGGTGCTGTTCCTCGACGAGCCCACGGCGAGCCTCGATCCGCGCGCCACGCGCGAGATCGAGTCGGTGATCCGGGCCTTCGACGCGGCCGGCACCAAGATCGTGATGGCCACGCACAACCTCGGGCAGGCCAGGCGTCTGGGCGATGAGGTGCTGTTCATGCACGAGGGTCGCATCGCCGAGCGCTCGCCCATCGAGCGATTCTTTTCCAATCCCGCTTCGATCGAAGCCGCGGCGTTCATCAAAGGAGAAGTCCCGTGGACCTGAGGAGGGCCTTGAATCGTTTGGTTGTCGGCTCGGTTGCGGCCGCTGCGTTGGCGGCCGCCCACGCACAGCAGCAATTCATCACTATTGCCTCGACGACGTCCACCGAGCAGTCGGGCCTTTTCAAGCACCTGCTGCCGGCGTACGCGAAGAAGGCCGGCGTCGAGGTGCGCGTGGTGGCGGTGGGCACCGGCCAGGCGCTAGACATGGGGCGTCGCGGCGACGCGGACGTTGTGTTCGTACACGACCCGGTAGCCGAGAAGAAATTCATCGACGAAGGGTGGGGCGTGAACTACCACCAGGTCATGTACAACGACTTCGTCCTCGCCGGGCCCAAGGGCGATCCAGCGAAGACGGCTGGCAAAGACATCCTGGGAGCGCTGCAGAAGATCAAGGCGGCGCAGGCCCCGTTCGTCTCGCGCGCCGACAAGAGCGGCACTCACGCCGCGGAGCTTCGGCTCTGGACGCTCGCCGGTGTGGATATCCCGAAGGACAAAGGCCCCTGGTACAAGGAAGCGGGCTCGGGCATGGGGCCGGCGCTCAACACCGCTTCGGCCATGAACGCCTACATCCTCGCCGACCGCGGGACGTGGCTGTCGTTCAGGAATCGCGGCGAACTGGTCGTCCTCGTGCAGGGAGACAACAAACTCTTCAACCGGTACGGGATCATGCTCGTGAATCCCTCGAAGCACCCGCACGTGAAGAAGGATGCGGGCGACGCCTTCATTGCGTGGGTGATCTCGCCCGAGGGACAGAAGACGATTGCCGAATACAAGATCGGTGGCGAGCAGCTGTTCTTCCCGAACGCGAAGCGGTGAGGGGTGTAACGACGTCACAGGGAATAAAAATTCCCGCCACGTGTGCGAGTGTATCCGTCGACTATGTTCGATTTCGAACAGATGCGCGGAGCCAAAGCAAAGACGATCTCCTGGGTGGTGGGCCTGTTTGAACTCCCACCGTCAACCGCCTCTTCCCTGGAAAAAAGGAGTTCGTCATGAAGACCATTCGTTCCCTATTGATAGGCATCGCACTATTGCCGTTGCAGGCAGTGCTTGCGGCCGACACTCCGGCACCCAACCAGGCCACAGATAAGAGTCTTTACGAACGGCTCGGCGGGGTCTTCGCCATTGCCGCGGTCGTCGATCACTTCAGCGACGCGGTCGTGAAGAACCCGATAGTCGGGAAGACATCGAAGAACCCGGCCCTCAAGGAATGGCATACGAAGAACCTGGGCAGGCTGCCGGGGCTCAAATTCATGCGCACCTTGTGGGTCAGCACGGCCGCGGGCGGACCGTTCAAGTTCAGCGCGACAAAGCCCGGAAAAACCGACCTGGGGCTGGAGGAAGCGCATCGCAACCTCAAAATCTCGCCCGCTGAATTCGACGAGGTCGCGGCCGAGCTTGGCCGCACCCTCGACCACTTCAAAGTGCCTAAACGGGAGAAGGGGGAAGTCCTCGCCGCTTTCGCAGCACACAAGGACGAGGTAACGGCGGGTTACAAGGCGAAGTGACTGGCGCTAGCCGTAGATGAGTGTGCCGGCAATGACCGCCGCATCCAGGCCCGCCCATCCGATGCATGGCAAGTAGATATTCCGGTTTTTTCTGCAGCCCGTACCGCGTAGCGCACTGTTCTAGCCGGTCGCCTACCGGGACATTTTAAGAGCAAGGAGAACTTATGACGCGCTTGGTGAAACGCACCCCCACGGAACCGACGAAATTCATGATCGACGGAAAGGAGCAATGGCTGTGCAAATGCGGCTTGTCGAAGAACCAGCCTTACTGCGACGGATCGCACAAGCTCGCGAAGGGCGAAGACCCAGGCAAGCTTTACTGGTACGACGATGCCGGAGCGCGGCACGAAGTCCAGGACACCTTTGGATCGATCCGCAGCTTCTGACGATTCAGTGATGTCGCACGGGCGCTGGCGCATCTCCGGCTGAATCGCCGTAGCCTCGCAACATGGCGTATCGCTCGAGCTGGTCAGTCGAAAGCAGCATGCGCATCCGGCGGTGAGTCTCCAGATGCGATAGCCGGTATTGGCCTTGCAGCCGGGAAGCCGACTGGACCCTCTGTTCGAGCGCAGCAGCTTCGATCGCCCCCGTCCTGAATTCCTGTTCGAGCTCGCGCTCGGCGGCAACCAGCCTGGCGCCTAATTCCCGGGCTGCTCGCTTGTGTTCATCCATCAATGCCTGGGTCTGGGTTCGCTGAGCCGGCGTCAGCGAAAGCTTGTCGGCGAGCTCGATCACATGCATGGGGCCGGGATAGCCATTGAGCTCCGCGGGCTTCGCAAAGCCCATGCCGGACCCGGATAGGTATTGCTCGATCTCCCCGGCGGAGAGCGCCTTGATGGCGCGGTCCTGCTGGCCGGAGTAGGGCTGGTGTTGCGCCCGTGCCGTGAAGGCTGCTGAGCAGAGCGCGATTGCGAGGACGAGCCTTTTCATGTCGCATCCTTTCATTTTGGGTTTGAAGATACCATGCAGGCGTGACTCGAGATCATGACCCTGTAGTACAGGAATACGCCGCCGCGGCCAGGGGCTACGACAAGCGATGGTCGTTCTATGTCGACGCGACGACCACCAGAACCCTTGCGAATTTACATCTCCAGCCTACGGACCGCGTGCTCGATGTGGGATGCGGCACAGGCGAGCTGTTGAGGCGGATCGCCGCCAGGTACCCGTCGGCTCGCCTGGCAGGTCTGGACCCGGTTCCCGAGATGCTGCAGGTAGCCGCCGAAAAACTTTCCGAAAGCGTCGATCTGCGTTTGGGATGGGCAAACAAGCTGCCGTGGGATGACGCGAGCTTCGACGTGGTGATCTCCTGCAACATGTTCCACTACATAACGCATCCGATCGACGCTATCCGGGAAATGGAGCGCGTGTTGCGGCCGGGCGGGCAATTGATCATCACGGATTGGTGCGACGACTACCTCGTCTGCCGTGCGTGCAACCTTTACCTGCGGTTACGGAGCAAGGCGTACTACAAGACCTATCGGCAAAGCGAATGCCTGGCGCTGCTCAACCAGGCCGGTCATGCCGAGGCGACGATCGAGCGCTACAAGATCAACTGGCTGTGGGGCCTGATGACGGCACGGGCAACTAAGCAATGAAGGCGATGAGCTGTCCCCCGAGGGCGGCAAGGATGACCACCCAGAGCGGCGCCAGGCGCCAGAAGAACAGCAGCCCGAAGCAGACGAGCGCCAATGCAAATTCGACCGGGCTGCGCACGGAGGTGG
>JBBQNG010000150.1:0-11032 GCA_038329645.1 Burkholderiales bacterium
CTGCTCGAGCGCCCTCGACCAGGTGAATGCCAGCGCCAGCCCGACGCCGACCACCAGTGCCAGGAAATAGCCCACGAAAATCTCGGTGCCGGTGGCCAAAACGTTGCCCCACCAGTTGTAGCCGCCCTCGGTCAGCGACAGGAAGGTCGCTTCGGGCGAAGGCATCACGTATTTGGGCACATTGCCGAACTTGACGAACAGGTACCACGCCAGCAGGAGCGCCAGGTGGGACACCACCGCGAAGGCATAGCGTTGCATCGTGTCGCTGGACTTGTCCACGGCGGACTCCCCTAAAGGTTCGTCAGGTGATGCGGACCACGGCTGCCTCGTCATAGGGCAGGGCGGGATTCACAAAGCGGTTTGCGTTGCTTACATAGTGCAGCGCGCAGGCCCGGCGCCAGCGCGGCGAGTGGTTGGGACCCGACTGATGAAACGCGGTGCCGTGATGGAAAGAGACGCCTCCGCGCGGCACGGGCGCCGCCGTCATGGGGTGTTTCGCCGCCTCGTCGGCAGGCACGTGCAGGTCGAACGGCGCGTCCGGCGGGGCCACGTGCTTGTAGACCGGGCCCCTATGCGTGCCTTCGCCAAAATACAGGCAGCCGTTTTCCAGGGTCGCGTCGTCGAGCGCGATCCACGCCGTGACGATGCCCTCCGGGTCCCGCGGGCCGAAGTAGTAGTTGTCCTGGTGCACGACCTTGGGGCCGCCGCCTTCGGGCGGCTTGAAGAAGACCTGGCTGAAATAGACCGTCACCCCGGGGCCCAGGATCGACTCGACGAGCCCCACCAGTCGCGGATCCGCGGCAACCTTCGCTACCGAAGGGCGATGGAAATGCGGGTTGTCGAGCTTCCTCAGCACCTGCCGGGCCTCCACCCCCCCGTCGATGTACCAGTAGCGCTTTTCGGGTGGCAGGTCGGCGAGGAACTCTTCGCCCCAGCGCTCAATGTCGGCAATCAGCGCCTCCATTTCCTCCGGACGGAAAACCGCGGGCACCGTGACATGGCCGGCACGACGATAAGCGTCGAGCAGTGCGGAGTCGAGCTTCACGCGAGCCATTTCTCCAGATTGGCGCGCACGAACGCATCATCGGCAAACTCGGGATAGTCCGAGTAGACGCGGTCGATCTCTTCCTTCTGCCCGGGCGACATCTGCTCGTTGGGGTCGAGGCACCATGTCCCTTCGAGCAACCCCTGCCGGCGCAACACCTCGTGGCAGCCGGGAATGCAGCCGGCGAAATCGTTGGCGACGTCGAAGAATGCGCTGTTGGCGTCGGTCACTTTGGCGTCCAGCGCGAGCAGCCCGGCGTCCACGCGATCCGCTTCCACGGCCGCGCGAATGCGCGCATGCAGCTCGACGGCCGATTTCGTCCACACGCTCCAGTGGCCGAGCAGCCCGCCCTTGATGCGCAAGCGGACTGTCTCCGCCCCCCTCTGCACATCGAAGGGGACGGCCAGGTCGAGCACGATATGGTCGTCATTGCCCGTATAAAGCGTTACCCGGTCCTCGGCGTGCGCAGCGGCGACTCCCCGGATCACGTCGAGAGTGCGATACCGGTTGAACGGCGCCATCTTGATCGCGACCACGTTCTCTATTTGTGCGAAACGCCGCCAGAACGCCATCGGCAGCGGGATTCCGCCGACCGCGGTCTGAAGGTAGAAGCCGACCAGCGGCATCTCGGCGGCGACCGTCGCGCAGTGCGCGATGAGCTCGTCGATCGACGCGCCCTTCATCGGGGCAAGGCTCAGCATGACTGCGTGATAGCCCAGGCCGCGCGCAACCTGCGCCTCCTTGACCGCCTGCGCGGTGCGTCCGGACAAGCCGCCAACCAGGACCAGCGTGCCCTGCGTCCAGTCGCGCGCCGTTTCGGCGGCCAGACGCAGCACCGGCTCGTACAGGCCGACTTCGCGGATGGCGAACTGGGTCGAGTGGACGCCGACCGCGAGGCCGCCCGATCCCGCGTCGATGTAATACCGCGTGAGCGCCTTCTGGCGGCGCACGTCGAGCGTGCGCGCGGCATCCAGCGCAAGCGGGTGCGCGGGGATCACCGCGCCCTGTTTGAGGGCGGCGAGGACGTCGGCGGGGAGGTCGGACCAGGAAAGGGGCATGGCTGCTGTTGCGGACCGTGGAAAAAGTAACTGTCCGGTTAACTTAACCGAGCCCCCCGCGAGCGTCAACGCCGCGCAGTTAAATCGTCCGGTGAAAACATTGACACCCAGCCGCACGCGCCGATACCATCCTCCGCCTGAAAACGCGAGGAGGGAAACATGAAAAAGACACTGATCACCGCGCTTGCCGCGCTTGCCATCGCACCTTTGTCGATGAACGCGGCGGCGCAGACCAAGCTCGACTTCATCCTGAACTGGGTGCCCGGCGGCGATCACGCCCCTTATTACTACGCCAACAAGATGGGTTGGTATGCAAAGGAGGGCCTGCAGGTGAACTTGGAGCCGGGCAAAGGCTCGGCGCTCGTCGTGCAGAAAGTCGGCGCGGGCGCCAACCCCATTGGCCTGGCCGACATGGGTAATGTGCTCGTCGGCCGCGGCAAGGGCGCCGAGATGGTCGGCGTGTTCAACGTTTACGCCAACTCGCCGCAGGGCGTGTACTGGCTCAAGAGCTCCGGCATCAAGGGCATCAAGGACCTCGCCGGCAAGAAAATCGGCAATCCCGCGGGCGACGGCGCCCGCTCCGTCTGGCCGGCGCTGGCCAAGAGTAACGGCTTGGACCCTAAGTCGGTGATCTGGGTCAACATCGACGCCAATGCCAAGCTCGCGGCACTCAAGTCCAAGGCAATCGACGCAACCACCTCTTTCTACAACATCCACCATGTGTTCCAGAGGGAGCTGGGCGACGACATGGGCTTTCTCGCCTGGCGGGACGCCGGCCTCAACACCTATGGCAACTCGGTGGTGGTCAACACGGCGTTCCTCGCCAAGAACAAGCCCGCGGTCGACAAGTTCGTGAAAGTGACCCAGCGGGCGTTCGCCGCCTGCGTCGCCGACCCGAAGCCCTGCGTGCAGGCGCTGATCGACGCCAACGGCGCCCTCAAGTACGACAATGAGATGACCAACTGGCAGCTGGTGGAAGTGCTCATGAGCGACAAGTTCTCCAAGTCCGTCGCGCTCGGCATCCATGACGATGCGCGCATGTCCACCGACTACGCGCTGTACAAGGAATATGTCGGGCTGGACAAGGAATTCGACGTGAAGACGACCTACACGAATGAATTCCTCGACCGCTCGATCAAAATGACCAAGTGAGGAGCAGTCCCGTGAGGGGGCTGTTCGCGGGCGCCCTCGCGGCGCTTGCACTGATCACTTCGACCGGGGCTGAAGCCCAAGCGTGGCCATCCCGGCCGGTGCGCATCATCGTGCCGTTTCCCCCCGGCGGAGGTCTCGATTTTTTCGCGCGCAACCTGGCGCCGAAGCTGCAGGAGAGCCTCGGCCAGCAGATCGTGGTGGAGAACCGCTCGGGCGCGGGTGGAATGTTGGGCGCCGATGCGGTAGCGAAAGCGGCGCCCGACGGCTACACGATGCTGCTGGCCTCCTCCGCCGAGCTGACGATCAGCCAGCACCTGTATCCAAAGATGGCGTATGACGCGATCAAGGATTTCGCGCCCGCGTCGTACGCCGCGCACGCCGCGATGCTTTACTCGGTCCACCCGTCCCTGCCGGCGAAGACGCTGCAGGAAGTCGTCGCGCTGGCCCGTGCAAAACCCGGCCAGCTGTCATTTGCCTCGGCGGGCACCGGCGGCGTGCAGCACCTTGCCGGCGAGATCCTCAAGACCGCCGCAAAGATTGACATCGTGCACGTGCCCTACAAGGGCGCCGGTCCCGCGGTCATCGACATGGTCGGCGGCCAGGTACAGATGGGGTTCACGGCATTGCCTTCCTCCATCCAGCACGCCCGCGCCGGCCGGCTGCGGCCGATCGCCGTGACCAGCGCGAAGCGCAGCGAGGCGGCGCCGGAATTGCCGACCTTTACCGAGCTGGGCTATCCGTCGCTCGACCTGGTGGTCTGGTACGCGGCGCTTTTCCCCGCGCGGACCCCGCCGGAGATCGTCGCGAAGATGAGCGCCGAGATCAACCGGGCCGTCAATTCGCCGGACGTAAAGGCCAAGCTGCTCGAGCAGGGCGTCGAGTCGGTGGGCACCACCCCCGACCAGCTTGCGAAATTCATGCAGTCCGAATCCGCGCGCTACGGCAAGATCATCCGCGACACCGGGGCGAAACCGGACTGATTCCACGAACGGTATACTTGAATCGGTATACTAACTAACCGGGGAGCCAATATTGGCGCGGTTCTCGGAAATAAAAAGTCCGACTTTCCCACCATCTACAGCGTCGGGTTGACCACCTCCCCGCCCAGCGCGACAAGCCCCCAGGTCGACATCCCCGCATCCCAGTTGAAGCCGATGTGGGCCGAGGCCGAATGCGCATCGCGGAACAGCCGCTCAAGCGGATACTTTGTATAGATGCCGTTGGCGCCCGCCATCTCGTGCAGCGTATCCACCGCCTCGACCGCCATGCGCGCTGCAAGTGCACAGTTGCGCCGGAAGCGCAGCTTGTCCTCCATCGGCGGCATCACGCCGGCGGCGGCGAATTGCATTCCTTCCAGGCAATCGGCGTGCTGCGAGGCGCGCGCCAGGTCGATTTTCGAAGCCGCCACGCCGACGCGCAGCTGCACGGTCTGGAAGTCGCGCATTTTCATGCCGGTGTAGTTGGTGCTGCGCGCCTTCACGGACTCCACGGTCAGGTCGAGCGCGGCCTGCGCGTTGCCGATGATGGCGCCCGACAGGCAGCTCGAGCCCAGCGCGCCCAGCGGGATGCGGTAAAGCGGGTTCGGGTTGGCTTTCGCACCCGGGAAATCGGAGCCGCCGCGCGCGGTGTACATCGACAGCGCGCGATGCTCAGGCACGAAGACCTCCTCCACTTTCACCGACTTGCTTCCCGTACCGCACATGCCGAGCGTGTTCCAGTCGTCGATGACTTCGTAGTCCTTGCGCGGGAGCAGGCACATGCGGTGGTCGACGACCTTGTCGCCGTCCTTGACGATGCAGGCGAGCATGTTCCAGCTCGAGGGGTCGACCCCGGAAGAAAAATTCCAGTAACCCGACAGCATGATGCCGCCGTCGACCTTGCGCCCCTTGCCCTGCGGATAGGCGATGCCCGAAGCGATGATCGCGTCGGGATCGTCGGCCCACACTTCCTCCTGCGCCTTCGGGTCGTAAAGCGCCAGCATCCAATGGTGGATCGAGAGGTTGCCGACGTTCCATGCGGTCGAGGCGTCGCCGCGCCCGATGATTTCCGGGATGTCGAACACGGAGACGAAGTCGAGCTCCATGCCGCCCCAGCGCTTGGGCTGCAGGAACCGCAGCAGCCCGTTTTCGTGCAGCAGCGCGAGGATGTCCGGGGTCAGCTGCCTCGCCTGCTCGGAGGCGCCCGCCAGCTCGCGCAGCTTCGGGACGATGGCATGCGCGCGACGCACGGCCTCTTCATAGCCGACATTCGCAAACCCGCTGCGCTTGTCCATGCTCAGGCGCGGCTCGCCATGGTGCCTGCCAGATCCTTTGCACCGGCGACTTCCGGCATCTGCGAATAGTCGTCGCCCCAGTCAGGCATTTTTTCCAAGCCATTGAAATTGAGTTCTATGGTCAGGCCATCCGGGTCGCGCACGAAGATCTGGAACAGGTCGAACTCGGGCAGGCTTCGCGCCCAGAAATCGCATTTCATTTCGGTGAAGCGGTCGCGGAATGCGTCGGGATCGGTGGCGAGGAACGCAATGTGGTCGACCACCCCAGAGTTGTCCTGCGCGGCGTGCTTGGGCGTACCCCGGTAGTAAAGCTCGGCGTTCGGGATGCCGTGCTGGCCCATGTGCACCCAGATGCGGCCTTCGCGGCCGAGCCAGTAACCGGCAAAAGGAAACGGCGGCCGCGGCATCATGTCGAGATCCAGCGCCTTGCAGTAGAAATGCTTGGTCGCCTCGAGGTTGCTGGCGCGCACAAAATAATGGTTCAGCTCGGTAAGCGGCATGGCGTTCTCCTGGATCCGTCCGCACGAGTTTATAGGAGGTTCCGGGCGCGGCGGCAAGGTACACTTTCCCCGCGTTTCATCACTGTGTCCCGGGAGCCCGGTCCGTGAAAGCCCCAGCATTTGCCTATGCAAAGCCCCGCACGCTTGCCGAAGCCTTCGACCTGCTGCAAAAACATGGCGACACCGCGCGCGTGCTTGCGGGGGGCCAGAGCCTGGTGGCGATCCTGAACCTGAGGCTGGCCGCGCCGGAAATCCTTGTCGACATCACCGGGATCGGCGGCCTGGCCGGCATCTCGGTCGCAGAGGACCGGATTCGCATCGGCGCCCTCACCCGCCATCGCGAAATCGAGCGCTCCGCGGAGGTTGCGCGGCACTGCCCTTTGCTGGCCCAGGCTGCGCCCCACATCGCCCACGTGGCGATCCGCAATTCCGGGACGCTCGGCGGGTCGCTCGCGTTGGCGGACCCGGCCGCCGAATGGCCCGCCTGCTGCCTCGCGCTGGACGCCACGCTCATCCTGGTTTCGGCCAAGGGCGAGCGCCGCGTCCCGGCGCGCGAATTCTTCAAGGGCCTGTACGCCACCGCGCTGGGCCCTGCGGAATTGATTGCCGGCGTCGAGATCCCACTGCTGCCCAGGCATCGCAGCGTGTTCCTCGAGTTGTCGCGGCGGCGAGGCGACTACGCGATCGTCGGGGTCGCCGCAGTTGCGCGGACCGAGGCGGGCCGGGTGCACGACCTGCGGCTGGCCTATCTTGGCGGGGGCGACGTACCCAAGCTTGCGCTCAATGCGATGAAGGCTGCCGAGGGCAAGGTTCCTTCGGGCGACCTGTCGGCCGAACTTGGCCGCGACCTGTCGCCCCTGCCCGATCTCGAGAACAAGGCCGCAACCAAGCTGCACCTTGCCAACGTGATTACCCGCCGCGCGCTTGCCGCGCTGGCCGCTTGAGGGCCGCCGCATGGAGAATATTCTTACCCTGACCGTGAACGGCACCAAGGTGTCGCGTCGCATCGAGCCGCGCACGCACCTCATCGATTTCCTGCGCGACGAGATCGGCCTGACCGGCTCCCACATCGGCTGCGAGCATGGCGTTTGCGGTGCGTGCACCGTCAGGGTGGACGGCAACATCGTGCGCGGGTGCCTCACGCTCGCCGTGCAGTGCGAAGGCAAGGTCGTCGACACGATCGAAGGCTTGTCGGATAGCGGCGAGCTGGCCCAGCTGCAGCAGGCGTTCCACGAGCGCAACGCCCTGCAATGCGGTTACTGCACGCCGGGCATGCTGGTCGCTGCGCTGGACCTCGTCAAGACCGAGCCGGAGGCCTCGCGCGAGCGGATCCGCGAGCACCTGTCGGGCAATTACTGCCGCTGCACCGGCTACCAGGCGATAGTCGATGCCATTGAAACCGTGCTCGCGCTGCGCCGCAATGGGGTGAAGCCATGACCGCGCGCGACGAGATCCCGGTCAAGGATTCTAAAACACGTACGCAATCGGGTTACATAGGCAAGCCCGAGCCGCGCGCCAACGCCAAGCGCCTGCTGCAGGGGCGTGGATCGTTCATCGATGACCTGCGGTTCCCGCGCCTGGCCCAGGTCGTGTTTCTGCGCAGCCCGCACGCGCACGCGAAGATCAAGAGCCTCGATTTCGCCAAGGCGCGCGCTGCGCCGGGCGTCATCGCGGTGGTCGACGGCCGCGCCGTCGCCGAGTACTGCTCGCCGTGGATTGGCGTGCTCTCCCACCTCAAGGGCCTCAAATCGCCGCCGCAGTACCCGCTCGCGATCGAGCGCGCGTGCTGGCAGGGCGAGGCCGTCGCGGCCGTGGTCGCCGAAACCCGCGCGCAGGCCGAGGACGCGTGCGAGCTGATCGTGGCCGAATGGGAGCCGCTGCCGGCCGTCATGGACATGCACGAGTCGCTGGCGGGCAAGTACGTGATCCACCCGGACCTGGGCGACAACATCTGCTTTTCCCGCGAGGTGGACAACGGGAACGTGAACGCCGCGTTTGCTAAAGCAGACGTGGTGGTTGAGGAAAGCTACAGCTTCGGCCGCCACACCGGCGTGTGCCTGGAGGGCCGTGCGATTCTCGCCGACTACAACGCCGGCGAACATACCCTCACGGTGCACCACGCCACCCAGGCACCGCACATGATGCAGGACATCTTCGCGCGGCACCTCAACATCCCCGAAGCCAATGTGCGGGTGATCTGCCGCGACATCGGCGGCGCCTACGGCATCAAGGTGCACGTGTACCCCGACGAGATGTGCACCGCCGCGCTCTCGATCATGCTGCGCCGGCCGGTGAAGTTCGTCGCCGACCGGCTCGAATCGTTCCTGTCTGACATCCACGCACGCGAGCACAAGGTGAAGGTCCGGCTTGCCGCAACGAAGGCGGGCGACATCCTCGCCTTCGACCTCGACGACGTGACCGCGATCGGCCCCTACTCGGTCTACCCGAGGACCAGCGGCATCGAAGGCAACCAGGTCTTGAACCTGACCGGCGGGCCTTACAAGCACCAGAGCTACCGAGCGAAGCTCAACGTGGTGTTCACCAACAAGAACGTCACCTGCCAATACCGCGCGGTGGGCCACCCGATTGCGGTGGCGCTGACCGAGGGCATCGTCGACCTCGCTGCGCAGAAACTCGGCATGGACCCGGCCGAATTCCGCCGGCGCAACATGATCCCCGACGATGCCTACCCCTGTACGGGCGCCGCGGGCATGAAGTTCGAAGTCCTTACGCACCACCAGTGCCTCGACAAGCTGCTTGCCCTCATGGAGTACAAGTCGCTTCGCGCCGAGCAGGCGGCGTTGCGGCAGAAAGGGATCCACCGCGGGATCGGATTCGCCGCGATGATCGAGGTGACCAGCCCCTCGCCGGCGTTCTACGGTGTCGGCGGCGCGCGCATCTCGGCGCAGGACGGCGCGAGCCTGCGCCTGGAGCCCACGGGCATGCTGACGGTGCTATCGAGCGTTACCGAACAGGGCCAGGGCACCGAGGGCATCTTTGCGCAGATCGCGGCGAGCGTGGTCGGCGTCACGCTCGAGAAGGTCAAGGTCATCACCGGTGATACCAGCACCACGCCGTACGGCGGCGGCACCTGGGCCTCGAGAGGCGCCGGTATCGGCGGCGAAGCGGTGCTGCAGGCAGGCAAGGCGCTGCGCGCCAACATCCTTGATATTGCGGCGGCGATCCTCAGCGCTGACAAGGCGACGCTAGATATCTACAACAACGAAATCATCGATCGCGCCAGCGGCGAATCCAGGCTCCCACTGGCCGAGCTCGGGCGGGTGGCGTATTTCCGCCCCGATACGCTGCCGATGAAGTTCCAGGCCGAACTCATGGTTACGCGCCATTTCACCCCGCGCGAATACGGCTTCACATTTACGAACGGGATCCAGGCCTCGCTCGTGGAAGTCGATACCGACACGGGCTTCGTCACGCTGCTGAAACACTGGTGCGTCGAGGACTGCGGCACCGTGATCAACCCCCTGCTCGTGGACGAACAGATCCGCGGCGGCGTGGTCCAGGGCATCGGCGCGGCCCTCTTCGAGGAGTGCCACTACTCCGAGGACGGCCAGCTCCTCAATGCATCGATGGCCGACTACCTCGTTCCGATGTCGGTGGAAATGCCCGATATCGTGTGCGGCCATGTAGAGTCAAAGACAAAGACTTCGGAGCTAGGCGCCAAGGGCGTGGGCGAAGCGGGCACCGCGGGGGCGCCGGGCGCGGTCATGAACGCGATCAACGATGCACTCGTCCCTTTCGGGACGCGGGTCACTTCGATGCCGTTCACACCCGAGCGCGTGCTGGACGCGATGGCAACAACACAGAAAGAGCGGCAATTGTTATCTCGTCGCGATGGCTAGCACTGCAAAAATGCCCGCGAGCCAAAGCGCGCTCTGAAGTTGTTCACTCTTTGCCTCGCCCGTCGTAAGCCATCTTGCAAATGTTTCGCAATTCCAGTTGAAGGCATCGTACGCACGCGCGTTCCGTTGAAGTTCAAGTAAGCGATTGCGTACTAGATGCGCCTGATTCCAAGGTATGGATCCGACAATCGTTACGTCATGGCCTTCTGAGAATCCTTCGTCGTCCGTAATACGAAGGCCAATCCCTGGAGCGTATTCATACAGCTCCATTCGGGAATCGCACCCCCCAATGCGTTAAGACTAAGAATTTTTGCCGCGTCACCAATAGGATCGGATCAAAATTCATTTTGCCTACCCCTTCCCTGAGAAAAGAAACATTAGCGTGGCTACCACGCCCGCCCCTACGAGCAACTTTTTTACTTGTTCTTGCGAGTCCGCTAGTCGCGCGTCCGCGGTTTGACGGAATTGTTCAAGGAACACCGTTTGGAAAGGCGAAGGAACCGCTTCCCCCCGCTCCCACTTCGAGATGGTCATGAAATGCACTCCAAAAAGCTGAGCAAAATCTACCTGTGAGAGGCGGAGGTCCTTTCGAAGTAGCGCAATTTCATCGCTTTTCATGTTGGGAAGCCTAAAACTAATTCAATGGATAAGCAATAGCTTAGATTGGAGTGTTTTTTGCATTTGTTGCGGAAAATATTGTTTCACTTCCGCACTATTTGCGATATATTAGTTTTAATTATTGCAAGGAATGCATATGACTACCTACCCGGAATTGCATTTGGAGCTTCAGCGCCTCAGAGAAGACGCTGATCTTTCACAAGCAGATTTGGCAAGAAAACTACCTTTTACGGCTAGTCGAATATCCCGCCTGGAGTCAGGCGAGATTGCCCTGGACGTAGCTGAGGCTCGCCAGATCGCAGACGAAATCGGATCGAATGAAGCACGTGAGTTTTCCAAGCACTTGGGTCGCACATGGCAAGTACTTGCCCCACCCGCTTTTCGGCATCCGAGTCGCGATGTTCTTTGGGTTGCAGATGCGGCACTCAAGAAGCTAGATGAACTAAAAGATGATCCAGAACTAAAAAATCTCTTCGTCAAGCAAATTGAGTCATGCCGAAATGCGTTAATTAGTACCTCTCAATACT
>JBBQNG010000151.1:0-10985 GCA_038329645.1 Burkholderiales bacterium
TTCCGATTCCAGCATCCTCATGAGTGGATCAAATTCGTTGCGCAGGTATTCCCGACGTTCGGCATATGTTGCGAACTTCGGCTTGATGAAGCCCCAGAACTCCGAGAGGTCACGACACACATGCACGACCTGCGGGAGCAGCTTCGCAATACGGCGCAGTGCGATCATCTCGCGGCGCAGGTTTTTGTACCGCGAGTCGTCGCCTTCACCGCCAGTTGCACGCGAGACCAGCAAGACCTTTAACGACTCCACCTTGCTTATCAGGTCGTTGTACATTCTCAGTTGCTTGTAACGTTGATCTGGCCGGACAGCAGGCGCGGCAGGAGCAGGTCGCGCGTGCGGCCGAGGTTTTTAATTTTAAAAACGAGCGCCTGTTGCTGCGCTATGGTGTCGGCAAAGAGCGCGGAGAATTGCGCGGCAACTTTGCCTTTGGGGATCACGACGCCGTATTCTTCCAACACGCCCCAATTGGCGCGCGGCATCTTTGAGCCGTTCGAGGTGGCGGTGGCGTGAGCGACGAACTCGTCACTGGAAACGCACGCGACGACGAAGGCGGAATGCTCTGGGCGGCGAGCACGAACGACGATCGTGTCGGCAGAGCACAAGCCATCGAACGGGGCGACGCTCACTTTGTGAAAGTAAGGCCGAATCTTCCCGAAGAGGACTTCGCCTTTCCTAAACTCCAACTTGTTCGAGCCAAGTTCTGTCGTCGTCTCCCAAGCATCCAGCGCGAGCGAACGGCGCGGGATGTGTTCGAGGCCGACGTAGGGTTGCGGTTCGTCGAGTTTGCCTTTGGGTACATTGCGGCGCATGTCCTCGGCAATCTCGCCGAGCTTCTTCACCTCCCAGCCTTTGGGAATATTGCCGAGCGGAGAGGCGACGCGTGGGAGCTTTTCGTGGCCGGGGAAGCGGAAGTGGACGAACCACTCGCGGTAGAGGGCGCCGGCCATTGTCTCCAATATCCGGATGCGCCGCTGACTGTTCTCGATCAGTTCGTCGTAGGCTGACAGAATGCCTGCGATGTGCCGTTGCACTGGCAGCGGGGGAATTGGAAGGTCAACTTCACGGAGGTCGGTTATCGGAATTTGAGGCTGCGCAGAACCCGACGCGAAGTTCGCAAGGTGAGTCTTGAAAAGGGGGCTGCGAAGAGTGTGAAAGAGGAAGCGCGAATCAAGTTGGTTGGGGTCGGTCCTGAGAATTAATATCTGCGCGTTGATTAAAGCCGTTTCATGCTCACAGTCGAAACGGGCTACTTTTCCAATTGAGCCGCGCGTGGTCATGAAGATGTCACCACGTTGCGCTCGACCTTTTTTAATTTCGGAATACTTTTGCTCGCTGATGTAAATCGCTTCGTTCAGGTCGAGTCGGTCATCAACGATATTCGTCGTGTTCAGGAAAAGGACGCCTGAATCTTGAAATTCGGAACGCTTCGGATACCGCGCGGACCTGTCGCCGTCAATTATTTGAAGCGGCAAATCCTTCAACCGTTTCCGTTCCCAATTCTCGGAGGCAACCATGGTCAGGCCTCTAGAATCCATACCACGGCGCCGGCTACGGTTTGTTCAAGGTCGCACGTCTCGGCACTGAGGGTTTTGTTGTTCATTTCTTCCTTCTCTTCTTCTTCGGCTCGAGCGCCGCCGGCAGTCGCTTGATGGCCTTTTCAAACTCACCACCCGCCGCATCGTCCCGCCGGACCCTCCCTCGGCTGAATTTCTCGTACTCCGACTCCGCCAACTCCTTCGCCATCAGATGCGAGATCTTCCCCGCGTGGGTCAGAATATTGCGATCGTTGATAGTCAAAAACCCATGGAGCTTGGTGATCCAATCGCCCATATGCATGGGCGCCCGCCGCATGGCCTGGCCTTCGGCAAAAACGAGGTATTGCTCCACCAGATTGTTCAGGGCCGCCAGTTCCGCTTCGTTGAGGTAGTTCTTGGCGATGGCAACGTCGTCCTTGCGCACCTTCGCGCCGCGCCAGCTGGTCAGGCCCATCTGCGGCTTGGCGCTGTCGGCACGGGCGTGGATGATTTCCGCTGCAGTCTGGCCGGTGATTGCCCAGTGCATTTTGTTCTGCACGGTCTGGAAGAATTCGATGCTCGCGGGCTCAGTGGGGTCGTAATCGATGCTGGTGGCGTAGATGTCGGTGATCTTCTGGTAGAACCGCCGCTCGGAGGTGCGGATGTCCTGGATCCGGCGCAGCAGTTCATCGAAGTAGTCGAAAGGCCGATCGGGGTTCTTCAGCCGTTCGTCGTCCAACACGAAGCCTTTGACGATGAACTCGCGCAGTTTCTGCGTAGCCCAGATGCGAAAGCGCGTGGCGACGGCGCTTTTGACGCGGTAGCCGACGGAAATGATGGCGTCGAGGTTGTAATGTTCCACCGTACGGGACACCTGCCGTTTACCCTCCGGTCGAACTATTAAGTATTCCTTAACGGTTGCCGCCGCCTGCAGTTCGCCTTCCGCGTACACGTTGCGCAGATGCATGCTCACGTTGGGGACGGTCGTCTGAAATAGCTCTGCCATGTGAGCCTGGGTCAGCCACGCTGTCTCGCCTTCCAGCCGGACATCGATCTTCAGCTTCCCGTCGGCCGTTTGGTAGACAAGAAACTGGCCTTTCGACGGCGGATTGGTGTCCACGGACTTGCTCACGTTTCGAGAATCTCCGCGACGTTCTTTGCGATCGTCGCTTCCAGTTCGCGCGCCTGAGCGTTGAGAGTTTCGAGTTCCTCGTTCAGCGCCTCGAGCTGTGCCTTGAAGTCTTCGTCACTCACGGTTTCACCCGGCGCCACGCCCACGTAGCGCCCAGGATTGAGCGACCAGCCTTGCGCTTCAATGTCCTTGACCGTGGCGGCGCGGCACAGGCCTGCCACGTCGGCGTATTTCGGTTTCTTGCCGAAGATTTCCGTGAGCTTCGCCCCGGCTTCCTCACCACCGAGGGTCAGGTCGAGTGCCTCGCCACGATAGAGGCGGACGAGGTTGGCGATGAAACCGATCTGCGCGGGCGTCCAGTCCCGATGCGCCCGATCGATCTGCCGGTAGATATGACGGGCATCGATGAACAGCACGCTGTCGGCGCGAGTCGTCCCGGCTTTGCCCCTGTCCAGGAACCACAGAGTGCAGGGCAGCGTAACGGTATAGAACAGGTTCGGGCCGACGGCAACCATTACGTCCACCGCGCGGGCTTCGATGAGTTTCTTGCGCAGCTCCTGCTCGGAACTGCGGGCGTCGGAAGCCGAGTTTGCCATGACGAACCCGGCGCGGCCCGTCTTGTTCAGCGACGAGTAGAAGAGTTGGATCCAGAGGTAGTTGGCGTTGTCGGTATTCGGCATGCCGAAAGGAAAACGGCGGCCGGGACCTACGGAGTCCTTCAACCGCTCCTTGTCCACGGCGTTGACGTTGAATGGCGGATTGGCCAGCACGAAGTCGAACTGGCCGACCGCGGCGTGCGGATCGTCGTAGTAGCTGTTGACGTTGCCGCCGTGCCGGATGTCGCCTTCGAGCCCATGCACCGCGAGGTTCAGGCGGCACAGGCGCCCGGTCTCGTCGGTCTTTTCGACGCCGCAGATGGCCAGCTCGGCGGCGGGATTCTTCTTGTGCTCAGCCACGAACCGCGCACTCGAGACAAACATGCCGCCCGATCCGCAGGCGGGATCGAGGATGCGCCCGTGGTAGGGCTCGATCACCTCGGTAAGAAGGCGGACGATGCTGCTTGGGGTATAGAACTCGCCGCCCTTCTGACCTTCGGTGCGGGCAAACTCGCCGAGAAAATACTCATAGATCCGGCCGAACGCGTCGTAGTCCGCAGTGGCGGGAATCTCGGAGACCTTCTTGAGCAGTTCCTTGAGCAGGGTGCTCGTAAAGAGGTTGTAGGTCTTGGGCAGCACGCCGGCAAGCTGTGGGTTGTGCTTTTCGATGTCCCGCATGGCGGCATTGATCTTCGCGCCGATGTCGTCGGCCTCGGGTCGGTTCAGCAGGTACGCGAATCGCGCCTCGGCGGGCAGGTAGAGGATGCCCTCTGCATGGTACGCGGCGGGTTCCTCCACACGGCTGCCGCGCCGGGCAGATGCCCCGGCCTTCTCAAGCAGTGCTCGCTGCGCGGTGAAGCGGACTTCGGCAAAGCGCAGGAAGATGAGGCCAAGAATCGGGCCCGAATATTCCTGCGCCTTGAGGCCCGAGTTGGCGCGGAACTGGTCGGCGGAATCCCACAGCCGTTTTTCGAGCGTCGCGGCGGCGGTGTCTTTCTCGGACGGGGCTATCCAGAGCATTGGGTCAGGGTTTCCATTCTGGGTTTGCGTGCTTTTTGAATGCTTTTGTCGCGCGCCTTTGACTATGGCAGAGGGCCAAAACCGGGTCAATCGACCGGTACAAGGCGAAGTGACGAACCGCAGAGTCTCTCGATCATTTATTATCGAGCCCAGGAGGAAGGATGAAAAAAATATTGCTCTTCGTGTCGGCCTTGGTTGCCGCATGGGTTGGCGCAACACAGGCGCAGACCTACCCCACCAAACCCATTCGCCTGGTGGTGCCCTTCGCGCCCGGTGGCAGCTCGTCGATCGTGGCGCGCGCGGTGGCGCACGAGATGGAAAAGGGCCTCGGCCAGTCCATCATCGTCGACAACAAGCCCGGCGGGGGCGGCAACCTCGCCATGCTGGAGGTCGCGAAAGCCGACCCGGACGGCTACACGCTGATCATCGGACACGTCGGGTCGCTTGCGATGAACCCTTTCATGTACTCGAAACTGCCTTACGACGTGGACCGCGATTTCGCGCCCATTTCGCTGCTCGCGATCGTGCCTGCAATCTTCGTGGTGCACGAAAGCGTGCCGGCGAAGAACCTGCGCGAGTTCGTTGCGCTGGCCAAGAAGGAGCCGGGCAAGCTCTATTACGGCAGCGCCGGCAATGGTTCGGCCGGGCACCTGGCGATGGAATACCTGAAGCAGGTCACCGGCATCGATATCCAGCACGTGCCTTACAAGGGCACCGGCCCCAACGTTATCGACCTTGTGGCCGGCCGCACGCAGGCGGCTTCGGCCGGCACGCCCCCGCTCATGCCGCACGTGAAGTCGGGCAAGCTGCGCGTGATTGCCGTCGGCACGCCCAAACGCCTGCATAGTTTGCCGGACGTGGGGACGGTGGCCGAGCAGGGCTATCCCGGCTTCGAGACTTCGCAGTGGTACGGTCTGAACGGCCCGGGGAAAATGCCCGAAGCCGTGGTCAGCCGGCTCGCGACCGAGGCGGCCAAAGCGGCAAGGAGCACTTCGGTGGCCGAACGTTTCGCGGCCGACGACGCCGAGGCCGTTGGCTCTACGCCGGCAGAGTACGCTGCGTTCATCAAGAAAGAGCAGGAGCGCTGGGGCAAGGTCGTGCGCGCCGCTGGCGTGAAGGCCGACTGACAACCAAGGGGGACGCCATGAAAAGACGCGACATTCTCAAAGGCGCGGCTGCCGCCGCCACGCTGGGTTTTCCGGCGATACTGCGCGCGCAGCAGTACAAGGCCGAGTACAAGATGTCCACCGTTGTCCCGCCGGCGTTCGCGTGGGGCAAGGGTGGCGAGATCTTCGCCAGCATCGTCCGCGACAAGACCAACGGACGCATCAACATCAAGCAATACCCGGGCTCGTCGCTGGTGCAGGGCGACCAGACGCGCGAATTCTCCGCCATGCGCCAGGGCATCATCGACGTGCTGTGCGGCGCGCCGGTCAACTGGGCGGGCACGGTGCGGCAGCTGGGCGTGTTCACGCTGCCGTTCATCACGCCCGACCACAAGGCGCTCGACGCGGTCCTCAATTCGCCCGCGGTGATGAACGACTATTTCGACCTCGTGCGCAAGGCCGGCGCCGAGCCGCTGGCGGTGGGCGAAACCGGCTTTCGCCAGATCAGCAATTCAAAGCGCCCCATCCTCAAGCCCGAGGACATGAAGGGCATCAAGATTCGCGTGGTCGGCAGCCCGATGTACGGCGAGATCATGAACGGCATGGGCGCCAATCCCACTTTCATGAGCTGGGCCGACGCGCAGCCGGCGCTTGCGTCGGGCGCGGTCGACGGGCAGGAAAACCCGCTCGAGGTTTTCCTCGCCGCAAAGATCCAGAACCTGGGGCAGAAATTCGTCACCAAGTGGAACTACTCGAACGACATCCTCCTGTTTGCCATTGCCAGCCCCGTGTGGCAGAGCTGGAACGCCCAGGACCAGAAGATCGTGCGCGAATCGGCGCAGGAAGCGGCAAAGCAGCAGATCGCGCTGGTGAGGAAGCTGTTCGCCGAGGACGTGGAAAAGGTGCGCGCGCTCGGCGTCAACGTGCATGTCCCGACTGCTGCGGAGATGAAGGAGTGGCAGATCGCGACGCGCCGCACCTACGCGCGCTGGAAAGTGCAGATCGAGCCGAACCTGATCGGCAAGATCGAACAGGTGGTGGAGGCGACCAGGAAGGCCTGAACGCGGCTGGACAATGGCAGCATCTAGTCTGGGGAGGCAAGCATGCGTTACAACAGACCCGTTATCTGCAGCTTCGGGGCGGCAGCCGCCGCGCTGCTACTCGTGGCTGCGCCGCTATGCGCGCAGCAGGCCGGCAAGTACCCGCAAAAGCCGGTCATCATGCTCGTGGGCTATGGCGCGGGCGGCGCAACCGATATTTGCATGCGCGTGATTGCGCAGGGCGCCTCCGCTGAACTCGGCCAGAACGTGCTGGTAGAGAACAAGCCCGGGGCCGGTTCGTCAGTGTCGATCGCGCAACTCGTTGCGCGCGCGCCGGACGGCTACACCATCGCGTCCTTTTCCTCGGGGGCGCTGATTAACCAGTTCCTGCGCAAGGACATCACCTACGATGTCCTAAAGGACCTCACCCCTATCATGCACGTCGCGCAGTACCAGGCGGGCATTGTCGTGCGGCCGGACGCGCCGTGGAAAAACGTCGCCGAACTCGTCGCCTACGCCAGGAGCAAGCCCGATGCGATCCGCTACGGCACCGCGGGCGTCGGCACCCAGCAGCACCTGACCATGCTGCGACTCGGCCAGCTGACCGGCGCGCGCTGGGTGCATGTTCCGTACAAGAACGGGCCCGAGGCGATTATCTCCCTCGAGCGCGGCGACACCGAAGTTCTGGCGCAGACGGCCGAATGGGCCACGCATGTGCGGGATGGCCGGCTCAAGTTGCTCGCCATGTTCACCGAAACGCGCGTGCCGGATTTTCCCGATGCGCCGACGCTGGTCGAGTCCGGTTTCAACCTCACGGCGCCGAGCATGCTGGGGCTGGTCGGGCCCAGGGACATGGATCCCGGCGTCGTCGAATCGCTCCATGCCGCATTCAGGAAGGCAATGCAGACCGACAAATTCAAGGAATGCGCGTACCGCTTCGGCCTGAAGCCCGACTACCGCGGCCCTGCGGCCTATCGGGACTTCATCCAGGGACTGGTCGGCGCATGGGGCCCGACGATACGCTCGGTGGCAACCGAGTAAGCCGCACCGCGTCTGGTGATCGCATCAAGGGCCGAAACGCTTCCGCATTCTCATCGCGTGATAAGCCGTGCTGCGGTTTCGGTCAAAGATTCCTGCCGATCCCGAGATACAAAAACGGGATCTCGCGCCGTTCGACAATCGGGCTCGCCGCGGCGCTCGCGCCCAGCCGAGTCAAATTCCCGCCGAACATGAGCGCGTAGTCCTTGCTGAAGTTGTACTGTCCGGTGAGCCAGAACGTGGCGCTCGTAGCCCCCCGGGGCGTGTAGGCCGGGCGCAGTGCCGTCGCCTCTGTGGGCGTCACGCCGAAGTAGTAGTTGATGACCTTCGAATCGGCGCGCGAGAATTCCAATGCGCCGTTCAGCTCCCAGCGGGATTCCTTGTGCAGCGGCCGCGTGAGCAGGAGGTCGCCGTAGCCGCCGCGGCTCGCATTGCTGAGGTCGGTGAAATAGCCGACGCTCATCGAGCCCCAGTCGTTTTCCGCGTTGTAGGTCAACCCGCCGAACAGGCTGCTACGCCGGGTCGCCATTCCGGCCAGGCGGGGACCATCGCCCGAACCGAAGCCAATGCGCGGCTCCACCGCGATGCTCAGGCCCTGCTTCTTGTCGGCGCTGCCCCAGAAATAGGCGCCCGCGCGATACAGGTCGACGTAGAGCCAGTCGTTGTAGTCGACGTAGGCGATCGGCAGCGGCAGCGCTTCGAGCTTCTTGCCGCCGGCGTATTTGGGGAAAAAGACGGGCCCGGCGCCGACGGTCCCGGTCCAGCCCGGCTTTTCAGGGGTGGTTTGGGCGAACGCGTTGGCGCATGCCAGGAGGGCAAGCAAGCTTCCCCCAATCAAGGTTCTCATTGGAACCCGAACAGGTCGGAACCTTGCTTTCCATCGGCCCATTGCATTCTCCCTTCCGACCACACATGGAACAACGCGCCGAAGTCGCTTTCAATCGAGACCGTCGTACCGGGCTCCACGACTACGAAGCAGTTGGCATAGGCGATCTTGTCGCCAATGCGTATGTCGCCGGCTCGCACCCACATTTCGAGCAGCGCGGCGGTCGTAAACGCCGGTGTCCTGGAACCGGAAATCATCCCCATTTGCACATAGCGATGTTCGCCGCTCGAGCGCGAGTAATCGAAAATCATCTTGCGGGTCACGCCTCCGATCCCGGTCGGCAACGCGCGCAGGGCGTCGACCGGGACATTGATGTCGGGTTCCACCTCCGGATTGGGATTGCGGATCGAACCAAAGCGCGGCCCCGTATGCAGCGCATAGTCGCGGTCGGTCGCTTCGGGATAGATCACGGGCGCCTCTAACCGCGACACGAGCAACGAACGCTGATAGGCAATCGCGTCGTGCGTGGCGCCTTTGAGGTTGATGCCCGCTTCGTGCAGGGTGATCGGCCCCTGGTAATCGGTGAGGCTGCCGTCGAGGATAAAGCTGGTGGCGACACCGAGGTGCTGATGGAGGCCGCTTCGGGTCAGCGGTTCAAACCCGACCAAGCCGAGGAAGCGCCCCTTCTCGCGATCCTCGCGCACCGGCTTGAGCGCGAGGCCGGTTTTGCCGGCGGTGTGCCACACGAGGTCATCGGCGGCGTAAACGCTGACGGGTTTGGCCGTCAGCACCGGGCGTTTCAACGCGGCTTCGGCTTTCATTTTTTGTCGGGCAACGCGTATTTTCTCTCGAGCGCGTCGAACAGGTCCTTGTTCACGGCCTTCTGGCGCTCTGCGAATCCGGCGAGCATTTTCTCCGCGCCCTTGAGCGAGCCCTGCTTGTGCAGGTGCGCGAGGGCCTGCTGCATGCCCGCCAGCGCCGCCTGGAGCGCGGTGTTTGCATATAGTACCCCGCTGAAACCCATCGCCTTCAACTCTGCCTGCTCGGGCATCGGGGTTTTGCCGCCGAACACGATGTTGAGGATAGGCAGGCCCGGCACGCGCTTGGGAATCAGGCGGATCTCCTCCAGGCTTTCCGGCGCCTCGAGGAAGGTGGCCTCGGCACCGGCTTCGTGATACAGGTGCATGCGCTCGACCGCGGCCTCGAACCCCAGCACGGCGCGCGAATCGGTGCGCGCGATGATCGTAAAATTGGCGTCGGTGCGCGCATCCACCGCGGCCTTGATCTTCTGCACCATCTCGGCTGCGTCGATGACCGCCTTGCCCGAAAAATGGCCGCAGCGCTTGGGGAAATCCTGGTCCTCGATCTGGATCGCGCTGGCGCCGGAGCGTTCCAGCACGCGGATCGTGCGCGCCATGTTGAGCGCGTTGCCGAAGCCCGTGTCGCCATCGACCACCAGCGGCAACTCGACCGCGTCGCGAATCGCGGCGACGTGCGCAGCGACTTCGGTCAGCGTGGTGAGGCCGATGTCGG
This sequence comes from Burkholderiales bacterium, assembly GCA_038329645.1. Lineage (GTDB taxonomy): Bacteria > Pseudomonadota > Gammaproteobacteria > Burkholderiales > SG8-39 > SZAS-79. The sequence continues at coordinate 9,809 of JBBQNG010000151.1, forward strand.
GCATGCCGAGAAAGGTATTGGCAATGCCGGCGCCGGTGATGTAGATCGCGTCGAAACCCGCGTCCTCGATGGCGCGCGCGGCAAGCGCATTGGCCGCGCCGGGGAGCAGCGTCGCCTGGCGGGCTTCGAGCATTTTGCGGAACTTGAGATTCAGCGCTGGGTTCATGCGTAGACGTAGCCTTCAAAGAGCCTGCGGGTGGTGCGGAAGAACGAGCCGCGCACTGCGCGCCAGCCGCCGTTCTCGTGAACGACTTCCCCGCCGACGGTGAGGACGCCGGAGGGCATTGCAAGGCGCAGGGTGCCGGGATTGCCCTTGCGTGCGAATTGGTTCGGGATCGTGCCTTCGATGCCCGCGGCCACCGCGGTGCAGAGCGACCCGGTAAGCGGCAGCGCGCGATGCGGCTGGCCGTTCGAGATGATGCGCACGGTGAGGTCGGCGGCGGCGGCGGGCAGGGCGTCGCCTGAAAGGGTCGTCGAGTCCTGAGGCGCCGAGACGAAGCCGATCTGCGGCATCGATTTGGAGCGGGCCTCCTCGACGGTCCTTGCGATTCCCATCGCGACGGAGGCGTGGCAGCGGATCGTCGCGATTCGCTCGAGCAGCGCGCGGTTGCGATCAAGCGCCTCTGGCATTTCGGTGCCCGTGAGGCCGAGCGCTTTCGCATCGAGGAACACGCAAGGGTTCGCCGCGTCGACCATCGAGACCTCGAGCGGCCCGATACCCGGAATCTCCAGCAGGTCGCGCGCCTTGCCGGTTGGCAGGAGCTTGCCGGTCACTGCGCCGCCGGGCTCGAGGAAGTCCAGGCGCACCGGCGCGCCGGTGCCGGCCACGCCCGGGATCTCGAGATCGCCTTCGACCATTGCGCGCGCGTCCTTCACGCGGAAAGTCGAGTGGATGATCTTTTTCGTGTTGGTGTTGTGGATGCGCACCGTCATCTCGCCTTCGCGCGAAGGCACGATGCCCTCCTCGATCGCGAAAGGCCCGACGGCGGAGGACATGTTGCCGCAGTTGCCGCTGTAGTCGACGCGCGCTTCGTTGACCAGGACCTGCGCGAACGTGTAATCGAGGTCGGCGTCGGGGCGCGTGGACGGGCCCAACACGCAGACTTTCGACAGCGACGACACGCCGCCGCCCATCCCGTTGAGCTGGCGGCCGTGCGGGTCGGGGCTGCCCATGGCC
>JBBQNG010000152.1:0-10968 GCA_038329645.1 Burkholderiales bacterium
CGCATGGAATTGCGCGCCGCGGGCGGCGCGCTGCCCGACCTGGACCGGGCGGCCACCAAGCTGGACAAAACCGCGAGGGACCTGCGCCTGGCCTTTCGCGACGACAACGCGCGGTTTGCGCATTCGCAGGCTTTGCGTACGCCTGAATTCGCTCCCGCCGTCGATGCCGTTGCCGAAGCGCTTGAGGGATTCAGGGCTTTGCTGCAAACGCAGGCCGAGCGCTCCGAGGGATTGGGCGCGTGCCTGCGCCGGGCCGATGAGACCCGGAACAAGCTTACTGATTGGCAGGACACCAAGGATCTCGAAGCCGTGCGCTGGGTCGAGGTCTTTGCGAGCGCATTGCAATTGCACACCACGCCGCTGCGCACGGCCGAGCTTTTCAGGAAGCAGATGGACGACCATCCGCGCGCCTGGATCATGACCTCCGCCACGCTCGCGGTGGGAGAGGATTTCGGCCATTTCACGCGCGAGCTCGGCATCGAGGAGGCCAGGGCCGTGCGCTGGGAAAGTCCTTTCGATTTCGCGCACCAGGCCCTTTTCTACGTGCCGAAGAACCTGCCCGAGCCAAGCGACGCCCGCTTCACCGAAGCGGTCATCGAAGCCGCCTACCCCGCGCTGCGGGCGAGCCGGGGCCGCGCCTTCCTGCTGTTCACCACGCTGCGCGCGCTTCGGCGCGCGAAAGACATCCTCTCCGAGAAGCTTACCCGGGACAGCCTCGACTACCCGCTGCTCGTGCAAGGCACGGGTTCGCGCACCGAACTGCTGGCGCGCTTCCGCCGCCTCGACAATCCCATCCTGCTGGGCAGCCAGTCGTTCTGGGAAGGGGTCGACGTGCGCGGCGAGGCGCTTTCGCTGGTGGTAATCGACAAGCTGCCGTTCGCGCCGCCCGACGACCCGGTGCTTTCGGCGCGCATCGACGCGCTGCGCGCAACAGGCGGCAACCCGTTCATGGAGCTGCAGCTCCCGCAGGCGATCCTGCAGCTGAAACAGGGCGCCGGCCGGCTCATCCGCGACGAGACCGACCGCGGCGTGCTGATGATCTGCGATCCGCGCCTGTACTCCAAACCGTACGGCCGCACGATCCGCGCCAGCTTGCCGCCGATGCATCCCACTCGCGAGCTGCAGGACGTGGTTTCGTTCTTTGCCGCTGAAGACGCCGCGGCCTCCGATAGAATTCCGCTACTCACCCCTACTGAAGAAGGAACGCCATGAAAGTCGTAATCACCGGCGGCGGCGGCATGCTCGGGTTCAAGCTTGCCAAGGCACTGCTGGCACGCGGACGCATGACCGGCGCCGACGGCATGGAAACCGCCCTCACCCGGATTACGCTGTTCGACACTGCGTTTCCCGCCGCCCTGCCGAAGGACCCGCGCCTCGAGGCTGTCACCGGCGACATTTCCGCGCCAGGCGTGCTCGCCAAAATCGTCACCCCGGACACGCAGTCGATCTTCCATCTCGCATCGGTGGTGTCGGCTGGCGCCGAAGCCGACTTCGACCTGGGCTGGCGCGTGAACCTGGACGGCGGACGGACCCTGCTCGAGCTGGCGCGCAAGTGCGCGCAGCCGCCGCGGTTCGTGTTTTCCAGCTCGGTGGCGGCATTCGGCGGCGAACTGCCGGCGGTCCTCGACGATTCGACCACGTCGAACCCACAGACTTCCTACGGCGCTCAGAAGGTGTGCTGCGAGTACCTCGTCACCGACTACACGCGCAAGGGGTTCATCGACGGCCGCAGCCTGCGCCTGCCGACGATCGTGGTGCGGCCGGGCAAGCCCAACCTCGCCGCGTCGTCATTTGCGAGCGGTGTCCTGCGTGAGCCGCTTAACGGTGTCGTCTCCGAATGCCCGGTGTCGCTCGACACCGGAGTGTGGCTGCTGTCGCCGGGCCGTTGCATCGAATCTTTCATCCACGCGCACGAGACCCCGTCCGCTCGGTGGGGCATGGGCCGGGTGCTGAACCTGCCCGGGATAACCGTGCCGGTGTCGGAAATGGTCGACGCGATGCGTCGCGTTGCCGGCGATGCGGTGGCCAGGCGCGTGGTGTACAAGCCCGAGGAGCGCATCCAGAAGATCGTCGCGGGCTGGCCGGTGAAATTCCGTACCCCCCGCGCGCTTGCCATGGGATTCAAGGCCGACCCGGACGTCGACAGCGTGATCCGGGCCTACATCGCGGAAGAGGGCATCAAGGTCGCCTAGCCCCCGGGATGTACCGGTACCGGTACGCGAATTGGCTTGAGAGGCAGGACTGGCGCGGTTCTTGGAAAGTAAAAGTTCTGGAATTACGCCTCAGTCGATCTTGATGCCGGTGTCCTTTACGACCTTGGCGTACTAGGCGATCTCGCTCTTCAGGCGCTCGCCCATGCGCTCCGCGGTGCCCGGAATCGGGTCCAGCCCGCGCTTCAGAAGGGCTGCATGGATGTCCGGCAGCGCAATCGCCTTGTTTATTTCGGCGTTCATCCTCGCGACGATTTCCTTCGGCACGCCAGCCGGGGCAAGCAACCCGTACCAGGAATCGGTCTCGAACTCGGGATAACCCTGCTCGGCAATCGTGGGCAGGTTCGGTGCGAGCGGGGCGCGGAATTTGGAAGTCGTGCCGTAAGCCTTGAGCTTACCGGCGGCAATGTGCGGCATCGCTTCAGGCAGGTTGCTGAACATGACGTTCACCTGTCCGCCGATGGTGTCGGCGAGCGCAGGTGCGAGGCCCTTGTAAGGAACATGCACCATGTCGATGCCCGCCATCGTCTTCAGAATCTCGCCGGCGAAATGCGCCGTCGTCCCGTTGCCGAAAGATGCGTAGGTAATCGTGCCGGGCTTCTTCTTTGCGTAGTCGACGAATTCCCGCAGGCTGTTCGGGGGCAGGTTGGGATGCGCGACGAGCACGTTGGCGGTGCGCGCCATGAGGCCGACCGGCTGAAGATCCTTGCGCGCGTCGTAGGGCAGCTTCGGCACCAATGTGACGTTGACCGTAAAGCTGTTGGCGACCGATACGAAGGTGTAGCCGTCGGGGGCCGATTTCGCTGCGGCGTCCACGCCGATCACGGTGCCGGCGCCGGGCTTGTTCTCGACGATGATCGGCTGGCCCAGCGACTTCGAAAGCGGGTCGCTGAGCATGCGCACCACCGACTCCATCGTTGCACCCGGCGGGAAAGGGACGATGACGTGGATCGGCTTCGAAGGCCATGGCTGCGCATTGGCGAGGCCAACACCCAGCAGGGCGGCAAGTAAGCAGGCGAGAAGTTTCAAGGGGAATCTCCGCAAATGGTGGACGGAGGCGAGCAATGTGCGTGCCCGCACTCCTAGATCGTGGGGAGCAGTGGGACGAGGGAGTGTTCTATTCCTGCTCCGCCCAGCGCAGGGTCCGGTAGACGGCTTCGCGCCATCGGCCGAGCATGTCGTCGACCGCGGTTTGCCGCATCTGCGGTTCGAACGTGCGATCGATCGCCCAGTGCGCCGCGATCTCCTCGCGCGATTTCCATACGCTGGTGGCGAGACCGGCAAGGTAGGCGGCGCCAAGGGCCGTAGTCTCCTGGACGCGCGGGCGCAGCACTGGTACGCCGAGGATGTCGGCCTGGAACTGCATGAGCAGGTTGTTGGCGGTCGCGCCCCCGTCAACGCGCAATTCCGTCAGTTTGCGGCCGGCATCGCGCTGCATCGCATCCAGGAGATCCGCGGTCTGGAACGCGATCGACTCGAGCGCGGCGCGCGCTATGTGCTCGCGCCCCGAGCCGCGGGTGAGGCCGAGAATTGCGCCGCGCGCGTAAGGATCCCAGTGCGGTGCCCCCAGGCCGGTGAACGCTGGAACGAGATAAACGCCGCCGTTGTCGGGAACGCTTGCGGCCAGCGACTCGATCTCGGCGGAAGACTTGAAAAAGCGCAGCTCGTCGCGCAGCCACTGCACCACCGCGCCGCCGACGAACACGCTGCCTTCGAGCGCGAATTCGCGCTCGACGTCGCGGGCGTCGCGGCTGCGCCCCATCTGCGCGCACGAAGTGGTCAGCAGGCCATTGCTCGAAGTGACCGCGCGGTCGCCGGTATGCATCAGCATGAAGCAGCCGGTGCCGTAGGTATTCTTCCCCATACCCGCCTTGTGGCAGCCCTGGCCAAACAGCGCGGCCTGCTGGTCACCCGCGATCCCCGCAATCGTTACGGCCTCGCCGAGGATTTCCGGGGCGATCATTCCGAATGCGCCGGACGAGGCGAGGACGTCCGGCAAAATCGCGCGCGGCACGCGCAGGATCCCGAGCAGCTCCTCGTCCCAGTCGCCCGTGTGGATGTCGAACAGCATCGTGCGCGACGCGTTCGACGGGTCGGTCACATGCAGCCGGCTCTGCGACAGGTTCCATGCGAGCCACGTGTCGACCGTGCCGAAGGCAAGCTCGCCGCGCTCGGCGCGCGCGCGGGCGCCCGGCACGTTGTCGAGCAGCCACGCGACCTTGGTCCCGCTGAAATACGGGTCGAGCACCAGGCCGGTCTTGTTCTTGATGATGTTCTCGACGCCCGACTCGCGCAGCTCGGCGCACCTGGCGGCGGTGCGCCGGTCCTGCCACACGATCGCGTTGTGGATCGGCTGGCCGCTCTGCCGATCCCAGACGATCGCCGTCTCGCGCTGGTTGGTAATGCCCGCGGCGACGATCTCGGCCGCAGCGATCTCGCCCCTTTCGAGCGCCTCGCGCGCCACATCGCGCTGCGACTCGAAGATTTCGACCGGGTCGTGCTCCACCCATCCCGGCCGCGGGTAGATCTGGCGGATCTCGCGCTGCGCCGTGGAGACGGCGGTGCCTTCCTCGTTGAAGACGATGGCGCGCGAACTGGTCGTGCCCTGGTCGAGTGCAAGTATGTATTTCATGTTTCGCGCCAGTAAGTTGGAATTCCAGCAGTGGTAAAATCGCCCGCATTGCAGTATGCCCGCGGGCCCTTCCTCAATGCCTCTTCCCATCCAAGACGTCGAGCGCGAACTCACCCATACGCGCCGCGTCCGCTTCGAAGGCTACAAACGGTCCGACGGCCTTTGGGACATCGAGGGCCACTTGACCGATGTCAAGAATCACGACTTTACCCTTCAAACGGGGGTGCGCCGCGCCGGCCTGCCGGTGCATGATATGTGGGTACGCCTCACGATCGATACGAATCTGAACGTGGTCGACGCGGTTGCTGTGTCGGATGCGGTGCCGTATCCGGGAGGATGCGAAACCATCGGGCCGGCCTATGCCAGGCTGATCGGCCTGAACCTGATGGACGGATTCAGGAAAAAAGTGAGGGAGAGGCTGGGCGGCGTGCATGGGTGCACCCATATTTCGGAGATGCTGGGCTTCTTCCCGACCGCGGCGATCCAGACATTTGCCGGGGAGAGGCGCGAGCAGCCCGACGACGGGAGGAAGCCGTTCCAGATCGACCAGTGCCATGCGCTCGACTCGGGCTCCGAGACGGTGCGCAGGATGTATCCGAAGTGGTATGTGAACAAGAACGCGAAAAAAAGCGAAAACGTCGGGGGGTAGGTCAACATGAAGATTCACGAATACCAGGGCAAGGAACTGTTCCGCAAATACGGCGTGACCACGCCGCGCGGGACGCCTTGTTTTTCCGTCGACGAGGCGGTCAAGGCGGCCGAAGGGCTCGGCGGCAAGGTCTGGGTGGTCAAGGCCCAGATCCACGCCGGCGGCCGCGGCAAGGGCGGCGGCGTGAAGGTCGCCAAGTCGCTCGATGAAGTGCGCGCCAGGGCGAAGGAGATCCTCGGCATGCAGCTGGTGACCCACCAGACCGGGCCGCACGGCCAGAAAGTGCGGCGTCTGCTGGTCGAGGAGGGCGCGGCCATCCTGCAGGAGTTGTATGTCGGCATGGTGGTCGACCGCGGCACGCAACGAGTCGCGCTCATGGCGAGCTCCGAGGGCGGAATGGACATCGAGGAAGTCGCGGCGCACACGCCGGAGAAGATCCACAAGGTGTTCATCGACCCCGAGGCCGGGCTCACCGACGCCCAGGCCGACGAGATGGCGAAGAAGATCGGCATCGCCGCGCCCCTCATATCCCAGGCGCGCGATCTCCTCAAGGGTCTGTACAAGTGCTTCGACGAGACCGATGCATCGCTGGCCGAGATCAATCCGCTCATCACAACCGGAGACGGCAAGGTGATCGCGCTCGATGCCAAGCTCAATTTCGACGACAACGCGCTCTTCCGCCATCCGGAGATCGTTGCGATGCGGGATCTCGACGAGGAAGATCCCGCGGAGGTCGAGGCGTCCAAATACGACCTCAACTACATCCAGCTCGAGGGCAACATCGGCTGCCTGGTGAACGGTGCGGGCCTCGCGATGGCGACCATGGACATCGTCAAGCTGTACGGCGGGGCGCCGGCCAACTTCCTCGATGTCGGCGGCGGCGCCACGACCGAGAAAGTCACCGAGGCCTTCAAGATCATGCTGCGGAACCCTGGACTGAAGGCGATCCTCGTCAACATCTTCGGTGGCATCATGAAGTGCGACGTGATCGCGGCCGCATGCGTGGAGGCCGCCAAGCAGGTGAAGCTGTCGGTTCCCCTTGTCTGCCGGCTCGAAGGCACCAACGTGGAGCTCGGCAAGAAGATCCTCGCCGACTCGGGCCTGCCGATCATTTCCGCCAACAACATGGTCGACGCCGCGCAGAAAGTCGTCGCCGCCGCCGCGGGGAAAAAATGAGCATCCTCATCGACAGGAACACCCGCGTGATGACCCAGGGCATCACCGGCAAGACCGGCCAGTTCCATACGCGCATGAGCCGCGAGTACGCCAACGGCAAAAACTGCTACGTGGCCGGCGTCAATCCCAAGAAGGCGGGCGAGGACTTCGAAGGCATCCCGATATTCGCCACCGCGAAAGAGGCGAAGGAGAAGACCGGCGCCAACGTTTCGGTCATCTACGTGCCGCCGCCCTTCGCCGCGGCTGCGATCGACGAGGCCGTGGACGCGGGCCTCGACCTCGTGATCTGCATCACCGAAGGCATCCCGGTGCGCGACATGATCCGCACCAAGTACCGGATGCAGGGCAAGCGCACGCTGCTGATCGGGCCCACCTGCCCCGGTCTGATCACGCCCGAGGAGATCAAGATCGGCATCATGCCGGGCCACATCCACAAGAAAGGTCCGATCGGCGTTGTCTCGCGCTCGGGCACGCTTACCTACGAAGCCGTCGGCCAGTTGATGGAGCTCGGCCTCGGCCAATCCTCGTGCGTAGGCATCGGCGGGGACCCGGTCAACGGGCTCAAGCACATCGACGTCATGAAGCTGTTCAACGACGACCCGGCCACCGAGGCCGTGATCATGGTCGGCGAAATCGGCGGCTCGGACGAGGAAGACTGCGCGCGCTGGATCAAGGCGAACATGAAAAAGCCGGTGGTCGGGTTCATCGCCGGCCTTACCGCCCCCGCGGGTAAGCGCATGGGGCACGCCGGCGCGATCATTTCCGGCGGCAAGGGCACCGCGCAGGAAAAGCTCGCCGTAATGGAGGAGTGCGGCATCAAGGTGACGCGCAACCCGGGCGAAATGGGCAAGACGCTCAAGTCGGTTCTGAAGTAGATATGTTTGCTCGGCATCCTTCCTAAAAATTGCCGTTTCAGGAAAGTTGATTGGCTCAGGAGCCGCTCCAGAATTGGATCTTCAGGTATAAAAGTTGTTAATTATCCGCTAGGTGGCTGGCCATGCCGGGTAACCTTCCCGCCCCGTTTCTCGAACGCCTCGACGCCGAGGCGCGCGAGCTGCTGCTGTCCGTGGCGCGGCAGGTCTCGTTCGTGAAGGGATCGCAGCTGGTGCGGCACGGGGAGCCGGCGCGCGGGGCTTGGCTGTTGCGCGAGGGCTCGGCCGAAGCCTTTGTCACGCTCCCCGGCGGCGAAGCGCTTTCGGTGGCGCAGCTCGGGGCGGGCAGCGTTTTTGGCGAAATGGCGCTGTTCGACCAGGGCGCGTGCACCGCCACCGTAAGCGCAAGCGTCAACCTGGACGGCTGGTTCGTCGACCGCGACGATTTCCGCGCCCTGGTCGCGCAGCGCCATCCGGCCGCGCTGCGGATCCAGCACGCCATCACGCTGATCCTCTCCGACAAGCTGCGGCACCTCAACGCGCGGGTGCTTGCGTGCGCCTCCGACGAAGATCGTCCGGCTCGGGCGGAAGACCCCTCGCGCGACCCCCTCGAAGGCATGCCCCGATCGAGGCACGCCGGGTTCGATTGGCGTGGCTTCCTTCCGCGGCTCGCCTTGTTCGAAGGGTTCGACGCCTCCGAGATCGATGAAGTGGCGGGCCTGGGCAAGCTCGTCGACCTGCCGCGCGGGGCGGCCGTGTTCGTGACCGGGCAGGCGGCCGGCGCCGCGTACCTGGTGGTGCGAGGCGCGGCCGAGATAATCGCGCGCCGGGATGACGTGGAGCGTCGGGTCGCGATCCTCGGGCCGGGCCAGCTGTTCGGTTTCATGAGCATGCTTGAGGACCTTGCGCACGGCGTCTCGGCTTATGCGCGGGAGGAGGCGTTGCTGCTCGAGATCCCCAAGGCGCAATTCGAGCCGGCCTACATGCAGGCGGGCTCGGTGGCGACAAAACTTCATCGCGCGTTGCAGCGCAGCCTGCTCGGGTCGCTCGCGCAGACCAACCGGCGGCTCACCCGGTTGATCAGCCTGGCCCGCTCGGGGGCCCGCGCCGCAGAGGGCGCTTCGCTTTCCGCCGCCTACCATGGGCAGCTGGTGGCAGGCGCCTAGCTTCGCCTCAGTCGAGGTACCTGATCGTCACCGCCGGCCGGCCGTTCTCCATGCGGGCATGCATCATCCCGTATTCGGGCACTTCCATCCAGGCCGCCGTATCGCGCGTGAGCGGCTCCGAGGCGATCAGGATCGAATCGGCATGCTCGATGTCGCCGGTCATCTTCCATTCGCCGCCGTGAAGTCCATAGTCGCGGCCCGCGGTGTACCAAAGGCTGAGGTACGCGAGGTTGGCCTCGTGCACGCGGGCCGGGTCTTCGGTCGCATAGCAGCCGAAATCGAAGCAGTACCTCACCGCCGCGAGCTGGCTGCCATCGGCGATAAACAGGTTGAGCGAGGAGGACAGGGCGATCCCAAGCTGCTTGCGCGTGTCGCGCAGGATGTCCAGCGTGCGCTCGATGGCCTGCTTGAGCTCATCGGCGCTCGGGCGCCGGTGCGCGTCCGGGAGCTGTGAAACCAGCAGCGCGTAGACCCATTCGCTGTCGGTGGTGCCGTGGACCTGCGCTGCGAACTCGGGATCGACATGACGCACGAGGTGCGGTTTCATCTCTGCGAATCGCGCGAGGTCGCCATTGTGCGCGAGCACCAGTGGGACGCCGGCGAAGTGAAAGGGGTGGACGTTCTGGAGCGAGATCTCGACGCGCGTGCTGTAGGCCACGCCGCGCACATGGGCCAGCACGCAATCGGCGCGGATTTTCTCGGCCAGGCCTTTCAGGTTACGGTCGAATACCGGGAGCGATTGCGAGTAGTAGGAAAATGGCCGTTCCGGGTCCGGGGTCGCCGGGTCCCATGCGCGCATGCCGAAGCCGGCGAGATTCAGCATGTGCAGCATCTTTGGCATGTAGCTCTGGCGCACCAGCGCCGAGTCGGGCTGGAAGAGCAGGTTGTCGAGCAGCACCGGCTGCCCGAGGTAGAGGAGCGCTCTGCACATGGCGGAACTACAGCAGGGCGCTTGACCGCAGTCAAGATTCGGTTCCCGCCCTGTGCCCGATAATGGCCCACAGACTAGGAGGCAGGAAGCGATGGCCGGTTCGGAAGACACGACGCTGAAACAGAAACAGGCCCGCAGGAGGGGCAGCCCCAAGGGCCGGCAGGTGGACCCGCGGGCGCTCGAGGCAGTGCGCAAACTGCTCGGCGACGAGCCGCGCCGCCCGGACCTGCTGATCGAGCACCTGCACAAGATCCAGGACGCCCACGGCTGCCTTTGCGCCGCCCACCTCGCGGCGCTGGCGCAGGAGATGCGCATGGCGATGGCCGAAGTCTACGAAGTGGCGAGCTTCTACCATCACTTCGATATCGTGAAGGAGGGCGAGGCCGCCCCCGCTGCGCTGACCGTGCGCGTCTGCGACTCCCTGTCGTGTGAAATGGCCGGTGCGAAGGACTTGCTGCGCAAGCTCCCCGGGCTCCTGGGCAAGGATGTGCGCGTGGTGGCGGCACCCTGCATCGGCAGGTGCGAATCCGCTCCGGCGGTCGTTGTCGGCCAGAACCCGGTGCTGGAGGCCACGGTCGAGGCCGTTGCGAACCACGTTCACGAGCGACTGACCAAGTCCATTGAGCCCAAGTACGTCGACTACGCCGCGTACCGGAAGGCGGGCGGATATGCGCTGATTGCCGACTGCCTTGCGGGCAAACACACCCGGGACGCGATCACCAGGATCGTGGAGGACTCCGGCCTGCGCGGGCTCGGAGGCGCGGGGTTCCCCGCCGGGCGCAAGTGGCGCCTCGTGGCGGCCTAGCCCGAGCCGCGCAACATGGCGGTCAACAACGACGAAGGCGAGCCGGGCACGTTCAAGGACCGCCACTACCTCGAGCGCGATCCGCACCGGTTTCTCGAGGGCATGCTGGTCGCGGCATGGGCGGCGGGGGTCGGCGAGATCTGGATCTACCTGCGGGACGAATACGCGGGTTGCCGGGCAGTGCTGGAGCGCGAGCTCGACAAGCTCAGGAAAAACGCGCCCGGCGCGCTGCCGCCGATCCATCTGCGGCGCGGCGCGGGCGCTTATATCTGCGGCGAAGAATCGGCGATGATCGAATCGATCGAAGGCAAGCGCGGCATGCCGCGCCTTCGTCCGCCTTACGTCGCGCAGGTTGGACTCTTCGCGCGTCCCACGCTCGAGCACAACATGGAAACGGTCTACTGGGTGCGCCAGATCGTGGAGCAGGGCGCCGCCTGGTTTGCCTCCCACGGACGCAATGGGCGCAAGGGCCTGCGCTCCTTTTCGGTCTCCGGACGGGTGGCGAAACCGGGCGTGCATCTCGCGCC
>JBBQNG010000153.1:0-10821 GCA_038329645.1 Burkholderiales bacterium
GGTCGTGCCCGAATTCTTTTGCCGGGACGCAGATCCCGCGGGCACCGCGCGCTTGCGTGGCAAGCGGGTAGACCGCGAAGGAGTGCTGCGAATACACCGCCGAGCTTCCCGCCCCGAGAAAAGCCATCGCTGCCAGCTCGAGCACATCGTTCGATCCGTTGCCGAGGACGATCGAATCCATGCCTACGCCGTAACGCCGGGACAGCGCATCCTTGAGCTCGAAGCCATTACCGTCGGGATAGCGTGCGAGGTCGCCCAGCGCAGCCTCGATCGCGGCGCGCGTGCGCGGGCCGATGCCGCGCGGATTCTCGTTCGACGCGAGCTTGACAATGGTCTTTTCCTCGATCCCCATCTCGCGCGCGAGCTCAGAGGTGGGTTTCCCGGGCTGGTAAGGCGCAATCGCGCGGACATACGCGGGCGAGAGATCGCACAGGTCTTTGGTTGACCCGCTTTGCGGAACTGGAATCGCACTCATTGAACGGCCGCCGGATAGGATCCGAGAACTTTGAGGAAACTCGCCTTCTGCCCCAGCTCCGCGAGCGCGCTGGCGACGCGCTCGTCGTTCCTGTGGCCTTCGACGTCGATGAAAAACAGGTACTCCCACAGCGCGCTCTTGGCCGCGCGTGAGGGGCGCGATTCGATCCGCGACATGCTGACCCGATTGGCCGCCAGCGGGGAAAGGAGCGCGTGCACTGCGCCGGGTTTGTTGTCGGCGGACATGACCAGCGACGTCCGGTCGCGGCCGGTCGGCGCCGTGTCCATCGTGCCGAGCACGAGGAACCGCGTGGTGTTGTTCGGGTCGTCCTCGATCGAGCGGGCAAGGATGGCCAGGCCGAACCGCTCGCTGGCCATCTGCCCGGCAATGGCCGCCGATCCCGGCTCGGACGCAGCGCGTCGCGCCGCCTCCGCATTCGACACCACCTGGACGCGCTCCGCGTTCGGCAGGTTCTGGTTCAGCCATCCGTGGCATTGGGCAAGCGATTGCGCATGCGAATACACGCGCGTCACGTTCGCCAGGTCGCCCTCCTTGACCATCAGGTTCTGGTGGACCCGCAGCTCGATTTCGGCGCAGATCTTCAGGGGCGTGGACACCAGCAAATCCAAAGTTCGCCCGACGGCACCCTCTGTGGAATTTTCCACCGGTACCACCGCAAACTCCGCGTCGCCGGACTCCGCGCGCCGAAAGACCTCGTCGATAGACCCAAGCGGAACCGCGACCAAAGCGCGGCCGAAATGCTTCTGCACGGCCTGCTCGCTGAATGTGCCCTGCGGCCCGAGATAGGCGGCGCGCAGGGTCTGCTCCATGCTGCGGCAAGCCGAGATCACCTCGCGGAAAACGCCCGTGACGCGCTCGACAGGCAGCGGCCCCGGATTCTCGGCCGCTACGCGCCGCAGGATCTCGGCTTCGCGCTCCGGCCGATAGGCGGGCGCCCCGTCCTTGAGCTCTCCGATCAGTCGGGCGAGCGCAGCGCGGCGATTGACGAGGGCGAGCAATTCGCTGTCGAGCGAATCGATCTCGGCGCGCAGTTTCCCGATCTCGTCGCTCATGCTCACCCGCGCCGCTTCTCGAAGTCCCGCATGTAGCCGGCCAAAGCCCGCACGCCTTCGTCGGGCATGGCGTTATAGATCGACGCCCGGATGCCGCCGACGAGCTTGTGTCCCTTCAGCTGGACCATGCCGCGCTCCTCGGCCCCGATGAGGAAATCGGCCACCAGCCGGTCATCGGCAATCGTGAACGGGATGTTCATGCGCGACCGGTCTTCCCTTGCCACCGCACTGCGATAGAAGCTGCTTGCATCGAGCACATCGTAAACCAGCTTCGCCTTGGCGATGTTGCGCTTTTCCATCGCGGCCAGCCCGCCGAGCTGCTTGAGCCACTTGAACACCAGCCCGGCCATGTAGATCCCGTATGTGGCGGGCGTATTGAGCATCGAGTCCGCATCCGCCTGGAGCTTGTAGTTGAGGACGCTCGGAGTATCCTTCTGGGCGCCCCCGAGAAGATCGTCGCGAACGACGACCACCGTAAGGCCCGCCGGCCCGATGTTCTTCTGCGCGCCGGCGTAGATCAACCCGAACCTCGACACGTCGAGCGGTCGCGACAGGATATGGGAAGAAGCGTCCGCCACCAGCGGCACGCCGCCCGCGTCGGGGATCCATTGGAACTCCACACCGCCTATCGTCTCATTGGAACAATAATGTACGTAGGCCGCGTCAGCGCGGACCTTCCAGTCCCCCTCACGAGGCGCATAGGTAAAGTTGCGATCCTCCGAGGACGCCGCAATGCTCACGTCGCAGAATGCTCGCGCCTCCTTGACGGCCTTCCTCGACCATTCGCCGGTGACGACGTAATCGGCCTTGCCTTTCCCGGCGAGAAGGTTGAGCGGTATCCCGGCGAACTGCAACGTGGCGCCGCCCGCGAGGAACAGCACGCGGTAACCCTGGGGGATCGCAAGCAGCTCGCGCAGGTCCTTTTCGGCTGTGGCCGCGATGCCCATGAAGTGCTTGCCGCGATGGCTCATCTCCATCACGCCCATGCCGGTGCCGCGCCAGTCGAGCATCTCGTCGCCTGCCCGCGCAAGCACCTCCTGCGGCAGCACCGCCGGTCCGGCGCTGAAATTCCAGATGCGGCTCATCGGCTACTGAGTCTCGGTACCGCCTGTCGGCGGGACGCCGGGGGATTCCTGCGGACCGCTTTCGGGCGTGGCGTCTGCGCTGCCTTCGCCGATCCCGTTCGTGATCTCCTCGTCACGCTCGACCACGCGCTCGAGGCCGGCGAGCTTCTCGCCTTCTCCCAGCGCGATCAGAGTGACGCCCTGAGTCGTGCGGCCCTGCTCGCGGATTTGCGCGACTTTCGTGCGGATCAGCACGCCGCGGGTCGATATCAGCATCACCTCGTCGCTGTCGTCCACCAGGATCGCGCCCACCAGGTTTCCGTTCCGCTCGGATGCCTGGATCGCGATCATCCCTTGCGTGCCGCGGCCATGGCGCGTGTATTCCGCAATCGGCGTGCGCTTGCCAAACCCGTTTTCTGTTGCCGTGAGCACCGTCTGTTCTTCGTCCTTGGCTACCAGCATGCACACAACGTGCTGACTGCCATCACCGGCAAGCCGCATGCCTCGCACGCCCGTGGCCTGGCGCCCCATCGGCCGCACGTCGCCTTCCTCGAATCGCACGGCCTTGCCGGCGTCCGAGAACAGCATTACGTCGTAGTGGCCGTCGGTGAGCGCGGCGCCGATCAGGAAATCGTTCTCGTCCAAGCCTACCGCGATGATGCCCGAGGGCCGCGGGCGCGAAAATTCCGACAGCGGCGTCTTCTTCACGGTGCCCTGCGACGTCGCCATGAAAACGTAGTGCTGCTCGTCGAATTCCTTGACGGTCAGTACGGCCGTGATTTTCTCGCCATCCTCCAGCGGGAAAACGTTGACGATCGGCTTGCCCCGGCTGCCGCGCGTGCCCTGCGGCACTTCGAACACCTTGAGCCAGTAGAGCCGCCCGCGATTTGAGAAGCAAAGCAGGTAGTCGTGCGTATGCGCGACGAACAAGCGGTCGATGAAATCGTCTTCCTTGGTCGCGGTGGCCTGCTTGCCGCGGCCGCCGCGGCGCTGGGCGCTGTAGTCGGCGAGCGGCTGCGACTTGACGTAGCCGCCGTGCGAAAAAGTGACCACCATGTCCTGCGGTGCGATCAGGTCCTCGAGCGAGATGTCTTCCGTGTTGATCTCGATCACGCTGCGTCGCGCATCGCCGAACTGCTCCTTGATCTGGCGCAGCTCATCGCCGATGATCGCCGTGATCCGCGCAGGCTTGGCGAGGATGTCGAGGAGGTCTGCGATGGTTTCCATCACCTCCTTGTATTCGGAGACGATCTTGTCCTGCTCCAGCCCGGTCAGGCGCTGCAGGCGCAGCTCGAGGATAGCCTGGGCCTGCTCGTCCGACAGGATGTAGCCGGCGTCCTTGAGGCCGAACTCCGAGGGCAGCCCCTCGGGACGGAAGGCGTCCGCCGCAGCGCGGTCGAGCATGTCGCGCACGGTCGCCGAGGGCCACGCCCTGGCCATCAATCCGCGTTTAGCCTCCGCGGGGGACGGCGCCTTCTTGATGAGCTCGATGACCTCGTCGACGTTGGACAGCGCGACTGCCAGGCCCTCGAGGACGTGACCCCGCTCGCGCGCCTTGCGCAGCTCGAACACGGTGCGGCGCGTGACCACCTCGCGGCGATGCGAGATGAAGCACTCGATCAGGTCCTTGAGGTTGAGCACCTTCGGCTGGTTGTCGACCAGCGCGACCATGTTCATGCCGAAGGTGTCCTGCAGCTGCGTATGCTTGTAGAGGTGGTTGACGATGACTTCCGGGAGCTCGTTCCTCTTGAGCTCGATCACCACCCGCATGCCGTCCTTGTCCGATTCGTCGCGGATGTCGGAGATGCCTTCGATCTTCTTCTCGCCAACCAGCTCGGCGATGCGCTCGAGGAGCGTCTTCTTGTTCACCTGGTAGGGCAGCTCGTCGACGATGATCGCCTGCCGGTCGCCCTTGCCGATGTCCTCGAAATGGGTCTTGGCGCGCATCACGACGCGGCCCCTGCCGGTGCGGTAGCCTTCGCGCACACCGGAGATGCCGTAGATGATCCCCGCGGTGGGGAAATCCGGCGCGGGGACGATCTCGATCAGCTCGTCGATGGTGATCTCGGGTTTGGCGAGGAGCGCGAGGCACGCGTCGATGACCTCGGACAGGTTGTGGGGCGGGATGTTGGTCGCCATGCCCACCGCGATGCCCGACGAGCCGTTGATCAGCAGGTTCGGGATGCGCGAGGGCATCACCAGCGGCTCGTGCTCCGACCCGTCGTAGTTCGGCCCGAAGTCGACGGTCTCCTTGTCGATGTCGACCAGCAGCTCGTGGCCGATCCGCGCCATGCGGATTTCGGTGTAGCGCATCGCCGCGGCGTTGTCGCCGTCCACCGAGCCGAAATTGCCCTGCCCGTCCACGAGCATGTAGCGCAGCGAGAAGTCCTGCGCCATGCGCACGATCGTGTCGTAGACCGCCGTGTCGCCGTGCGGGTGGTACTTGCCGATCACGTCGCCGACGATGCGCGCGGATTTCTTGTAGGCGCGGTTCCAGTCGTTCGACAGCTCGTACATTGCGTAGAGCACGCGGCGATGTACCGGCTTCAGGCCGTCGCGCACGTCGGGCAGCGCGCGCCCCACGATTACGCTCATCGCGTAGTCCAGGTACGACCTTCTCATCTCCTCTTCGATGCTGATCGGGAGGGTTTCTTTTGCGAATTGGTCCATGCTTGCCCGGTTGCGAAAAATGGCTCCGGCAGGGCCGGAGGCGGCGCCCAAACACGCGCCCCGAAGGCGCCGCGCCAAACATGAAATTTTAACACGCGGACCCTCGCGAAAACCGCCTTACGCGGTAAGCTTCCGCCCGGGTTCGTGTCGTCAAAGGAAGCGCAGGTGCAAAGCGAAGATCGGGTCCTGATCAATGCGCGCTGGGTGGTTCCGGTCGAGCCCGCCGGCGCGGTCCTCGAGCGACACAGCGTTGCCCTGCGCGAGGGCGCCATCGAAGCCATCCTGCCTGTCGGCCAGGCTCTGGAGGCCTACCCGGGATACGAAAAGGTGGAGCTTGGCGAGCACGCGCTGATTCCCGGGCTGGTCAACGCGCACACGCACGCCGCAATGACGCTCATGCGCGGCCTGGCCGACGACATGCCGCTCATGCGCTGGCTGCAGGATCACATCTGGCCCGCCGAATCCAGGCACGTATCGGCCCAGTTCGTGCATGACGGGACGATGCTTGCCTGCGCGGAAATGCTCCTCGGCGGCATCACCTGCTTCAACGACATGTATTTTTTTCCGCAGGCCGCGGTGGAAGCGGCACTCGGGTGCGGAATGCGCGGCGCCTTCGGAATGATCGTGATCGATTTCCCGACCGCGTACGCGTCCGATCCGGATGACTACCTGGCCAAGGGGCTCGCCCTGCGCGACCGGTATCGCGACCATCCCATGGTTTCGTTCTGCCTCGCGCCGCATGCCCCCTACACGGTCTCGGACCGCACTTTCGGGAAGGTGGCGACGATGGCCGCCGAGCTCGACTGCCCCGTCCACTGCCACGTCCACGAGACCGAGGAGGAGATCGCGCGATCGGTCGCGGAGCACGGCGTGCGCCCCCTGGAGCGGCTGCGCGCGCTCGGCATCGTCGGACCCAACCTGATTTCGGTTCATTCGGTCCACCTCACCCCTGCGGAGATCGATCTCCTTGCGAGCCACGGCAGCTCGGTGGCGCACTGCCCGTCGTCGAACCTCAAGCTGGCCAGCGGCTTCGCGCCGGTCGCCGCCCTGATCGCGCGAGGCGTCAATGTTGCGCTGGGCACGGATGGCGCCGCCAGCAACAACCGCCTGGACGCTTTCCAGGAGATGCGCCAGGCCGCCCTGCTGGCCAAGGCTGTGGCGAAAGACGCCGAAGCGGTCCCTGCACACACCGCCCTGCGCATGGCTACGCTCGCAGGTGCCCGCGCGCTGGGCCTCGAAAAGCGGATCGGATCGATCGTGCCCGGCAAGCGGGCAGACCTGGCCGCCGTGCGCCTGTCCGGACCGGGGCTCTCGCCGGTCTACGATCCGGTGTCGCATCTGGTCTATTGCGCGGGCCGCGGGGACGTCACCGACGTATGGGTCGACGGCCGCCGGAAATTGGCTGGCAGGGTCCTGAAAGACATGGATATTCCCTCCTTGGACACCCGCGTGAAGTTGTGGCAAAATGCCCTCAAGAACTAAGCCAAAACGGCATTTCCGCAAAATAGCAGTCACTCGGTACAACGAAAGAGGGGATAGGATGAACAAGAAAGCTTTGTCGCTTCTGGCAATATCAGGGATCGCCATGTCGGCGGTGTCGTTTTCCGCTGCCGCGCAGGAATCCGGCGGTTACTGGACCAACCCGTCGAGCGGCCTGATCTGGAAGAACGCCTACGGCCAGTGCTGGAAGTCGGTTTATTTCACGCCTGCCATGGCCGTCGCGGAATGCGATCCCGACCTGATTCCCAAGCCCGCGCCTCCTGCGGCCGCGCCGTATGTAGCGCCGCCCCCGGTTGCCGCCCCTGCACCGGCGCCTGCACCGAAGCCTGCACCGGCGCCTGTCGCCGAGAAGGTGACGATGGCCGCCGATGCGTTGTTCGACTTCGACAAGTCGGTCATCAAGCCGGAGGCGAAGGCCAAGCTGGATGACCTCGCAGACAAGGTCAAGCGCGTCAACCTCGAGGTGGTGATCGCGATCGGCCACACCGACTCGATCGGCAGCGATGCGTACAACCAGAAGCTCTCGGTTCGCCGTGCGGAAGCCGTCAAGGCCTACCTGGTGAGCAAGGGCGTCGAGCCGAATCGGATCTACACCGAGGGCAAGGGCGAGAAGCAGCCCGTAGCCAGCAACAAGACCAAGGAAGGCCGCGCGAAGAACCGCCGCGTGGAAATCGAAGTGATCGGCACCCGCAAGCCGTAAACTTCAGGCCTCAGGAAAAAAGCCCTGCTTGTGCAGGGCTTTTTTTTTGGATAATCAGGGCATGACCCTCAGCCAAAACGCAGACCCGGCGGAACTGGAAAAATTCGGCCAGCTGGCCCACCGCTGGTGGGATCCGGACAGCGAGTTCAAGCCCCTGCACCAGATCAACCCGCTGCGCCTTGCATGGATCGACGGCAAGGCCGCGCTGGCGGGGAAGAAAGTCCTGGATGTCGGCTGCGGCGGC
This sequence comes from Burkholderiales bacterium, assembly GCA_038329645.1. Taxonomy (GTDB): domain Bacteria; phylum Pseudomonadota; class Gammaproteobacteria; order Burkholderiales; family SG8-39; genus SZAS-79. The sequence continues at coordinate 7,727 of JBBQNG010000153.1, forward strand.
GGGATCCTCGCCGAATCGATGGCGGCGGCCGGCTCGGATGTATTTGGCATCGATCTTTCCGACCGCGCCCTGAAAGTAGCCGAGCTGCATCTGCTCGAGAGCCGGTTGCGCGTGCGGTATGAATCGATTTCGGCCGAAGACCTGGCCGCGCGCAGTCCCGGCGAATTCGACGTCGTGACCTGCATGGAACTGCTGGAGCACGTCCCGGAGCCTTCCAGCGTCGTTTCGGCCTGCGCTCGCCTGCTCAAGCCCGGCGGGCACGCTTTCTTTTCCACCATCAACCGCAATCCGAAGGCTTACCTGTTCGCGGTCATAGGCGCGGAGTACCTGCTCAAGATGCTCCCGATGGGAACGCACGACTACGCCAGGTTCATTAAACCCTCCGAGCTTGCGACGGCCTGTCGCGCCAGCGGACTTCGCAGCGAAGAACTGATCGGCATGACCTACAATCCGATCTCGAAACAATACAAACTCGGTCGCGACTGCGACGTGAATTACATGGTCCATTGCCTGAGGGAGGGCTAGGTGCAGGCTGTTTTATTCGACTTCGACGGAACCCTGGCGGACACGGCCCCGGACCTGGCGGGCGCGCTGAACCGAATGCTCACCGAGCGGGGGCGACCCGCCCTGCCGCTCGAGACCGTGCGCCCGCACGCATCGAGCGGTGCCCGCGGCCTCCTCTACATCGGCTTCGGCATCGTGCCGGAGGACGACGGGTACCCGGCGATGAAGGACGAGTTCCTCGCCAACTACAGCGATTCGATCTGCGTTCATACCCGGCTGTTCCCCGGCATCGAGGAACTGCTCGCGTCGATCGAATCCCGCAACATGGTGTGGGGAATAGTTACCAACAAGGCGGTACGCCTGACCACACCGCTGGTTGCACACCTGGGCCTCGCGCAGCGCGCGGGCTGCGTGGTGGGCGGGGATACCACGCCTCACCTGAAGCCGCATCCGGCTTCGCTCCTCCACGCTGCCGGGAAGATCGGGATCCACCCGTCGGAGTGCTGCTACCTGGGCGACGACCTGCGCGACATCCAGGCCGCCAAGGCGGCGGGCATGTTCTCGGTCGCGGTCGAATACGGCTACAGCGGCACCGAGAACGGCGGCCCCCGGGGCTGGAATGCCGAAGCGGTGATCGGCGAACCCCTCGAGCTGCTGCGCCACCTTTAGCCCTTCAAAGGCAACGGCGCCCTTGGAATCCGGCCCCGCAGCCCCACATGCGATAATGCGAGTGCTTCACACGAGACCGGGGGCGACCTGGCTTCGACAGGGGTAACAAAGCAGGCAGGGCATACCGAGGACCAGTCACCTCGCAAATCCATCTGGACACTAAGTAACTGCGAACGACAACTCGTACGCACTAGCCGCCTAAGAACCGGCTAGCTCTGCACCCATCTCGTTCCTGGGGTGGGCCGGGCAACCGGATGCAGAGTCATCTACAGGGAATCGGGCTGCGCCGGGTCGCTTGGCACAGCTTTAAAAAGTAGGCGGCTCGCGGGGAAAGCAGCGTGCCCGTTCGCGGCCGACCCGTTAAATCAGTAAAGAAGATGGGCTAAGTATGTAGAACTGTATGTGGCGTGCCACTGGACGCGGGTTCGATTCCCGCCGCCTCCACCATTTCCTCCCTCGCTCGAAAAACGCCTTGAAGCTAAGGCGTTGTTTTTTTGTGGGTTAACTTTTAACATCCCCGACTGTCCGAGTCGGGGATGAGTCTAAATACCCCAAAAATCACCACCCTGCCCCGACTCAATCCGCGAAGCCGACGCCATTAGATGGGCGGTCGCAAACTTTGCGTAACGGCGCACCAACACACGCGATTCTCAGCCGCCAAGGTCTATCAGCTCGTGCCAGCCTGCCGATGCCATGAGACCCAGGCATGCCGTGAATCCTGAAAGTGGAAGTCCGCAAGCGCCGCTTCGCCTCCAACCATCCGGTAGTTCACATGCCCCACTGGATGGGTGCGCCCTAACAGGTAAAGGAGTAGTGCGGGTTTTGCCTCGCTCCTCTTCCAAGACGGTTTCCGCATTTCGGTTCAACGAAGGTGATCGAGTAATAGTCGAAAGGAAGGACGATTGACGCAGTGCGGCGCGTCTAGAATCAACCGATCATCTATCGATCTAATTTCGCCATCGAGAGTTCTAATTCCGCGTCCCAGAGTTTTCTAAATGTCTGCTGACAAAACCATCCCAGATGAAAGCAATGCAAAACTGGGGAGTTTTCTATTGGCGACGGGCATAGATTTTGTCTCGCAGCCTGTATATTTCGCAAGCAGCGTCTATCTAAGTGCGCGATTCCTCGAAAGTCGATTTCCTAAAACAACATGAGGCAGGCACCATGAAACTAATGTTCTTAATCTTGGCCATTGGCTTGTTACCCGGCACTGGCTGGGCCGGTGATAGGGCGATCGTCGACACTGCGTTTGTCGTGGACGCCGAAAAGCGAGGCGTCATGCTTTGGGACGTCCGCGGCACAATGGACTACGCCCGGGGTCACCTGCCCGGCGCCATAAACATCGGGGACGCGGCGCAGGTGTTGCGCGATGCGAACTCGGAGGACTTTCTTGCCACCGCCAAGATTGAAACAATTCTAGGCGACGCGGGCATCGATCCTGGCCGTGAAATTATTGTTTACGGCGGGCGCGGCACGTGGAACCCGTACTTCGGGCGCTATGCGATTCGCTATTTCGGCGGCAAGCAGGTGTTCGTCTATCACGGTGGAATCGACGACTGGCGCGCCGCGGGGAATCCGGTTTCGACTTCCCCCACGAAACTCGCGACTCTCCCCTTGAAACTGGTTGCGGACCAGTCTGTTTCCGTCAGTACCGCGGAGGTCGTGGCGAACCTGAGAAACCAGTCTGTACAGATCATTGATGCCCGCACCCCGGGCGAATATCTGGGCGAAGACATCCGCGCGATCCGAGGCGGGCACATTCCCGGCGCCGTAAACATCCCCTACGAAATGAATTGGGTCGATCCACAAACAGGCGAGAAACTCGCCAAAAGACAAGTCTCCGATAACAGCGGGATGTCGCTCAAATCGAACGAACAGCTCAAAGCGCTATACGCTTCGTTGGACCCCAATAAGGAGACGAT
>JBBQNG010000154.1:0-10773 GCA_038329645.1 Burkholderiales bacterium
CGAAAAAGCTGCTCGCCAACGGCGTGCCGCCGCGCGACGTGGCGGAGAACCTCGGGGTGTCGGTGCCGACGCTTTATCGCTGGCTACCGGCCTCAGAGCGGGCTTAGCGTACGTTTTTTTCCGTTTTCTGAGTCGACCCCAGAACGGGCTTCCGGCGGCCTGTCCCCTGCCCTGTGGCCATTTGCGCCTCAAACGGCGATTTGAAGCGCTTGCCGAGGCAAACCGTAGATGGACTTGATTTTCTTGACTGTCTGAGCTGGGGGAGCCGAACCGCGTCAGCGGTTTGGGGGCCGGCAGGCCCCGTAGGGGGTCGCGTCCGATGCGCAGGCGTAGCCGCAGCATGGCAGGGGGAAGCGCAGCTTCCCCGCGGACTGGGTTTCGCCCGCTTTGGCGGGCGCATTTTTGGATAGGGGTACGGGCGCGTAGCGCCTTTCTTCCCCTCTGGGGACTGTTTAAGGGGGTTGGGGTTGCCCCGGATGCTGGCGTTGTGAGTTATCTGGAGGAGTACCGAGGACCGAAGTTGTCCACAAGGGCCTGTGTTTTAGTTAAGAAGAGGTGTTAACAGTGTTAAAGGCCAAAAAACGCCGCTAAGTGGCTGTCACGCAACTGGAAAATGGAACGGGCCGTCAGCAGAACCACGAAAAAACGTCAGCAGAACCACGCTCCTGCGTCAACGAAACCACGAAAACCTTAGAGCGTCGGCGAAACCACGAAAAAGAGCTTGCGTCAGCGAAACCACGATCCTATGCTTTCGTCAACGAAACCACGATTCCCAGGGGCTGTCATCGAAACCACGAACGCACGCGACGTTGACCGTCCTGCCCTCCTCCCAGAACGCCATCCAAACCACGAGCTCTTCGTCTGCGACGTGCTCGATGCGATCCCCAAGGATGACTTGGCGAGCATGGAGCACCCTGTGTTCTCGCTCGCGACCAAGCCCGACACACGTGTATTGAGCTATGAACACAAGCACATCAAGATCCAGATCACGCCTAGCGTGAAGGGCCTGGCCACCATCTTCGACAAGGACCTGCTCATTTACTGCGTCTCGCAGCTGATGGCTAAGAAGAATCAGGGCCAACCCATCTCCCAGACCGTCCAGCTGCAGGCACATGATCTTCTCGTCTGGACCAACCGGGAGACCAGCGGTGATGGCTACCGCCGCATGGTCGAGGCTTTCGAGCGCCTGGGTGGAACGCGCATTACGACCAACATCAAGGCCGACGGCGAAGAGATCACCAACGGCTTTGGCTTGATCGACAGCTTCCGGATCGTCCGTTCGACCCCGACCGGACGCATGTCCGAGGTCCAGGTCCGGCTCTCCGACTGGATGTTCAAGATCATCCAAGGCTCCGAGGTGCTGACCCTCAGCCGGGACTATTTCCGCCTCCGAAAGCCGATCGAACGCCGGATTTACGAGATCGCCAGGAAGCACTGTGGCGAACAGGACGAGTGGCGCATCTCTATCGACCTTCTGCAGAAAAAAACCGGTGCCAGCAGCCACGGGCGGGCCTTCAAGGCGATGGTCCGCGAGCTGGTTGACCACGACCATCTGCCCGACTACAGCGTCCTCCTGGACGGTGACTATGTCGTCTTCCTCAACCGGGAGGCACTCGCTCAGAAAGTGCCCGAATCTGCGTTCCCTCAGTTGGCGGCGGAAACCTTCCATGACGCCCGGATCGTGGCCCCAGGCTACGACGTTTACCACCTCGAGCAAGAGTGGCGCAACTTCTGGGTCGACAGTGGCATGCCCGTCCTACACAACCCGGATAAGGCCTTTGTGGCCTTCTGCAAGTCCCGCGCGAAGCGGAGCCCCGTCGCCTAACGTGATCAGCTTTCTTAGCAAGAAAGCGAGAATTCTAGAATTCTCTATTTCTTGAAGCCTTGCTGTCCTTCCCAGGCATCGAACGCGGCAAAAAGTAGCTCGTTCAGCTTCATGTCCGTTTCTGCAGCGCGCGACCGGAAACGCTTTCTAAAGCTCGGTGGGACCTTGAAGGCTAGAGCCTCGAGATTTGCAGAGGGAACGTGCTCTTCCTGGGCCGCCCTCCCCTTTCCTGCTCGCCGCCTTGGCGCCGGCTTGGCGACCCCGGCCGGCGCAGTCCGTTGCACGGCCTCCGCCATTGGCGCCGCCTGGTCAGCGGTCAAAGCCATGAGGTCTACCGTTGGCCGCTTCGAGCTCATTTCGTTCTTTCTCGTTTTCACTCTTTACTACTTTACCACTTTCTTGTTTTCAATAATTCTCTCCTTTACGGCTCGCCAGAGTGACGCGAGCTCTGTCGCGGCCACGCCTTTGGGCTCGATATCGAAGGCGGTTTTGCCGTGCGCGAAGGTCTCGGCGTAGATCACGCGCTCATGCATCCGTGTCGGCAACACCAGACCGAGCGCGTCGAGCGCCATGGCGGTACCGTCGTTGTTGCGCAGATTTGGGCGCACCCGCGCCAAGATGAAGCTGAAGGGCGTTCCTGACTGCCTGATAAGCGGCAATCCCTTGACCAGCGCCCGCAAGTCGGCCGGCGTGGGGTTGAGCGGAACTAAGATCAGATCCGCCGCGGCGAAGAGCTCCGCGTTGACCGCGCCCACTGACGGAGCGGTGTCGACGAACAAGTACGCCGCGCCCGCAGCGTCGAGTGCCGCGAGCTTGGAACCGAGTTCCGACAAGGCGAGGGGAGCATAGCGAGGCGCATCGAAGCCCGCCTTCTTGCGCTGATTGAACCAATCGCCGGCGGTCCCCTGCGGATCCGTATCGGTGATGAGGGCAGGGCTGTCGCCGGCCGCCTCGGCGGCAGCCGCCAAGTGAACGGTGAGGGTGGATTTTCCGGAGCCCCCCTTCTGGTTGGCAATAACGATTGTTTTCATGAAAGGGAGAATAGCCGTTTTCTCTCTTTCTTGAAATAACTGAACGCTTGTGTGGATCCTTAACCCGGAAGCGCCTCAATAAGTTATCAGTATGTGATAATGATGCCTGTGACTCGCCGTGATCCCTCGCTAGATGCCCTCTTGGATCTCGACGGCCAGGTGTTGGTGATCGACGACTCTGGGTATTGGGTCAAGTTCGTGGTGCACCAAGTGCCAGCAAGCCCCGATAAGCCGCACGGGCTCGACTACACCTTGACCCTTCACGGCCCCAACGGCGCACGCCTGGTCGGCTTTGACAATGCGCATGCCGCGGCGGGGCAGGGGAGAGGTGCTGCGAAAGACCACAAACACCGGCTGCACACGGTCAGGCCATATGCATACACGGACGCTGGAACGCTGCTAGCGGCGTTCTGGAACGAAGTTGAATCGCTGATGCGTGAAAGAGGAGTCTGGACATGAAGACGCTGAAGGTTGGAATCGCCTCCTACGAGGACATGAAGGCGCGCACGATGGCGATCGCCCGGGGCGAGCTGCGTCCCAAGCCTGGCGATCCCAAAGTCTGGTTCACCTCGCCCGAAAGCTTCGCTAAGCTGCTGTCGAACCGCAACCGTGCCCTCCTGGCCCAGATTGCCGACACGCATCCCTCGTCGCTGCACGAGTTGGCCACCAGCACCGGTCGCACGCCTGGCAACCTCTCGCGCACCCTCAAGACGATGGAGCGCTATGGCCTCGTGCGCCTACACAAGGGCGAGCGGGGCAAGCTGCGCCCCGAGGTACCTTATCGAGACGTCCAGCTGGAAATGACGCTTTCCTAGAAAGGGAAGGGCGCCGACCACCCCGAGAAGATCGGTGGTTGACCGCCCTTTTTCAGCCCCATGATTACCGCCGCTTATCAATGGAAGTGCTCCCCATTTGGCGCTCCAGCGCAGCAACTCACGTGGAGACCACGTTGACGGAATCTAGACCTCTGACGTTCATTGACCTGTTCTCAGGTTGCGGTGGCTTCTCACTCGGTCTAGAGGCGGCCGGCCTCAAGTGCTTAGCGGCAATCGACGCCGACGAATCCGCCATCGAAACGTTCCGGGCAAACCATCCGGGGGTTCTGGGACTTGTCAGGGATCTGACCAAGTTCACGCCCAAGCAGCTGGGCAAGCTGCTGGGCTCGCGACGCGTCGACGTCGTCATCGGCGGTCCGCCGTGCCAAGGCTTCTCAAAAGCTCGACAAGTCGACGGCGCCAACCATGGCGACCGCGTGATCCAGGATGCCCGTCGCGACCTCTATCGGGAGTTCCTGCGATTCGTCGTCCTCTTCCAGCCGAGCGTCTTCGTGATCGAGAACGTGCCCGGTCTCAAGTCGGCGGTCGGCGGCACGTTCTTCACGAAAGTTCAGGCAGAGAGCCGCGAGCTGGGCTACAGGGTCATACCGTACGAGGTCCACTCATGGCGGTTCGGCGTTCCCCAGCAGCGCAGACGCCAGCTCATCATCGGAACACGGCGCGAACTGCCGCTGTTCATACCGGCCAAGTACATACGCCCGACCCACGCCGACCTCGATGCGGAAGATCTGGGGGGGCTGGCTCCCGCAGTGACGCTGGGCGAGGCCATCGGAGACCTTCCGCCGATCAAGGCGGGCGATGAACGCATCGAGCGACGATATTTGTCGGCGCTTTTCAAGGCGCATGTCCGTCGCTACGGAAGACGGTACACGTGCGATGTCCTGCATGCGGACAAGGCAGAGCTCTTGGCCGGGCATGCCGCACGACAGCACAGCGAGCGGGATCTGCGCGACTTCGCGCGACTGATCGAGGGCGAAACCAGTCGTCAGGCTCTCCTGCGTGGGGTGGAGATGGAGTTCCCCTATGCGCGCGACAAGTTCAAGGATCGATTCACCCGACAGCATCGCGATCGTCTCTGCTCGACGATCGTGGCGCATCTGAAGAAGGACGGGTTGATGTTCATCCACCCGACCCAGCAGCGCTCCCTAACCCCGCGCGAGGCCGCCCGCATCCAGAGCTTCCCAGACACGTTCCATCTTCCGCACGAGCGCACCCACGCCTACTCGCAGATCGGCAATGCAGTACCGCCGTTGGTAGGCAAGGCGATGGGACTGGCCATCGGCGATTTCCTGGCCGCGGCAGACGACGGGGACCGAATCGCGCCGCACATGGGCGTGAAGCTGCCGTCGAACCGCGACGCGGCCACTAGGACGCTGGAAGTCCTGATCGAGTCGCTTTACCTGCGCCAGCTCGGCGACCTCGCGGCCGCGGAGTTCCTGAACATCTGGTGGGCGGTCGGCTACCTGCACCCGCATCTGCATCCCGACGCCGCCGCGGAGCATGGCAGCCAAGTGAGTCGCGGGACTAAGCGCGGCGTGAGCTTCGTGATCGAGCCCTTCTATGTCCGAAGCGGGTGGCCCGTCGAGCTGGTGCCCATCGCCCGCGAAGCGCGCCGACGCTACGAGGCGAAGCTGCTCAGCGAAGACGAGTATTACTGCTCGGCGGCAGTCATGGCCGGAGCGGCCACGCACGGACTATCGAGATAAAAGCATCCTTTCGGAAGGGATTTCATGATTGCAGGCCGTGTCGAGATCATTCCCAGCGCGCAACGCCTGGTTCGCTCGCTGCGCGACGTCGGCTATGAGTTCACGACCGCGATCGCCGACCTGATCGACAACTCCATCGAGGCCAAGGCGAGGACCGTATGGGTCGACGTGGTCTGGGGTGGGGAGTCGTCATACGTGACCATCGCCGACAACGGCGAGGGAATGGCGCTGCAGGACCTGAAGGAGGCGATGCGCTTCGGATCCGAACGGGATTACGAGGTCGAGGACCTGGGCAAGTTCGGGCTGGGCCTGAAGACCGCATCCCTCAGCCAGTGCACTAAGTTCACCGTCGCGACGCGACAGAACCCCACACGCGCCGACGTCAACGCCTACTGCTGGGACGTGGACCACGTGACCGCGACGAACCGCTGGGAGATCCTGCCGGTTCGAACCGCCGACCTCGACGACAAGGTGCGGCAGCACCTCAAGGACACCACTGGCACGGTCATCATCTGGGAGCAGATCGACAGGATCCTCGGCTACAAGAAGCCCGACGGCGAGTCGGCGAGACGTCAGATTCACGCGATGTGTCGCGAGCTCGAGGATCACCTCGCGATGGTGTTTCATCGATTTCTCTCCGGGGAGGTCCGGGGAAAGCGGCTGGCGATCTACGTCAACGAGAACAAGGTCGCTCCCTGGGACCCGTTCGCCCGTAGCGAGAAGAACACGCGGAAGCTGGAGGCGGTGACCCTGCGCCTCGACGGTCCGAACGGCCGGGGCGACGTCATCGTCGAGCCCTTCGTCCTTCCCCACCAGTCCCGCTTCTCCTCGCCGGAGGCCTTCAACCGGGCGTCCGGTCCCGAGAAGTGGAACAGGCAGCAGGGCTTCTACATCTATCGAGCTGACCGGATGATCCAGAGCGGCGGCTGGAGCGGCCTTCGCGCACTCGACGAACACCGCAAGCTGTCCCGCATAGCGATCTCGTTCACTCCGAAGCTGGACGAAGAGTTCAAGATCAACGTCGCCAAGATGAGGGTCTCCCTTCCCGCGGCCCTGCGGGACGCGATAGGGAAGAGCATCGCGAGTGCCGTGAGCCTCGCCGAGGAGGAGTATCGGCAGAGCGAGCGAAAGGGTGCCCCGACCATCGCGCAGGTCGTCCCGCACGCCCTGCCGGCAATCAGAAACGGCAGCCATGTCGCAGCCTCGTCCAACGGCGCCCCACAGATCATGATCGGCGGCGAGGCGCCAAGCCCGGCCCCGGCCACCTCTGCACATGCGCCTGCCGGCGTGCGGCGGAGCGAGCTGGAGCATGTCGCCGAGCTGTTCCGCAAGATCGTCAAGCCGGACGAGCGTGAAGTGCTGGAGGCGCTCGTGGCTCGGGCGACTCCTCTGCTGGACGATTGAGCATGCCGGAATTGACCGCCCAACAGGACCAGGCGCTGCGAACCGCCCGGGTGCTCCTCGACCTTGGACATGACAAGGATGCGGTCATCAACAACTCGGCGATCCCGGAGGAAGTGCGGGCATGGGTCGAGGAGCAGATTCGGAATGAGGCCGGGCAGACGTTCGTGCTGGCACGTGTCATCGTCGGCTCCCAGGACCGTGAGGAGTGGCTAGCCGGCATCGACCGCAGTGACTGGTACTACTGGAAGACGCTTCGCTCGTACCTACTGGGTGTGAAGAACTGGCCCAGGGACACCGTGGCGTCCCTCGACGACGCCTCGGACCGAGTCCTCGCGCAGCTCAGGCCTCCATCGACCCCGGAGTTCGACGTCCGCGGCCTCGTCCTAGGATACGTGCAGTCCGGGAAGACAGCGAACTTCACCGCGGTAATAGCCAAGGCCGCCGACGCCGGCTATCGGCTCGTCGTGGTGCTGTCCGGGATCGACAAGGGTCTGCGCCGGCAGACCCAGCTGCGCCTGAACCGGGAGCTGACCGGATACCCGCACAACCCGCCGGGAGCGGTGCGCTTTCCACCGGTGGGACGTCAGTGGCACCAGTTCACCAGCGACGATCTCGATGGTGACTTCCATCCCGGACGAGCGAACAGCGCGGCGCTCCAGGGATCCCAGCCCGTGCTCATCGTCGCCAAGAAGAACGGCGCCGTGCTGAGACGCCTGCAGTCGTGGTTCATGACGGGATCAGAAGATGTCCGCAGGAACCTCCCGGCCCTGTTCATCGACGACGAGTCCGATCAGGCAAGCGTCGACACCCGAGGCAGCCATCAGACCCAGGATGAGTTCGACGCAAATGACCCGGACTACGAGCCGCCCGCAGTCATCAATCGCCTCATCCGCGAGCTCCTGCAGATCTTCTCGAGGCGCGCGTACGTTGCCTACACGGCGACTCCGTTCGCCAACATCCTCATCCCGCACGACGCGTTCGACGGAAGCGCGGGGGAGGACCTCTATCCGAAGGACTTCTTCATCGACCTGCCGAAGCCGGCGGGCTACTTCGGGACCGAGGAGTTCTTCGGGCGGTTTGATCCGTCGAACGACGAATCGGTCGAAGGCCTCGATGTCCTGAGAATCGTGCCGGACGAGGAGGTCAGGGCGATCGTCGCGGGCCCCGAGGTGACTGCCACCCTTGAGGAGGCTCTCCATTCGTTCGTGCTCGGCGGTGCGGCGCGTGCGGCCCGCGGCAAGCCGGAAGCCCCTTGCACGATGCTCGTCCACACGAGCCATAGGATCGCGGATCAGGGACCGACGAAAGCCTTAGTCGAGGAGAGGTTCCGAGAGATCCGGGACGAATGGCGCTATGACCGACGCGGCGGGATACGGGAGCGGTTCGAGCGAATCTGGAACGATGACTTCGTCCCGACCAGCGCCGGTACGCCAGGTCGACCGGTGCATTCCTTCGCCGAAATCGAACCTCTGATAGGGCCGTTCATGGATGCGGTGAGCGTCCGCGAGGTCAACAGCGACAGGGGCGAGGTTCTCGACTATGAGCTCGAGCCCGACCTCAAGGCCATCGCGGTCGGCGGCAACAAGCTCTCCCGCGGCCTCACGCTCGAGGGCCTTCTGGTGAGCTACTTCGCGCGCCGCTCGCCGCAGTACGACACGCTCCTGCAGATGTGTCGCTGGTATGGGTATCGCGGCGGATACGAGGATCTCACCCGCATCTACACGACCGGCGAGCTCGCGGGATGGTTTGCCGATCTTGCGCTGGTCGAGCACCGACTTCGGCAGGACATGCAGGTCTACGAAAACATGCCCGGCATCACGCCGCGTGAGGTGGGCATGAGGATCCTGCAGCATCCGACCATGCAGGTGACGAGCGGCCTCAAGCGGCGGTTCACGACCTCGACCCTGATCAGCCAGTCCTACTCGGAGACGCTCGAGCAGACGTTCAAGTTCCCGCTTCGCGACGAGGAGCGACTTTCCCTGCTCTGCGAGCGGAACAGGCTCGCCTCCCGGGCTTTCGTCGAGCGGCTCGGAGACGTGCCGAAGGCCACGAGCTTCGGTCCCATGTGGACGGATGTCGGCGCTTCCGCGATCGTTGATTTCCTGCAGACGTTCGTCGTCGATCCTGACGTGGGCGGCACCTCGCCGGAGCTGATGGCGGCATGGATCGAGCTGCAGAACGTCGAGGGCGAGCTCGTCAACTGGACTGTGGCCGTGCGCGGGCGCGAGAGCGAGAACCTCAAGCTCGGTCGGGCAACCTGGCTGCCCGAGGCGCTGCCGCCAGTGTGGAATCTCAGCCGCACACGAATCATCGGGTCGAATTCGCTGGGCGTCATCACAACCCCCGGCGACGAGGAGATCGGACTCGACCCGCGGGAGCTGACGGCCGCTCGGCGAGCGACCGACGAGGGTCTGACCAAGGACAGGAACAAGGCCGCCAGGCAGTCGCGCAGTTCCAAGTGCGGCCTGCTGCTTCTATATCCAATCAGTCGCTTCTCGGGACACGACGGCCAGCCCATCGCGAAGGCGCGCGAACCTCTCTACGTCGATCCCGAGGGACCCTACGCGAGAGATCTCATCGGCCTTGCTGTCTCGTTCCCCAAGACTACCAAGGCAAACCCCGCCGTGGCGTACCTGGAAGGCACTGCGCGCTGGCGCCCGGTCCTGTGAGTGACGAAGCCACGCCCGGTTTAGTGGGAGAACCCACTTGGGCGTTGCTAGAGAGACGGCCTTCCATTGGCTCTCGCCTCACCGTCCTCGTCGCCTGTCCTCAACTGACGGACGACGTGCTCCTTGGAGTCGACGCCGCGAAGCGGCGAAGCGTCCTGCTCCGGATACCCTCCGGCGAGCCTTCCGCCCTTTCTGAACGTTCAAGCAGGGGCATAGCGGCGAACACAGTGGAGATGCTTGACGAGGCGGGGCACTCGGGCGTCTTCGTGGAGATCGCCTGCCTGGAGTCGCAGGGTCACGCCGCGCTCAGCACGCTGGCGGTCGAGCTGGCCGAAGCAGTGAATGCCGGCGCCAGCATCGGACGCATACGTCTTGTCCAGAATCTCCTCGCCAAGTGGCGGCGATTCTGGTCGGGTGCGAGTCTGGGCACCCTGTCGCCGGAGCAGCAGCTCGGACTCTTTGGCGAGCTCTGGTTCCTCAGGGAATGGCTGATTCCCGCGGTTAGCGCGACCAGAGCCCTGGGAGCCTGGCGCGGACCCACCGGCTCGCGAAATGACTTCGAGGCTGTGGCTGTGGGCATAGAGGTCAAGACCACGGCCAGGGTCGACGGAGCCCATGTAATCAACGGGCTCGAGCAGCTGCTTGAACCGCCGAATGGTTCCCTGTTTCTCTTTGCACTGTCGGTGCGAGATGAGGCGAGCGGCGACGAGACGCTCGCCGGGAGCGTGGAGCAGCTTCGAAGTCTTCTGCAGGCTGATCACATCGCGCTGTCGCGGCTCGATGTGCTGCTGGACTCCGCGGGATATGACGACCGGTTTGCTGCCGAGTACGCCCGCCGGATCTTTCGCATCCGCAGCCAGACTCTGTTCAGGGTGGACGCTCAGTTCCCGAGACTGGTCCCTGCGTCCATCGTGGGTGGATTGCCTTCCGGGGTAGGGACAGTGAGCTACGAACTGCGGCTGGACGCCGCAGGGTCCTCAATGGTGGCGCAAGCTCCTTCCACCGCGAAGGCGCTGCTCGACGATTTCTTTAAGTAGCTTCATCGTCCCCTGCTGCAGCCGCCCGAAGCGCCCAGTGCAGCTCGTCGAGCTTCTCGACATCCTTGCACTCGCATTCCCACACCACGAACGCCTTGATGTTCTCCGTCTGGAGACGGTTGAGGGTGAGCGGCTCGCCGTCCCACCTTGTTTACCCCGGATAGGCGGCTGAGCATGGTGTCCACCTATTTCGTTGGTGGACGCCTATGCATCCCAATTCCGGCCCTCGGCGCCGCCACAGTGCCGAACTCAAGGCGAAGGTCCT
>JBBQNG010000155.1:0-10577 GCA_038329645.1 Burkholderiales bacterium
ATCGAGGCGCGATCGTTACCCCGCTCAAGGCCGCCAATATCGCCGACACGCTTGCAGTAATGGGCACGCTTGAGAGCTTCGCGGGGGAGCTGGCCTGCGCGAACGCCAGCGAGGCCGAAATCGGCGAAATCCGCGCCCTGCACTTCGAGATGCTGGCGCATCACGCGCGCAGGGACCTGGCCGGCTATTTCAGGTACAACCAGCTCATCCACCTGAAGATCATCGAGGCTTCCGGCAATCCCGTGCTGACCAACACCTACCGGCAGCTCAATGCCAATGTGCGGCGCGCGCGATATATGGCCAACCTGTCGCAGGACCGCTGGGACGCCGCGGTGCGCGAGCATGAGGAGATCCTTGGCGCGCTGGCAACGCGAAACGCAGGGCGTCTCAAAGGTCTGCTGGCCGAGCACCTCGCGCACAAAGTGGCCAGCGTGATGGCTGCGCTGGGACAGAACGCCGCGGCAGCGGCCTGACGGGATGAACGCGCCCGAAAAAGTCCTCGCGGGCGTCCAACCGATTCCTATCCGCCTGGTCCGGGCGTCGCCGGGCGATTCCTCGCTGGCCGCGCGCCTGCGCAAGGAAGTGGACGGCGAAATCCTCTTCGATGCCGAATCGCGCGGACGCTATTCGACCGACGCCTCGATCTACCAGATCGAGCCGGTCGGCGTGGTGGTGCCCCGTACTGCGGAGGCCGCGCGCATCGCAATCCAGGTCGCGGTCGAAGAGGGCGTGCCGGTCCTGGCGAGGGGCGCCGGCACTTCGCAGTGCGGGCAAACGGTCGGTGCGGCGTTGGTGATCGACAATTCGAAGTACCTGGACAAGGTCCTCGAAGTCGACGCCGAAGCCCGCACCGCGCTCGTCCAGCCGGGCGTGGTGCTCGACCGGCTCAACGCGCAGCTCAAGGCCCACGAGCTGTGGTATCCGGTGGATGTTTCAACCAGCGCGCAGGCGACGCTCGGCGGCATGGCGGGCAACAACTCGTGCGGCTCGCGCTCGATCGCGTACGGCAACATGGTTCACAACGTGCTCGCCATCGACGCCTTGCTCGCAACGGGAGAGCGTTTCCGCTTCGGGCCGATGGCCGACCGAACCGGGCCGCCGGGTTACCCGGCCTTGCTCGACAAGCTCGCGGCGCTCTACACGCGCGACAAGGACGAAATCGAGGCGCGCTTCCCGAAACTGCTGCGCAAGGTCGCTGGCTACAACCTAGACCATCTCGGAGCGCCGCACGCCAATGCCGCCCACCTGCTTGTAGGGTCGGAAGGCACACTCGCCTACTTCGAGCAGCTGCTCCTCAGGCTCACGCCGCTGCCGGCGCACAAAACGCTGGGCGTGGTGCATTTCCCGAAGTTCCATACCGCGATGGACTCCGCCCAGCACATCGTAAAGCTCGGCCCGACGGCGGTGGAGCTGGTCGATCGCACGATGATCGACCTGGCGCGCGACATCGGAGCCTTCCGCAAGACCGTGGACGCAGTGATCAAAGGCGAGCCCGACGCCGTGCTGCTGGTCGAGTTCTCGGGCGACGACCATGCCGCACAGGTCGCAAAAGTGAAGCAGCTGGCGGAGCTCATGGGCGAGCTCGGCCTGCCCGGCAGCGTGGTCGAGGTCATCGACCCCAAACTGCAGAAGGATTTCTGGGAGGTCCGCAAGGCCGGACTGAACATCATGATGTCGATGAAGGGCGACGGCAAGCCGGTGTCGTTCAACGAGGCCTGCGCGGTGCCGCCGCACCACCTGGCGGAATACACCGACCGGCTCACGCAGGTGTTCCACAAGCACGGCACCGAGGGTACGTGGTACGCCCACGCCTCGGTCGGCACCCTGCACGTGCGGCCGATCCTCGACATGCGGCGCGGCGACGCGAAGAAGATGCGCGCGATCGCCGAGGAAGCCTGCGCAATGGTGAAGCAGTACAAGGGCGCGTATTCCGGCGAGCACGGCGACGGGCTGGTGCGCTCGGAATGGATCGCGCCGTTTTTCGGACCGCGGCTGACGGCGAGCCTGGCCGAGATCAAGGGCTGGCTCGACCCGGCCGGCCTCATGAACCCGGGCAAGATCGTCGCGCCGCCAAAGATGGACGACCGCAGCCTGTTCCGCTACAAGCCGGGCTACCAGGCTACGGTGCCCGCCACTGTCCTCGACTGGAGCGAATGGGGCGGCTTCGACAAGGCCGTCGAGATGTGCAACAACAACGGCCACTGCCGCAAGTTCGACGCCGGCACGATGTGCCCGTCGTTCCGCGCCACGGGCGACGAGCAGCATCTCACACGGGGCCGTGCCAATACTTTGCGGCTCGCGCTTTCCGGCCAGCTGGAGGGCATGGACGGGGGGGAAGCCTTTACTTCCAAGGCCGTCAAGGACGCCATGGCGCTGTGTGTTTCGTGCAAGGGCTGCAAACGCGAGTGCCCCACCGGCGTCGACATGGCGAAGATGAAGATCGAGTTCCTCCACCACTACACGACGCGTCATGGCATCACCTTGCGCGACCGCATCGTCGCCTACCTGCCGCGCTACGCGCGCTGGGCCGCGCGCCTCGCGCCGCTGGTGAACCTGCTTGCGGCCTTGCCGGGGCGCCAGGCGATCACGCGGCTGTCGTCCCGGCGCAGCCTGCCCAAATGGCACCGCCAGACTTTCGTCGACCGCCAGCGCGTCGTCAGCGGCGGCCGGGAAGTCGTGCTCTTCGTGGATACCTTCAGCCGTTATTTCGAGCCGGAGAATGCGCGCGCTGCGATCACAGTGCTCGACGCCGCAGGCTATCGCGTGCACGTGGCCCACCCGGGTGGCGCGCATGACCGCCCGCTGTGCTGCGGACGCACGTTCCTCGCCGCCGGCCTGGTCGACGAGGCGAAAAAGGAGGCGCGGCGCACCCTCGATGCGCTCAAGCCGTTTGTCGAGAGCGGATTGCCCGTCCTCGGCCTGGAGCCCTCGTGCCTGTTCTCCATGCGCGACGAGTTCGAGTCGATGATGCCGGGCGACGCGACGCACGCGCTGGCGAAGCAGGCGATGCTCTTCGAGGAATTCCTTGCGCGGGAATCCGACGCTGGCCGCCTAAAGCTGGAGCTCAAACCGGTGGCGAAGAAGGCGTTGCTGCACGGGCATTGCCACCAGAAGGCGTTTGCCGCCATGGGCGCAGTGGAAAAGACACTCAGGCTGGTCCCCGGGCTGGAGGTGAGCACGGTGGAGTCGAGCTGCTGCGGCATGGCCGGCAGCTTCGGCTACGAAGCAGAGCATTTCGACGTTTCCATGAGGATGGCCGAGGCCAGCCTGCTGCCTGCCGTGCGCAAGGCCGCGGTCGACACGCTTATCGTCGCCGACGGGACCAGCTGCCGGCACCAGATCGCCGACGGCGCCCATCGCGACGCGTTGCACGTGGCCCGGGTACTGGCCTCGGCGCTCGCCTGAGTTGTACCGGTACCAGTACAAAAATCCCTGAAAAACGGCTCCCAGAGCCGATCTTGAAAAGAAAAAGTCCGGAAATCAGGCTCGTCGACGAGGCCGTGCTGGGGCGTTCGGTGCGCGCGCTGTGTCGTATCGAGCCGCGCTTCGGCAAGGTCCTCGAGCGCCATGGGCCGCCGCCGCTATGGCCGCGCGAGCCCGGATTTGCGACGCTCGCCCTGCTCATGCTCGAGCAGCAGGTGTCGCTCGCCCAGGCGCGCGCGATGTTCGAGCGCATAGCCAAGGCCGCCGGCGGGGTCACCCCGGCCGGCATTGCCGCGCTCGGTGAAGCGGGGATGCGCGCGATCGGCGTAACCCGGCAGAAATCGGCCTACCTTGCCGCGCTCGTCCGCCAGCTCGAGCAGGGCGAACTGGACCTCGACGACCTTGCCGCGCTGCCTGACGACGCGGCCATCGCCGCGCTCGACGCGCTGCATGGCGTCGGCCCCTGGACGGCGCACTGCTACCTGTTGTTTGCGCTGCGCAGGCCCGACGTGTTCCCGGCGGCCGATCTCGCGCTCATGGAGGCGGTGCGCCATCTGTGGAATTTGCGCGCGCGACCGGACCCGGCGGCACTTTCGAGGCGCGCAGCCGCCTGGAGTCCTTATCGCGCTGTCGCGGCGCGGCTGCTTTGGCATCACTACCTGAGCGAGCGTGGGCGCGCCTGAGTGCAGAGCGTGCCGGATTGCGCTAACGTGTTCGCGGGGAGGAGCAGATCAGAATGCCAAGCAACCAGGAGCTTGAAGCGCTGCGCAGGTTGGGCGATCCCGAAGCCGATCCGCTCATGGACCGGATCGTAAGGACGCACGGCATCCACGCGCTGGCCGGCCTGCTCGATTTCCTTTTCCGGTGGGTCCCGGGCGCCGCTTTTCCGTCGCCGTGCCCAGGGGTCCCGGGCGATGTCGCCACGATGGCGGAGGCGTTCCTGCGCAACGCGGACCTGTCCGACACAGCCGTTCCCGGCGGCATTGATTGGGCGCGCATCCGGCGCGCGCAGGAATTCTTCCAGCGCTTCGAGCTGTCCGGGTTGCTTGTACTGGGCTGCGCGAGCCTCCCGGCCTGCTATGCCCAACCCGGCGTCGCGCTGGTGCTGATGGGGTCGGGCCGGCTTTCGGTCCAGGTTCGCCAGCGCTTGTTCGAGACGATCACCTTCCTTACCACGGTGATGAAGCCCGCAGCGCTCGGGCCGCAGACGGACGCACCCGGCGCGCTGTGGATCCGCAAAGTGCGCCTCATGCATGCCCTGATGCGCCGGCTGACGCTGGCCAACGCGACCCCTTTCCGCGCGCTCAACGACGAAAAGGCGTCCAATATCCTCCTTAAGATGGACTGGAACGCGCACAGCGAAACCGGCGTCCTGCCGATCGACCAGGTCGAGCTGGGTTTCGTGCTGCTCACGTTTTCGTGGCTCCTGGTGAGGGGGTTCGGCAGGCTGGGGATAGGCATGACCGAAGCGCAACGCGACGATCACATCTACACATGGGCGGTCATCGGCCACGGCCTGGGCATTGAGGAGAGCCTGCGCCCGCGCACCGCTTCCGAGGCGCAGGCGCTGTTCGAGCTGATCCGCAAGCGTTACGAGGCCGGCACCGAGGAAGGGCGCCTGCTTACTGCCGCACTGATCGTGTACGTGGTCATCCGGCAGCGCGACGCGATAAGCGAGTTCCTGCCGCGCAATCGCGGCCCCGTGCTGCGCTGGCTTATCCTGCGCTTCAAACCGTTTGTCGAAGCCTGCATCGAAAGCCTTGCACGCACGCTGGTGCGGGAGTTGACCGGCACGCCAACCGCGAACCGCCTTTGGGTTGCGCGCGCACCGCTGATCCACTGGATCGCCGGGGAGGCGGGCCGCGCGTTGATGACGCTGGCCGAGATGCGCCAGAAGGGGGACTGGGTGCCGCCGGTCTTCGGCGGCGTGACCCGGGAAAAAGGCCTGCCGCGCCTGCTCGGCCGCAACCTCGCCAAGCTGAGATGAAGCGAGGCCGCATGCGATGAAATGCTTTCGCTGCCAGCAGGAAAACCCGCCGCAGGCCAAGTTCTGCCTGGAGTGTGCAGCGCCCTTGCAGTTGCGCAGCCCGCCGCCCGCAGCCTATACGCCGCCGTACCTCGCCGAGAAGATCCGCGCGGGCCGCGGCGCTCTCGAAGGCGAGCGCAGGCGCGTCACCGTGATGTTCGCCGACCTCGAAAGCTCGATGGCGCTGCTTGCCGGCCGCGACCCGGAGGACGCGCGCGTCCTCATCGACGGCGCACTCGAAAGGATGATGGAAGCGGTGCACCGCTACGAGGGCACGGTGAACCAGATCATGGGCGACGGCATCATGGCGCTCTTCGGCGCCCCCGTCGCGCACGAGGACCACGCCCTGCGTGCCTGTTTCGCGGCTCTTCGCATGCAAGCCTCGATCAAGCGGTTCTCCGCCGAAATGCAGGAGAAGGTGGGCTTGCCCCTGCGCATGCGCGTGGGCATCAACTCGGGTGACGTCCTCGTGCGCTCGATCGCGAGCGACCTTCATATGGACTACACAGCGATCGGCGAGACCACGCACATGGCCGCGAAAGTCGAGCAGTTGGCCGCGCCCGGGACGATCTGCGCTACCGCCGATCTCGTGCGCCTAGTCGAGGGCTACGTCCAGACGCGTCCGCTAGGGCCGCATGCGGTCAAGGGGCTCGCTCATCCGGTGGAGCTTTTCGAGGTTACCGGCACGGGCCCGATGCGCACCCGGTTCCAGGTCGCGACGCGGCGCGGACTCACCCGCTTCGTCGGGCGCCAGGCCGAAACCGTCGATCTGGGACGGGCGGCTGCGCTCGCGCGCGGAGGAACCGGGCAGATCGTCGCGGTTGTCGGCCAGCCCGGCGTGGGCAAATCGCGGTTGCTGTGGGAGTTCACCCAGGCGCAGCGCCAGACCGGCTGGTCGGTTTTCAAGGCGAGCACGGCCTCGCACGGGGAAGCCGCCGCCTACCTCCCGGTGGTGGAGGTGCTGGCGCAGTATTTCGATATCGATGCAGGAAGTGAGCGCTCCGCAATTCAGGACAGGATCGGCAGCCGGCTGGTCGCGCTCGACCCGGCCTTGGCCGTTCACCTGCCCGCATTGCTTAGCCTCTTCGATGTGCCGGCGGGGGACGCGCGCTGGGAATCGCTCGATCCGCCGCAGCGGCACCGGCGCACCCTCGAGGCGGTCACCGCATTGCTCGCAAGCGAGAGCCGCGTCAGGCCGATGATCGTCGTCATCGAGGACCTGCACGCGGTCGACGCAGAAACCCAGGAATTCCTCGACGCCATTGCGGCTGGGCTCGGGGGCGAGCGCCTCATGCTCATGATCGAGCACCGGCCCGAATACCGGCACGACTGGCGCGCCGCAGCCAACTACACCCGGGTCGACGTCGAGCCGCTGCCGGCCTCTACCGCAGGCGAGCTGTTCCGCGAGCTGATGGGCGAGGATCCGGCGCTCGTCCCGCTCGAGCGCCTGGTCCTTGCGCGCACCGAAGGCAACCCGTTCTTCATTGAGGAGAGCCTGCGCTCGCTGATCGACACCGGCTTCATCGAGCGCGGCCCCGCCGGGTACCGGCTGGCCAGCGCAATCGAGTCGATCCAGATCCCGGCCACCGTGCAGGACATCCTCGCCGCGCGGGTCGACCGCCTGGCCGAGCGCGAAAAATCCCTGCTCCAGCTCGCCGCAGTGGTCGGCCGGGACCTGCCATTCGACGTCCTCAAGCAGGTTGCCGCACTCGACGAGCGCTCGCTCGCCGATGCGCTGGCGGTGCTGGTGGGGGCCGAATTCCTGCTGGAGGCGAGCCCGTTCCCGGCGCCGGAATACTCGTTCAAGCACTCCTTCACCCACGAAGTCGCCTATTCCAGCCTGCTGCAGAACCAGCGCAAGGTCCTCCACGCGCGCATCATGGAGGCGATCGAATCGCTGTTCCCCGGGCGCCTGGGCGAGCACGTCGAGCGCCTGGCCCACCACGCCGTGCGCGGCGAGCAATGGGAGCCCGCTGTGCGTTACTTGCGCGTGGCGGCCCGGCGCGCCGCCGAGCGCTCTGCAAACCGCGACGCGATTCGCTATCTCGAAGAAGCCATCCGCATCCTTCCCCACCTGCCGCGCGACGCGCGTTCTACGGAGCTGGCCATCGACCTGCGCCTGGAACTGCGCAACCCGCTGGTCGCGCGCGGCTCGTTCGAGCGCATCATCCCCGTTCTGCGCGAAGCCGCTGCGCTGGCCGCGGCGCATGACGATGATTTGCGTCGCGCCCGCGTCGCCGCCTACATCGCCGGCTATTACTGGCTCGCCGGCCAGCACCAGGCGGCCGTTGAGGCGGGTGAAAACGCCTTGGAGAACGCCCCGGCCCAAGCCGACCTTGCGGTGCTCGTGACGACCCGCTTCTATGTCGGCGCCTCCAGCCATTCGATGGCCGACTATCGCAAGGCCATGGATATACTGCAGGCCAACGTGGAGGCGCTCGCGGGCGCCGAACGCAATGAACGATTCGGCATGGCGGGACTCCCCGCGGTGCTGTCGCGATGCATCCGCGCATGGTCGCAGTCCGAGATGGGCGAATTCCCGGCGGCGATTGCCGAGGCCGGCGAGGCCCTCGAGATCGCCGAGGCTTCAGGGCACGTCTTCAGCATCCTCACTGCGTCATTCGTGATCGCTGTAGTGCGCCTCGCGCGCGGCGACCTGGCCGAGGCCATCCGCGTACTGGAGAAGGGACTGGCCCTGAGCCGCTCGGAAAGGATGCGGATCTGGTTCCCCGCGTTCGCGATCCTGCTGGCGCAGGCGCTCGCGCTATCGGGCCGCGCCGCAACCGCGGTGCCGATGGTCCAGAAAGCGCTGCCGGTGCCCTCGGACGCGATCTACTTCGCACCGTTCGCAGTGGTGGCGGCGAGCGAGGTTTACCTGCTCGGCGGTCAGGGGGACGAAGCGGCCAAGTTCGGCACGCGCGCGCTGGAACTGGCCAAGCGCAAGCGCGAGCGCGGCTACGAAGGCTGGGCGCTGCGCATGCTGGGCGAGATTGCTGCACGTCGTGATCCCCCGGATTTGCAGGTCGCAGAGGCGTACTACCGTGACGCGCTGACTTGCGCACTCGAGCTCGGCATGCAACCGCTCGCGGGCCGCTGCCATCTGGGGCTCGCGATGCTGCATGCCAAGGCAGATCCATCGGCCGACGCCGAGCGCTCCCGGGCCGCGGCGATCTTCGACAAGTTGGGAATGACTTTCTGGCTCCAGCGCACACAGGCCAGATAGCGGTGGATTGCTCAGTTTGCGGCCTTGCCGCAGCAATTCTTGAATTTCTTTCCGCTGCCGCACGGGCACCTATCGTTGCGCCCGGTTTTCGGAGTCTCACGGCGCACAGTTGCCGGACGCCCGCGCAGCGCGTTGCCATAGCGGTAGGTCGCGACCACCGCGGGCCACAGCTCCTGTTCGCATTCGGCTACGAGCTTCGCCCAATGTTTGGCTTCGAATTTCTTTCGCTCCTCGTCCTCCAACGCCTCGGCCAGGACACGCAGCGGAAATAGCAGCTCATCGACTTCCTCCGTGTCGCCTAAGGATTCAAGCGGCTCCGACTCGACAATGAGGCCATCAAGGAAGCCAACCGTCCACAAAGTGAAACGATTGGGCGTGGTCGGATGCTCGTCATAGAACACGAGTTCGGCGTCTTCGCGGCTTTCGAGCGCGGCGATCTGCATTCGGTAGTAGCGCTGCGCGAGGTCGAACCAGGCCAGCGCTTCCGGGCGCGGATCGGGCCACGGATCGATGCCGAAGACCCAAGGAAGCCAGTCTTCGGCAGATACTTCCTCAGCGGCACTCGCGACGCCGCAGAGGAACCCCTGCAACATGTCGAACGGCATCGGCTCCCAGCCGAATTCGTTTTCCCCCTCGCAAAACACCTCGAGACGGTCCAGTTCCTGGTCCGAAAGCGGGCGGCTCGGGCGGTCGGACGGCGCCATGTCACTAACGCCTGCGGTACGCCCACGCGAGCATCGCCGCGCCAGCGATCACCATGGGCGCCGACAACCACTGCCCCATGCTCATGCCGAAGGCAAGCAGCCCGAGGTAGTCGTCGGGCTCGCGCGTGTATTCGCAAACGAAGCGCGCCAGGCCATAGCCGATGAGGAACAGCCCCGATACCGCGCCGCGCGGGCGCGGCCGGGACGAAAAGATCCACAGCACAACGAACAATAGCAGCCCTTCGGTGACCATTTCATAGAGCTGCGAAGGGTGGCGCGGCAGGGGTCCCGCGCCGCGGAACACCATGCCCCACGATACGTCGGTCGCCCTCCCCCACAGCTCGCCGTTGATGAAATTGCCCAGTCTCCCCGCGGCCAGGCCGAGCGGGACCAGCGGCGCCAGGAAATCCATGATGTCCAGCCAGTGCCGGCCGGTCTTGCGCGAGAACCAGGCCATCGCGAGGAGCACCCCGAGGAACCCCCCATGGAAAGACATCCCGCCCTGCCAGACCGCGAAGACCTCGAGCGGATGGGCGAAGTAGTACGCCGGCTTGTAGAAGATCACGTAACCCAGCCTGCCGCCCGCGATGACGCCGAGGATGCCGTAGAAGATCATGTCGTCGAATTGCTCTCGCGTGATCGGCGCGATTCCCTTGGCGATGCGACGCGTTCCCAGCAGCCAGACGAACGCGAAAGCGGTCAGGTACATGAGCCCGTACCAGCGAACGGCTACAGGGCCTACGGCGAAGACAACGGGATCGAAATCCGGGTGGAAGAGCATGAGCCCGATATTACTTTGCTTCGCTTATTTCGGTCGTTGCTTTGCGAGCTCGACGAAGCGTGCGAGCGGAACGGAGCGTGAATCGCGCCGCCACGCCAGCCGCAGCTCGATCTTCGGGTGGCGATCGCGCACCGGGCGGTAAACCACGCCGCTGCGCCGCAGGTTGAGGAGGGACGCCGGAACGATCGCCACGCCGAGGCCGCTCGAAACGAGGCTCACGACAGTCTGCATCTGGACCGCTTCCTGCGCGACGCGGGGTGCGAAGCCGGCGCGGGCACAGACCCCGAGCACCACGTCCGATAATCCGCGCGCGAGATTGGCCGGCACCATCACGAACGGCTCCTCCGCCAGCGCGCGCACGCCGAGGGGACCGCGCTCGCGCGCGAGGGCGTGGCGCGCCGGCAGCGCCACCACGAGCGG
>JBBQNG010000156.1:0-10517 GCA_038329645.1 Burkholderiales bacterium
ACCCGGCAGGTGCCATCGACGCTTAACCTGGGCGGCGCGTACGAGCCCGAAGTGGTGCTCGACGTGCTCGAGCATCTCGCCTTGTACTGGTCGCTCGAACCGCCCGAGAGGAAGCATCCGCGCCACAGCGTGAAGTCGCGCCTGTCGGTGGCGCACGGCTACGACGGCTTGCTCGGCGTGCTGGGCCAGTCCGAGTCGCTCGATTTCGAGGCGAATGCGGTGGAGAGCTGGATCGTCGAGAACGTCAGCGCGGGCGGCTTTGGCGCGGTCATCCAGCAGCTCAAGGGCGACTGGCTCAAGGTCGGCTCCCTGATCGCAATGCAGCCCGAAGGCGGCAGCAACTGGGTGGCCGGCATCGTGCGTCGGGTGAACAAAATGGGGACGACGCAGGCGCGGGTGGGCATCCAGTCGCTGTCCAAATCGCCGATGGCGGGAAAATTCTCGACTGGCGTGGGGGAGGAATCCGGCGTGCTGCTGAAAACCACCGATTCCGACAGCGGCGAGGTGAGGATAGTGCTCAAGCCCGGCGTGTTCGTGCCGGGCCAGAACCTCGAGTCCGAGCGCGGCGGGCGCTTCCATGTCTACATGCCGCAATCCGTGGAGGACAAGGGCGACGACTACGAGATCGCCCGCTTCCGCGAAATGATCCGCGAATCCTGAACCGGGCTAGCCGAGGATCTTCACCAGCCACGCGGAAATGTCGGCGATTTCCGGCGGACACACCGAGTGCGGCATGGGGTATTCGTGCCACTCGACCGGGTAACCCAGCGCCTCGAGCATCTTGCGCGACTGCTGTGCGCGGCCGATGGAGATCATCGGGTCCATGCTGCCATGGGCCATGAAGATCGGCAGGTCGCGGTTCACCGAATGGCGCTCCGCCTCGACGGTGCCGGCTAACGGCAGGTAAGTCGACAGCGCCATGATCCCGGCCAGCCGCTGCGGGTGGCGCAACCCGGCCTGGAACGCAATCGCACCGCCTTGTGAGAAGCCGGCCAGCACGATGCGGCCGGCGGCGATCCCCCGCGCTGCCTCGTTCGCAATCAGCGCCTCGATCTCGGCCTGCGATTGGCGCAGGCCCTCGCCGTCCTCGCGCACGCCGCCAAGCTCGAGGATGTCGTACCAGGCGCGCATGGCCATGCCGCCGTTGAGCGACACCGGGCGCACCGGCGCGTGGGGGAAGATAAAGCGCACCTTGAGTGCCGCGGGCAGCCCCAGCTCGGGCACGATGGGCTCGAAATCGTGGCCGTCGGCGCCCAGGCCGTGCATCCAGATGACCGTTGCGGAGGGCGAGGCGCCGGTCTCTATCTCTATTCTTTCAAGCAGCTTGGTATCCATGGGCGCAATTCTAGCGGAGGGCCGTTTGACTGCTGACCGGCGGTCATTTAAACTCGAAATTAATTGACTACTGGTCATTAAACGCTCCCATGCCCGCATCCCGCAAGCCGCCGCGCACGCGCGCCGTCCTGCCCGGGGACAAGTCCGAGCGCCGCGCCGCGATCCTGCGCGCCGCGGACGCGCTGCTGAAGCACGCGCCGCAGGGCGCTTTCTCGGTCGAGGAGCTCGCGCGCCGCGCTGGCCTGGCCAAGGGCACGCTGTACCTCTACTTCGGCACGCGCGAGGAGGTCCTCCTCGCGGTGCACGCGGAGCGCCAGCAGCTGCTCTTCGACACGCTCGAAAAAGCGCTGGCCGGGCCGCGCGTGGACATCCGCCTGGTGGTGCGCACCGTGGCGAAATTCCTGCGCGCGCATCCCGAATTCCTGCCGCTCGCGGCCAATTGCCGCGGCATGCTCGAGACCAACATCGGGACCGAGGCCGCGCTCGCTTACAAGCAGGGCGTGGGCGGGCGCCTCGCCCAGATCGGCACGCGCATGGAGGCCCTGTTCCCGACGCTGCCCAGTGGGCAGGGCGTCGGCCTGCTGATGGCGAGCTATGCGCTGATGATCGGCCTGTGGCAGATCTCCGACCCGCCCGAATGCCTGGTCGCGGCCATGGACCGGCCCGACATGCGCATGTTCAGGGTGGACCTCGAAAAGCAGCTGAGCACGGCACTCGTGAACCTTTGGGAAGGCGCCACGCTGCGCCGCGATGGGAGCGCAACATGAAAGCAAGGATCCCCTGGGCTGTGGTCGCCCTTTGCATGGTGTTGGTCGCCTGCGGCAAGGCGCCCGAGCCCAAGCCCGAGGACATCCGGCCGGTACGCGCCATGAAAGTCGACGGCGCAGTGGCGGCGCGCACGCTCGAGTTCGCCGGCGAAGTGCGGCCGCGGTACGAAACGCGCCTGGGTTTCCGGGTCGGCGGCAAGATGACCGCTCGGCTGGTCGAGGTCGGCACCATCGTGCACGCGGGGCAGCCGATCGCCCGCCTGGACCCGAGCGACCTGCAGCTTGCCGCAGCCAGCGCGAAGACGCAGATCGTGCAACTGGAGGCCGAGCGCCGCTTCGCCGAGGGCGACCTGCGGCGCTACCGCGAGCTGCGCGAGAAGAGCTTCATCAGCCAGGCCGAGCTCGACCGCCGCGCGAGCACCTTCGAAGCCACCGAAGCGCGCCTCGAGGCGGTCCGCGCGCAATCCAGGCAGGCGTCCAACCAGGCGGCATACGCGGTCCTTGCCGCCGACGGTGCCGGGGTGATCACGGGTGTCGAAGCGGAGGCCGGGCAGGTCGTCTCGCCGGGGCAGACGATAGTGCGCCTTGCGCGCGCCGGTGAAATCGAGATCGTCGTCGCGGTGCCGGAGACGCAGCGCGACGCGGTTGAGCGCGCCGGCGCATTCACGGTTTCGCTGAACGCCTTTCCAGGCCGCGTATGGAAGGGCCGTCTGCGCGAGCTCTCGCCCGCGGCCGACCCTGTCACCCGCACCTATGCCGCCAAGGTGACGATCCTCGAGCCGGGCGAGGACGTGGAGTTTGGCATGAGCGCGCGCGTCGCCGCGGTGGTCGGCACGGCCGAAAAGCGCATCGAGCTTCCCGTTGGGGCGCTGTACGGCAAAGGCGACGCGATCCAGGTCTGGCTGGTCGATGGATTGAAGGACGGTATCGGCTCGGTGCGCCTGCAGCCGGTGAAAACCAAGGGCCTGGCCGGCGACCAGGTGCTCATCGACTCGGGACTCGCGGCGGGCGACATCGTCGTGGTCGCCGGCGCCCAGCTGCTGCGCCCGGGCCAGCGCGTGCGCGTCGCGGATCCGAAGTAATCCGCTGTGAGCGAAGATCGTTTCAACCTCTCGGCGGCTGCGCTCAGGTACCGCGAGCTGACGCTGTTCTTCATCCTCGCGATTGCGATCGGCGGGGTGGCGGCTTTCTTCCAGCTCGGCCAGCGCGAGGACCCGGATTTCGCGTTCCGCGCGATGGTGGTGCGGACGCTGTGGCCCGGGGCCACCACCGAGCAGGTCGACCGCCAGGTCACCGACCGCATCGAGAAGAAGCTGCAGGAGGTGCCGTACTTCAAGTGGTCGCGCAGCTATTCCAAGCCGGGCGAGTCGCTGATCATCCTGGAGCTGCTGGATACAGCGCCTGCCGCCGAAGTGGCGCAGATCTGGTACCAGGTCAGGAAGAAGGTCGGCGACATCCGGCGCAACCTGCCGACGGAGGTGGCCGGTCCTTTCTTCAACGACGAGTTCGGCGACGTCTTCGGAACGATTTACGCCTTTACCGGCGACGGCTTCACGCTGCCGCAGCTCAAGGAACATGCGGAAGATATCCGACAGGAGCTCCTGCGGGTCCCGGACGTGGCCAAGGTGGAGCTGATCGGCGTGCAGGACGACAAGATCTTCGTCGAGCTGTCCACCAAGAAGCTCGCCAGCCTGGGCATCGACCCCAACATGATCGGCCAGGCGCTGCAGGTGCAGAACGCTGTCGTCAGTCCGGGCAGCGTGGAAACGAAGGACAGCGCCGTGTCGCTGCGGGTCTCCGGGCAGCTCGATTCGGTGAAGGCGGTCTCCGCGCTCCTCCTCAGGGCCAACGGCCAGACTTTCCGCCTCGGGGACATCGCCACGGTCACCCGCGGCTACGTCGACCCGCCGGTCTCCTATATGCGTTCGCGCGGCAAACCGGCGATAGGCCTTGCCGTGTCTATGGTCTCGACCGGCGACGTGCTGCAGCTGGGCATCGACCTCAAGCGCACCATGGCGCGCCTCAAGGGCGACTTGCCGGTAGGCATCGAGTTCGAGCAGGTTTCCGACCAGCCTTCCGTGGTCAAGGACTCGGTGGGCGAGTTCATGCGCTCGCTCCTCGAGGCGGTCGCAATCGTGCTGGTGGTCTCGTTCCTGTCGCTTGGCGCGCGCACGGGCCTGGTGGTTGCGCTGACGATCCCCCTCGTCCTGGCGGCGACCTTCCTCGCGATGCGCTTCTTCTCGATCGACCTGCACCGGATTTCGACCGGGGCGCTGATCATCTCGCTTGGGCTGCTCGTCGACGACGCGATGATCGCGGTGGAGATGATGGCGAGAAAGCTCGAGGAGGGTTACGACAAGGTGAAGGCCGCCACGTTCGCCTATACCTCCACGGCGTTCCCGATGCTCTCCGGCACGATCATCACCGCGGCGGGTTTCCTGCCGATTGCCACGGCCAAGTCGACTACTGGCGAATACACCTTCGCCATCTTCGCGGTCACCACGATGGCGCTGATCATCTCGTGGTTCGCCGCGGTGACCGTCACGCCTTTCCTCGGCGCGTGGATCCTGAAAGAGCACACGCTGGCGGGCGAGGAGCACCACGACGTCTACGCGACGCCCTTTTACGCGCGCCTGCGCCGCGTGATCGACTGGTGCATCGCGCACCGCAAGACCGTTCTCGCGGCGACGGCCCTGACTTTCCTGCTCGGTGTCGCCGGGATGGGATTCACCGAGAAGCAGTTCTTCCCGTCTTCCAATCGGGTGGAGCTCATGATCGAGCTGTGGCTGCCCGAGGGCGCCTCGATCACGGCTTCCGGCCGCGAGGCTGCGCGCATGGAGGCGAAGCTCACCGCCGACCCGGATATCGGCAGCTATGTCACGTACGTCGGCAACGGCTCGCCGCGCTTCTTCCTTTCGCTTGAGCAGCAGCTGTTTCGCACCAATTACGCCCAGTTCATCGTGCTGACCAAGGACATCCCCGGGCGCGAAAGGGTGGTCGAGCGGGTGCGCAAGCTGCTCGAGGCCGACTTCCCCGGCATCCGCGGCCGTATTAACCGCGTGCCTCTCGGCCCGCCCGTCAACTACCCGATCCAGTTCCGCGTCATCGGCCCGGATGCCCCCACCCTCAAGCCGATTGCCGAGCTGGTGGCCGAAAAGGTGCGCGCCAACCCGAGCACGCTCGATGTCAACTTCGACTGGGGCGACCGCGTCCTGGCGCTCAAGGTCGAGGTGGACCAGGAGAAGGCGCGCGCGCTGGGCGCCACATCGCAGGGCATCGCGCGCGCAACCGCGGCCGTGGTGTCGGGCGTGCCGCTCGGCCAGTACCGGGAAAACGACCGCATCATCGACGTGATGCTGCGCGCGCCGGCCAACGAGCGCGGCACGCTCGAGTCGCTGTCCGAGCTGTCGGTGCCGACCTCGACCGGCCGCACGGTGCCGCTCGCGCAGGTGGCGACGATCACCGAAGCGCTCGAAGAGCCGATCATCTGGCGCCGCAGCCGCGAGCTGACGCTGACGGTGCGCGCCGACATCGTCGACGGCGTGCAGGCGCCGGACGTCAGCGTGGCGATCCAGAAGGCCCTGGGCGACGTCCAGGCGAAGCTTCCGCCCGGATACCGGGTCGAGGCCGGCGGCGCCTACGAGGAGAACTTCAAGGCGCAGAACTCGATCGCCGCTGGCATGCCGATGGTGGTTGCAGTCATCCTTGCGATGCTCATGATCCAGCTCAAGAGCTTCTCGCGCACCTTCATGGTCGTGCTTACCGCGCCGCTGGGGGTGGTCGGGATCCCGCTCGCCCTGCTGGTCTTCCGCCAGCCTTTCGGGTTTGTCGCCCTGCTGGGAGTGATCGCGCTGGCTGGGATGATCATGCGCAACTCGGTGATCCTGGTCGACCAGATCGAGCAGGACATCCAGGCCGGGCACGACGTGTGGACCGCAATCCGCGAGTCCGCCGTGCGCCGTTTCCGGCCGATCGTGCTGACGGCCGCCGCCGCGGTGCTCGCAATGATCCCGCTGACGCGCAGCGTGCTTTGGGGGCCGATGGCGTTCGCGATCATGGGCGGCCTGATCGTGGCCACGGTATTGACGCTGCTGTTCGTCCCCGCGCTGTATGCGGCGTGGTTCCGGGTGAAGCGACCTGCCCCGGCTTAGAGCCGACCCTGTCCTTCGCTCGTGCTGTCCAGGGCGGTCTGCTGGCGCTGCACTTCCTTGCGTTTCATGGCGAGATAGGTGTCCCGGTCGATTTCGTGCAGCTGGCGCTTGTACTGCTCGGTCGAATCGAACCACGTGGCCAGGCGTTTCTCCAGCCGTTGCGCCGAAGGCGTTCCCGTCGCATTGAGGTAGGCATCGATCGCGAGGTAGTAGCGCATGGTGTTGCGCTCGATCACGCCGCGCATGCCGCCTACGAGGTCGTTGCCCGCGGTGCTGAACCCGACCTTGCCGGCGCCGGCCGTGGCGAGGTAAGCCTGCATTGCGATGCGGCCTGCCATCCCATAGCCATAGGAATACCTCAGGTGGAGGAAAGTCTTGCCGTCCTCGGCCGGCGTCGCCTCGACGAGGACGCGGTAGTCATGGGTGCTGAGGGGGCCTGAGTCGGCATCGATCCGCACCGCGAAGTAGTCCGGAGAGGCCTCCGCGACTTTGTAAGTAAATTCGATCGGATACGCATCCTTGATCGGCTGGTCGTATTTGCGGCCGATGCGCAGCGTAAGTGTCGTGGCCCCGCCTTTTTGCGCGATGCGGCAGTCCTTGGTGTTGACCGGCATGATCATGATGTCGCACCAGGGTGCGGCGCCCGTCAATGCGGCGCTGACGGTCGGGTACGGATGTTCGACCAGCGCGTAAACGTCCCCTTTCAGCGCGCCGTTCGATTCGGCCGATTCCATAAAAATCGGGCGCTTGAACTGATTATTCCTGAGCGAATCGCCGATCGCGCTGAATTTCGCGCGCAAAGGGGCGGCTTGAGGCGAGTCGGCGCTTGCCGAAGTTGGGGCGAACGCAAGGATTGCGCTGAAGAGCGCGGCAGGGAGGTAGGGGTTCATGCGGGGTTCGACCCCGCGGCGCTGCCCGAGTTCGGCGCCCGATGCTGGTGTTATATACAGTACCTGGGCATAATGCCCCGATGGAGGCGAGGTTCCTCGACAAGCTCAATTCCGCGCAGCGCGCGGCCGCCTGCCATGGCGACGCCCCGCTCCTGATCATCGCCGGCGCGGGCACCGGCAAGACCAACACGCTTGCCCATCGAGTCGCGCAGCTGATCCTGCAAGGGGCGGGGCCCGAAAAGCTCCTGTTGCTCACTTTTTCGCGCCGCGCGGCCCAGGAGCTGTCGCGCCGCTCTCAGGCCATCGTGGCGCATGCCCTCAAGACATCGCCTGCGTCGCCTGCCGCGCGGCTGACCTGGGCGGGCACCTTCCATTCGGTGGCCAACCGCCTGCTCAGGCGCTACGCAGGGCAAGTCGGGCTCGAGCCGGGATTCGGGGTGATGGACCGCGGCGATTCGGCCGACCTGCTCGACGTGGCGCGGCACGAGCTGGGCTATTCGGGCCAGGACAGGCGCTTTCCACGCAAGGACACCTGCCTCGCGATTTATTCGCACTGCGTGAACACGCAAAAGCCGCTCGAAACCACTTTGTCCGACGCGTTCCCGTGGTGCGCCGAATGGGAAGCAGAGCTGAAATCCCTGTTCCGCCGGTATGTCGAGTCCAAGCTCGCGCAGCAGGTGCTCGACTACGACGACCTGCTGCTCTACTGGCATGCGCTGATGCAGAACGGCCCGCTTGCGCGCGACGTGGAATCGCTCTTCGACCACGTTCTGGTCGACGAATACCAGGACACCAACACGCTGCAAAGCGAAATCCTGCTCGCGCTCAAGCCCTCGGGCAAAGGGTTGTGCGTGGTCGGCGACGACGCCCAGTCGATCTACTCGTTTCGCGCCGCCAACGTCGAAAACATCCTCGCCTTCCCGGCCTGCTTTTCGCCGCCCGCGCGCCAGATAGCGCTGGAGGACAACTACCGCTCCACCCAGGCCATTCTCGACGCCGCGAATGCGCTGATGGCGGATGCGGCAAGGCAATTCGACAAGACCCTGCGCGCGACGCGCTCCGCCGGCACCCGCCCGCGCCTGGTTACGGTGCTGGACGAGATCGCGCAGGCGCACTACGTCGTCGAAGGCGTGCTGGCGGCGCGCGAGCAGGGCGTCGCGCTGCGCGAGCAAGCGGTCCTGTTCCGCAGTTCGCATCACAGCGACGCCCTCGAGCTGGAGCTGGTCCGGCGCAACATCCCGTACGTCAAGTACGGCGGCCTCAAATTTCTCGAGGCCGCGCATGTAAAGGACCTGCTCGCGGTACTGCGGTGGGCGGACAACCGCAGGAACCGCATCGCAGCGCACCGGGTGCTGCAACTGCTGCCGGGCATGGGGCCGGCCAACGCGGACCGCTGCTTCAAGTCGTTCGAAGCGGCCCAGTTCGCCCCGGCAGCGCTGGCGGCATGGCGGGCGCCCGCAGCGGCGCGCGAGTCCTGGGGAACGCTCGTGGAGTTGCTCGCCGCCCTGGGCTCAACGGATCGCGGCTGGGAGGGACAGGTCGGCCTCGCACGAAAATGGTACGAGCCGCACTTGGAGCGCTTGTACGTGGAGGCGGCCGCGCGCAGCGGCGATCTCGAGCAACTCGAGCGCATCGCGTTGCAATTCACCTCGCGCGAGCAATTCCTCTCCGAGCTGACGCTCGACCCGCCGCAGGCGACGTCGGACTACGGCACCGATTCGACCCTCGACGAGGATTTCCTCATCCTGTCGACCGTCCACTCCGCCAAGGGCCAGGAATGGGACCGCGTGGCGGTCCTCAACGTCACCGACGGCAACTTCCCGAACGAATACGCGAACGGCAAGCCGGATAGGATCGAGGAGGAAAGGCGCCTGCTTTATGTCGCCATGACGCGCGCGAGGAACGGCCTGGACCTCATCGTGCCGCTCAAGTTCTACGTTTCACGCCAGGCCCGCTCAGGCGACGCCCACGTCTATGGCGCGCGCAGCCGTTTTTTCAGCCCGGGCCTGCTCGCTACGCTGGATGCGCTGGTCTGGCCTGCGGCTGGCGCCGAACCTGCGTCGCCCGCCAAGGCGCTGCCGCGTGTCGACGTGGGGGCGCGTTTGCGCGGTGCGTGGGCGTAGGCAGAACGCCTGTTCGGTCATGCCCGCGACGGCTGTTAGCATCACTTCGTTGTGACTGCTAGTGATTTCCGGCCCGCCGCCGCAGTAAGTGTTGCCAACGGGGGCGATTGTTTTACAAGCTGCAAATTCCACCCGGCTGAGGAAAGCGTTGCGAAGGCAGGGGCGCACCCTACGGGATGTCGGTGCAAACCCGACGCACGCAGTAGGTGCACTGCGTCACGGCGCGTCTGCAGTGTTAGCCGCGTCACGCCTTGTCGGAGGACGCCCTGCGCGGCGGTCAGCATCCTCCTACAGTCAACGGCTGCCAAATCCATCACCTAAAGCGGGAGATCGACTGGTCTGAAACTTGCTCTTCCACTACCGAGAGCGCATTGTCCGGAGTGAATTTTGTAAATGGCCGCACAGGCGGTCAACCGGGGATGCGGACGCACATTTAATAGGGAAGGAGGTCCGCCATGACTTTGTTCGATCTCTATCGCGAGCAGTACGCCAAGTCCAGCGACGAGGAAATGTCGCTGACGGAGTACTTCGAGCTGTGCCGAACCGATCCCCTGGCTTACGCAACCGCTGCGGAACGGATGCTCGCGGCGATCGGCGAGCCCGAAATCATCGACACGCGCAACGACTCCCGCCTGTCGAGGCTTTTTTCGAACCGCATGATCCGGCGCTACCCGGCCTTCCGCGAGTTCTACGGCATGGACGAGGCGATCGCGCAGATCGTCGCCTACTTCAAGCACGCCGCGCAGGGGCTGGAGGAGAGGAAGCAGGTCCTCTACCTGCTCGGCCCGGTGGGCGGCGGCAAGTCGTCGATCGCCGAGCGGCTCAAGTCGCTCATGGAGACGCACCCGATTTACGCGCTCAAGGGCTCACCCGTCAACGAGTCCCCGCTCGGGCTGTTTAACGCCGAGCGCGACGGCCCCGCCCTGGAGAAGGAGTTCGGCATCCCGACGCGCTATCTCAACGGCATCATGAGCCCGTGGGCGGTCAAGCGCCTCAAGGAGTTCGACGGTGACATCAACCAGTTCCGGGTCGTGCGCGTGCAGCCGTCGATCCTGCGCCAGATCGCGATCACCAAGACCGAACCGGGCGACGAGAACAACCAGGACATCTCGTCCCTCGTAGGCAAGGTCGACATCCGCAAGCTCGAGCACTACTCCCAGAACGACCCCGACGCCTATAGCTACTCCGGGGGGCTGTGCCTCGCCAACCAAGGCATGCTGGAGTTCGTGGAGATGTTCAAGGCGCCGATCA
>JBBQNG010000157.1:0-10473 GCA_038329645.1 Burkholderiales bacterium
TGGTGGGGTTGGTCCAGCCGTGATCGAGATTCACGACATCCGGATTCAACTCGTACGCGCCGCGCACCCGAGCCCAGAACTTCTCGTCTCCCGCCAGCCGTTCGGGTGAGGCTGCGTCGCCCAGCTCCTTGATCTCGCGACTGAGCCCGTCGCTCACGGCAGCCGCCGCATTGAGCCGATCAGCGAACGCCGCAGCAGAGGAAGTGGCGAGCGCGCCCACCGTACTCGCCGTGCGAATCGCGAAAAGGCGTCGGTCCATCATCCGGCAACTCCGTCGAAGAGGCGCCTGACTGGCCAACGAGGACGTTTGAGCGGTGCGAAACGCCGCCTAACGGCTTGCGGCTCAGCGGCGCGCGCAAGCGTGTCCGGCTGCAGCCGCGTGTTAGACCGCACGCTGCTTGAGTCGGTGTGACTGCGACTTACGCGGCAGAGGCGTCCGCTCCCTGGCGTTGCGGGAAGCACCTGCTTTCCTCGGAAACTGGGTCGATCGACGATGTGCTCGCTTCGCAAGGTCAGCCATGAGACGGACCGGCACCGCTTCATCGACCCACATACTGACCCAGCCTCGGCTCCGTTGTAGGGAGTCTTGAAAAACCCGAAATGCTGAACGAGGAACTCTTGCTCCTCTGGCTGGGCGCTGATCGCAACGCAGAGCCTGTTCTTGTAAATTTCGAACACCGCAAACGTGCGATCGGCAACGTGAAAGTGGGGGTGTCACCAGGCCGCTTTTCGACTTTTCTCGGGAAAGCCATGCAAACGCGCCGAATCCAACTCTCCGAATCGTGGATTTTGCGCGAACCAGTTGGCGAGGCCACCAGTTCAGTTCGGGGGCGGTCTAACGGGCTGCGCGTCAGCGAGGAGCGAAGAGGCGAAGCCGATGAGCGAGTCCGCTGCAAGCGCATGTTAGGCAGCCGTCCTGGAGGCCTACCGGCTAAGGCGAGCAAGCCGGGCCGAGCTTTCCGCAACGCCCTCTTGAACGTTGACCGTCGCATAGAGATCCCTCGCCTCCTTCCACAGTTGTTTCGCCTCTTCCTTCTCCCCTGCGTCGTCTTTGAGAATCGCCAGTGGCCGAATCGCGTTGGCCAGATCGAGCGGTGAAGTCTGCTCGTTACGTCGATAGAGCGCGAGACCCTCGTGGTAGCAGGACTCAGCCAGGTCCACACGGCCAGCGTCTCGATGGACGTCGCCAAGATGGCGAACCGTGTGCGCGAGCAGAAGAGGGTTGTTCTCGCCGCGGCAGATGGCAACCGCCTCTTCGTACAACGGCCGGGCCACATCCCCCCGCCCCAGGTCTCGCTCGATCTGGCCGAGCCCCTTGAGCGCCTGCACCAAGCCGCTTCGCATACCACTCCTCCGACTGAGTGCGACCGCCTCGGTAAAGCTGCGATGCGCATCGGCCAGGCGATTCTCGTGCCGCTCCCGCTCCCCTTTTCGCATCAGCCGACCAAGAGCATCTGACATGCATCCTCCGATTGCCCGGTCATCGTACGCGGCTGCCTAACGTCCCAAAGCTCAGCGGCTCGCGCAGCGGGGGCGGAGCGAGTCCGCTGCAACGCGATGCTAGGCGGTGCCCAGATTTGAAGGCCAGGACCTGACTCTCGCCACCTGCCGCCCGAAGCGGCTCCTTTCCGACGCGTGGAGACTTGAGCCCTCTACCGGCGGGATCCGCGATCACGCCGCGCCCTTGACCCTTGCGGCCCGGCTGCCCAAGCCTCGACGGCGAAGACGACTCGCAGCCGCCTAACGGGCTGCGCGTCAGCAACGACGGCGGCGAAACCGACGGCGTCCGCTCCGGCCGCGGGTTAAGCATCACGTCGATCCCACGGTGGATGCGGCGTGTTGACGGCCACGCGAGACGTGTTCGACCTCAACGATGCGTAGAAAGAGTCCGGTCTCGAGCTTTGACGAGTCTTCACTCCAGTCACCGTAGACCTCCCACGATTGACCATTCAGTGCGAGCCCACGCTGAGAGCACCAGGTATGCAGTGCTGCGTAGGTGCGATGCAAATTGGCGTAAGGACCAACGTGAACGGCATGCGCCGCGCGACCAGGCGGGAGTTGTATGCATTTGACAAGATCGGTGTCGGCGAAACGCGCTGACACCGGGAAGCCAACCTGGACTCGCACGCTCTGCGGGGTGCATTGATCGTAAAGGGCGTAGTTGTGGCCCGCCTGAAGCACAGGCGCGCCTCGGAGCCACACGTAAACGATGTCAAACATTCCGCGGATTCGTATCGGTATCTGAGGGCGGGAAAGTTCTTCCTGCGTAAGAGCCAGAAGGAGGGGTGAGACGAAGACTACTTTGCACTCGGGCTGCATAGCGCGATCCTCCCGGTGCATTTCCTGATTCCTAACGTTGGGAATCTCAGCGCGATGTCAGGCAACACTGACGAACGGGTTCTCACGAGGTCACCCGGGGACGGTTGGCGCGCCGCATGAGCCGCTCGAAGATAATCATCACGGCTGGGAGACGGACCGCACTCAACCGAGCGCATCTCGATAGTAATGCTGCGAGCGTTCAACATCCACAACCACAACCGGCAGTTCCGGCACCGGCTGGCGACTCGACTTCAGTTCGCCTCTCGCAATCACAGGTGTTCCTCCCATGCGCGCATGGTCTCTGTCCGCCTAACGGCTTGCGGCCCAGCCGCGCCCGGAAGCGGCGCAACCGATCCCGCATGCAGCGGCTCAGCGGCGACGGGGGGGAAGCCCACGGGAGAATTCCTCACGCCGCAGCATTCACCTCCCTCGCCACGCGGTTTGCCGACTCGAGTGCCCCTTGCATCCACCCGTCAATCCAGACTGAGGTGTGCTCTCCCGCGAAATGAATTCTGCCTTCGGGCCGAGCGACGTGTGGCAGCAGGGAGCTGAATTGGCCCGGCTTGTAATAGGACTTGGCGCCGCGCGCCCACTCATCCTCATCCCAGCATTTAGTCACGCCACCTTCGAAGTGATCACGCATGCCGGGGAAGACCATTTCCACTTGTTCCAGCGCGAGGTCTATGCGTTCCTTTTCCGCCATTGCCGTCAACCGCCGTGAGTGCAGGCTGATGGGGAAGGCCTGTAAGATGCCGCGCGTGCCCGGCTGCTTATAGGTCACGTCCCACACCTGGCTGATGGGCAGGTCGGTCGTGGCGAAGCCACTCTGCTTCTCGTTAACCCAGAACCTCTTCTTCGACTGCAAGAAGATTTTCGAGGTGGAGAAATACGGCAACTGCTCGATGGCCCTCTGCTTCTCGACCGAGAAGGCAGGGGCGACCTCGATGTTTTTCTGAACGCTAAAAGGGACGGCGCAGATCAAATAGTCTCCTGCCACCGTGTTATATGCACCGGCATGCAGGAAGACGGCTTTGATGCCCTGTCCACTCTGCTCAATTTTGACAACTGGCGCGGCGTAGTGAATCTTATCGGCCAGTCGAGCAGCGAACGCATTCGGAAGGAGGTCATTCCCGCCCCTGATTTTGTAATACTGTTTAAGCTTCTGGTTAAGTGCCTGACTGCGCAGCATGAACAACGTTGACCAGGACTCGGTCCGGTCGTCAATTCCCCCCAAGCTCAGCAGGGCAACGGCCTCTGGTGATGCTCCCTCGCTGCGCCAGAAATCAGATCGGTTCATCTGGTCATATTTTCTCAGCGTCTCAGGTGCCGGCCAACGCGGGTCGGTCACGTCCCCCAATTCGCTCAAGATAGCCCCAATGTATTTCTGCCGCAGGCCATTCAACCCAAGCGCGCGCTCCTCTGGCGTCAAATCATAAGGCCACTCCACCTTCTGTCTCGCTGTTACTTGAATCCGTTTCCCACGCACGTAGTAAACGGACGGTAAATCTGGCGGCTCGAAGGGGTCGAGCGTGAGGCCGAAGAGCCCGGCGTATCGGAGCGTGTACTGATGATGATCCGGGATCCGGGCGGCGCCGGCCTCCGCGTAAAGACCGTCGGCGAATGGATCGCGTAAGGTGCGGACGCGACCGCCTGGCCGCGTGCGGGCCTCGAGAACAGTGACGTCGTGGCCCGCCTGTGTTAGCTCGTAAGCAGCCGACAATCCGGCCAACCCTGCGCCGATAATAACTATCCGTTTAGGCGCGCCCTTCCGTTCCAGGCTCCTTTCGTCGAAAGCGAGAATGTTCAGCGGGGACGCGGAGAGCGTCGCCGTAGCGACAGCCGCGCGCTTCAAGAAGTCTCTGCGTGTCATGACTTACCTCACGAATAGGTCCATAATCGAAGGCGTCTACCGGGCTGCGCGTCAGCGGCGAGCGAGGAGGCGAAGCCGGCACGCGAGTCCCATGCGCGCGCGCGTTAGGCCTCAGCAATTGCTGCGATCGATACCTTGAGGCCGGGAATGCGCGCAGGTAGCTTTGCGCCTTGCCGCGCGGGCGGTTTCGACGGGAACCACTTCAGCCATTCCTCGTTCATTCCTTGGAAGTCGCCCTCGTCGGCCAGCACAATCGTAGCGCTAACCATCTTGTCCAATGAACTCCCAGCCTCCTCCAAAATTGCCGAGATGTTGGTAAGGCATTGCCGAGTTTGCTCCTGGATTGTCACGCCCTTGATGGCCCCCGTCGCTGGATCATGTGGAGCCGTGCCCGAAACGAAAATGAGCCCCGCAGCCTTCACGGCCTGGCTGTATGTCGCAGGTGGCTTGGCGGCTTTGGCGGTGAACACAATGTCTCGGGGCATCTAGTCTCCTTTGCAGTCTAGAGGCGGCGCTAGCGAGGGAGTGCGTTTTCTGAGGCCTAACGGCTTACGCTCGGCGGCGGAGCGAAACGAGTCCCCTGCAGCGCGATGCTAGGCCGCATCGGATACTCGTCATCCAAGCCGGTAGCACACGTGCACGCACCCGGTGACTCGGCGATGCCTTGCCCTCTCCGGGTAATCAGGACCGAATCTCCGGGTTAAGCGGATCGTTCCTCCAGCTAAGGTGCTGGCCTGCGTCATTTCCATCGGCCAGAAGTCCGCCAACATGGAGCAGGAAGTCGCGATGCTCCACGCCACGCTGGGCTGCGTCCTTGTCGTGTGCCTTTCCGCCTACCCAGGAGACGACCGCGGTCAGGACGCCGGAGCTGACACCTGCGGTGCAAAGCTTTTCGCCGTTGCGGTGCACCTCGAACGCGATCATTCAGTACCCCGATGTCTTCCGACGCCTAACGGCTGGGGGCTCAGCGGCGCCGAAGGCGTGCGCTGCAGCCGCGGGTTAGGCGGCCTTGGAATCTGGGCCATTCTCATCTCATCTGCACTTCCCGGGACGCTCGACAGCTGAATCGAGGGCCTTTTCCCTGATGCTCCAGCGGTACCCGTTGCACAACTGCTGCTTCCCTTCATCTCGAGAGTTGTCTTACCATGAGCAGCGGAACCCGTGCGGAATACGCTTTATCTTGTGCGTTGAGTTCTGCCGATCGCCCGTATAAAGCTCCGGAGCGCCGAGCGCGACGACCTCGCCTGACGACCTTACGGTAAGAAGACGATAGGTCCACGTGCTACACGCACCATACTGACCGAGGTTGAAATCCAATCACCCATCATGGTTGTAGTCCGCAAATGCGATCTGTCACGGTTCTGACCGAAACCAGAGATCATGGTCCCGGAAGAACTCTGCGACGTCTGTCTCGTGTGGATCGCCGTCGCCTGCGTAACGATGGCTATTGGCAAGCGCTAGCGACAGCCTGGAGCCGGTCACTCGATGTCGGGTCCAAAACCTGGCTGTCTGCTCCGTGTTCAACGATCCGGCGACTAATTCGCGAGGTCGGGACGTGACCTTCGCCTTCTCGCCCGACTTCGGGCCTATCGCCTCTTTCCCCCGACTCCGGGCACGGCCGCGACTTGTTTCATCCACGCCGCGATCTGGGGTTTGTCGAGGTCGTCCACAGATTCGAGCTCCACGCCCCGCGTAGACTTGCCCATCCCCACTGGCATCACTGGCGGTACCGGTTTGAGCGCCGCGCCGTTCACGAACATGAGCTTGACGTGGCCGGCGAAGCCGCCGCAACAGAAGCACCACCCGTCGCCGACGCCATAGTACGACATGCCCCACTTGACGGAGCGCTGCAGGCCGGGAAGCGTCTTGGCCGCCAGGGCGTCGACACTCTCGGCGATGCCGCGCTGCGGCTGCGGCAGGCTGGCGATGTAGGCGAACACAGGCTTATCGCCGACCGCTGCCTTCGCGGGGCTTGCCCTGCCGGTCATGGCTTCTGGCAGCGTCGCGGCGACTTTGCTTTGTTCCGCCGTGCGCGTGGCCGATTTCCGGACTGTAGGCG
Organism: Burkholderiales bacterium; assembly: GCA_038329645.1. Taxonomy (GTDB): domain Bacteria; phylum Pseudomonadota; class Gammaproteobacteria; order Burkholderiales; family SG8-39; genus SZAS-79. The sequence goes on from JBBQNG010000157.1 coordinate 6,249, forward strand.
TGATTGTCTTGTCTGTCTTGCGGGCGGGCATGGTGGTCTCCCCTACCTGGTAATGATCTCTCCGTGCCCCTTTGCTGAATAGCAACGAAGCCAAGACCTGTCGCCGGGTGAGGGCGTCAAGGTGGTTGACTTTCGAAGGCAAGAGCAGCGATCTCGCTGAGCGTCGCGCTCCCAGCTCACGTTCGTCGATCCCCGCTGGGTGCCACGCGTCGGATGAAGAAGTTCGTTGGCCTAACGGGCGGCGGGTCAGCGGCTCGCGAAAAAGGCGAAGCCGATGAGCGAGTCCGCTGCACGCGCATGTCAGGCCGCCCGCTTGAGACTACTTTCATGTGCGCTGCCACAGATCCCTACTGCGCAGCCTTTCCGGCCTCTATGGAAACGAGCGCTGTGAGTCCGTCACATCGCCAGTCCAACGTCGCCTTCGATCACCGATGTCTTCAGCTGCGGGCGCTCTCCGCCCTTCCACAATGCGGCGGTGTGGAGTACCCGATACCTGATGGGCCCCCCGTCCGGTCTTTCGCTGCGCGCAATGGGGCGTGGGATGCAGACAAACTCGGTGCGCATCTCATCGCCCGACAATTGGACCTTGGCATAACCGTGTCCTCCAAGATCTACGAACTCGAGGTGCGGCGCGAGATCCGGGTTGGACAGCGACCGTGCGCGCTTGAGGTCGAAGCTCTTTGCATATTCAAGACACGAACGGACGCCGTGCTTCAAAAGCATGTTGAAGGTCCAGTCCGGCTTCTCTCCCCCACTCCTGTCGGCAAGAAACAGCGATCGTAGCGGAGCGTCCTTCGGAAGTTTGTGCTCATAGGACTCCATCACGCCGGGACTGGCGAGTGACGCTCCAACAAAACTCAGGCCTACCGGATCGAACTTGCCGGGAGGAAGTTCCGCAGTCGCATATCCGGCCCAGAAGCTGTGGCGATCGCCCGAGACGATAGCGAAGCCCGTAATCTTCGCGTCGCGCACGAGATTGTAGATTTCAGCCCGCTCTACGTACGCCGTGCCGTAATCGCCCCCGCCCACGGATGCGAAGGCGTTTGGGGGCCAGGACTCCTTGGTGAGGCCCGCTGGGAGGTTCTGGGGGTCGGCGCGATGATCCAGTGCGCCCTGAGAGTTGGCCCAGATTTTCCAAGCCGCTGTTGAGCTCTTGAGCTTGTCCTTGAACCATAGCTTCTGCTCCGCCCCGAGAATCGTTTGCGGCGGCGCGCTCCGTTGCGGATTGGGGACATGCGCCTCGTTGAACCGGATCTCCGAAGGAGGATTGCCGCCGTTGAAGCCGCGCCCGCCGTCCAGAAGCCGCATGCCAGCCTCAGGAAACATTCCGATGAACTCGTCGCCACCGAGCTTTTCGAGAGAGGGATCGCTGAAGGGGTCCGCGCTCCGATAGCTGTGCTGGTCGGTAATGAGCAGGTCCAGGTGCCGACCGTACCGCAGCGCCCGATAGCCCTTGAGGCTGTTGATCGCCGTCAGGTTGTTCGGTTCCACCCCCAGCCCATCGCTATCGAACTCCTTGATTGGAACGTCTTTCACAGCTGGTGGATCGAAACGCTCGAGTAACCCGCTCGGCGGAGCGACACGTGCGGGGAGATATTCGAACCACGCCTGATTCGCCGCGACCTTGATGCTCTGCCCAGGCCGCTCGAACGAACCCGCCTTGACGATGCTTTGCCAACCTTGCCACGAGAATTCGTGGTTGTCCCACATGGCGACGAACGGCCAGCGCGCGCGCGCGTCCTGGAGGTCGGGATCGGCGAGATAGCCTTTGTAGATGGCCCGGTAGCCATCGACGGTCAGCGGTATATGGAAGTTGCCGACCTTGTGGTCGTCCGGGATGCGCGCAACCTCATAGATCGTGCGATCGTAGCGTGTCTTCACCTCGTCGGGATACTCGACCACCTCGTAGATGAAATCACCCAGGTGCAGAACAAAGCCGAGCTGTTGGGCGGCGGGAGCGCGTTTATCTTCGTAAATCATCCGGCGATAGGCGTTGAGCTTGCCCTCATTGACATCCTGACAGCTCACAAATGCGAAGTTCACCGTGCACGGGTCGTCTGGCAGCGGCGCAGTGATCGTGCGGCCGACCCGGCTGCCGTTTCCGTCGGTGTCGGTAAACCGATACCAGTAGGTGCGCGCCGGCTTGAGTCCGGCAATCAGAACGCGTGCGGTCCAGTCCGCGGCGCTCGAGACCGGTGCCTGCGCGTGCGCAATGACTCGGCGGAATGCCTCATCCTCGGCTACCTCGACGGTCAGGAGCTGGCGTGTGCCCTGGGCAAACGGACGCCTCGTCCACAATATGACGCTGTGCGGATCGGGATCGCCCGAGGCGACCCCCTGGGGATAGAGATCGCGCCGCTCGTGCCAGTGGACACGCGAACCTCGAGCGGGTTCGACCCATGCGAGCGAAGCACCTATTGCTGCTGCACCTTTGAGAAAGGATCGGCGGCTAATCTTCATCGTCTCACTCCGGCCGGGCTGCAGTTGGCGTCACCTCAGGATTCGAACGCCGGCTAAGATTAAGTACTCTACGCCCGTAGGTTGCTGTGGCGTGTAACGCTTCGATCAAATGCGACGATCTGGCAATCTCAACGCCCGAAGTCGTCCCCGGCCTTCCACTTCGTTTTGCCCAGGGCCGGACGGGACTAGCTGAGTCGGCTGATACTTCCAGGGCCGCCTGTTTCAGCTGGCGGGCATTGCTGCCCGACTCCTGAGACGACACCTAGCTGACCTTCCGACCGTCGCCTAACGGCTTGCGGCTCACCGGCGACGGCGGCGAAGCCAACGGGGTCCGGTGCAGCCGCGGGTTATGCGGCTGAACCAATTGCTGCTGGCACTCGGCGATAGGATGATGCTGATGAGCCCGCGACGCCCGGGCGCGCTTGGGGTCGTGTCGATGTTGATGGTACTCACCGCCTGGCTGGCGTTGCACGCCCCCGAGTCGCCAATCCCCGCACGCATCTATGACCGACGGCCGTCGCCTAAGCCGACTGCCAGGCCCGAAGCTGGGGTCACACCCTTGCTCCCGGACGTGTACCGGATTGGCGGGGATGTACATGCTCCGAGGTTGGTGCGGAAAGTAGAACCGGCCATTCCGCCGTCCGTGCGAGCGAAGAGGGTCGAAGCCGGCATGGTGATTGTCGAGGCGATCATCATGGAAGACGGGACCGTGGGCTACCCACGAATCCTCACGTCTTACGAGCCAGACGTGGACGCCGAGGTACTTCGCGCTGTTAAGGAGTGGCGATATCAACCCGCCACGCAGAACGGGCGTCCAGTTCGGGTCTACCTGACGATTAGTTCGCTGGTTCATGCGCGTTGAGCGCCGCTTTCGGCCATAGATGTTAGGCGCCCGCATGACGCCATGGGCCGGATGTGTAAACACCACCCTGGAACCTGGTTTCATCCAGCGCCACCCCCGAATGAATGAATTGTCTTGTCGGCATCATCACCTCAGTCTTCAGCGATTCGCCCTTCCGAAAGAGCCGCGGACTACCCACCCCCGGCACAACTTGGCGGAATCCAGTGGGGACGTCTCGGTAATGCAGCTTCTCGAGGGGCCGAGCGGGGGATGCCTCGATTCGCCACAACACCTCACCAGCCTCCGAGGCTATCTGGAAAGACTTGACGCCTTCAGATCCGTCGGTCGTGAGGATGTTGCGTCCTTCCTCAGGCGGGCGATGCTCCCAGTACATTCCTCCGACGAACAGGCCGATCACGGCGACGACTGCCGCGAGTCCAATCCCAACGTGCCTAGCCTTCATGTGACTCTCGAGCGCCTAACGTCCCAAAGCTCAGCGGCTCGCGCAGCGGAGCGGAGCGAGTCCGCTGCAGCGCGATGTTAGGCGGTGCGCAGATTTGTAGGCCAGGACCAGACTCTCGCCACCTGGCCGCCCGAGGCGGCCCCTCTCCGACGCGTGGAGACTTCAGCCCTCTCCCGGCGGTATCCGCGGTCACACCGCACCCTTGACCCTTGCGGCCGGCTGCCCAAGCCTCGATGCTGAAGACGACTCGCAACCGCCTAACGTCCTGCGCGTCAGCGGCGAGCGAGGAGGCGGAGCCGACGAGCGAGTCCGCTGCACGTGCGTGTTAGGCGGCACACTCTTAGCTGAGGTCGCCATCACTGCTCTGGACAATTCGGTTTCGTGATCTGACCAGAGCTGATCTTCCACCGGCCGGCGTCCTTGACGGCGACGAAGAGCATCGTGCGACCGACCGGAGGGCC
>JBBQNG010000158.1:0-10184 GCA_038329645.1 Burkholderiales bacterium
CCGCGACGCGCGGGATGCCGCTCGCCGTCCTCGATGTGGTATCGGACGAGGCGGCTGGGATTTACGCAAGCAAGCTTGTGCTTTCCCGCCCGGACCAGCACGTTGCCTGGCGGGGCGATGCGATTCCAGCCGATGCCCGCGAACTGATCGACCGCGTGAGCGGCCGCCTGCCGGTCGAAAACCGATCTGAAATATCCGAAGGAGCCCTGCCATGAATTTTCCCTTCGACCGCCGCACTTTCCTGCGGGCCTCGATAGGCATTGCTGCGCTGGGCGCGGTTTCCCGCGACGCGCTTGCGCAACAGTGGCCGGTGCGGCCGATCCGCATGGTGGTGGGTTTCCCACCGGGCGGGATCACGGACCTCTTCGCGCGCGCCTACGGCGATGCGATCGCGCAGAGCCTCGGCCAGCCGGTCGTAATCGAGAACAAGCCGGGTGCCGGCGGGCTGATTGCGAACGAGCAGGTGGCAAAGGCGCCCCCCGATGGCTACGCGCTCAGCTTCACGATCCAGGGGGCGCTGGTGCAGGCACAGGCGCTGTACAAAAAGCTGCCGTACGACCCGGGCCGCGACTTCACGTACATCTCGGCTTTCAGCAACGGGCAACTGCCGATTGCGGTCCACAAGGACGTCCCCGCCAGGACGGTCGGCGAATTCGTGGAGTTCGCGCGCCGGAACCCGGTCAATTTCGGCAGCTATTCGCCCGGTTCGTACGGGCATCTCGTCGTCGGCCAGTTCAACAAGCTCTACGGCACGAAGATCGAGCCGGTGCACTACAAGGGCGAAGCGCCGATGTGGCCCGAGCTCGCGGCGGGGCGCCTGCACGCGGCGGTCGGCAGCTACCTCGGCATGGCGCCGCATACGAAGAACGGCGCGGTGCGCCCGATTGCGGTGGCAACCCTCAACCGCTCGCCCAAACTGCCGGACGTGCCGACCTACGCCGAGCAGGGTTTTCGCGATCCGGTGTTCACGATGCGCGGGTGGCTCGGGCTGCTCGGGCCGGCCGGAATGCCGCGCGACATTGTGGACCGAATCTCCAGGCATCTCATCGAAGCTGCCGACGCGCCGCGCGTGAAGCAGCTGCACGAAGCCTATGGGATCGTCGAGAAGCCAACCTCGCCGGAGGAGTTCGTGCGCCTGTACCGCGACGAGGGCCCGGTCTGGATCGCGATGACCAGGGAACTCGGCGTCACCCTTGAGTAGCAGCGCGCTGACCGCTGTAAGGGAGTTCGAAAGCGAGCTGGTGCGCATTCGCAGGGACTTGCACGCGCACCCTGAAACGGGATTCGAAGAAGTGCGCACGGCACGCCTGATTGCGGAGGCGCTGCGCTCTTACGGCATCGAAGTGCACGAAGGCATCGCCAGGACAGGCGTGGTCGGCGTTCTCCGCGGGCGGAGACCCGGCAAGCGCGCCATAGGGCTGCGCTCCGACATGGATGCGCTGCCCATCCACGAGCAGGGCACCGGTGCGCACTGCTCGACGGTGCCGGGGAAAATGCATGCCTGCGGCCATGACGGGCACGCCACCATGCTGCTGGGCGCCGCGCGCTACCTCGCGGCCCATCCCGATTTCGCGGGCACGCTCCATTTCATCTTCCAGCCCGCCGAGGAGCAGCTGGCGGGCGGCCGCGCCATGGTCGAGGCCGGCCTGTTCGAGCGATTCCCTTGCGACGCCGTGTACGGGATGCACATCCGGCCGGGTGCGCCTGCGGGGCAGTTCTCCACCAAAGTCGGGCCGATGTTCGCCGCCAGCGACAAATGGACGGTGACTTTTCACGGCACGGGCGGGCATGGCGGGTCGACGCCGCACCTGTCCACCGACCCGACCATGCCGCTGGCCCAGTTCATCCTCGGCGTGCAGACCATCATCGGCCGCAACGTGGCGGCGAGCGACGTGGCCGTCCTCAGCGTGGGGCACGTTTCGGCGGGCGATGCCGGTGCGCCGAATGTGATTCCCGCCGAAGCAACCGTGGTCGGCACAGCGCGCAGCTACTTGCCCGCCGTGCGAGATACGCTCGAAAAGCGCTTGAACGAGCTTGCCGCAGCATTGGCTGCCGCGCACAACTGCTCCGCATCGATTCGCTTCGAGCGCGGCTATCCGCCGGTGGTCAATCGTGCGGAACAGGTTGCCATCGCCTTGGAGGCCGCGGCCGCGGTTGCCGGCACAGAGAACGTCGACGGCAACATGGCGGCGCGTACCGCGTCGGACGACTTCGCCTTCATGCTCGAGCAGAAGCCGGGTGCGTTCATGATGATAGGCAACGGCGTCGGCTTGGATGGCAAGTACCATAACGTGCACACGCCGCTCTTCGACTTCAACGACGCGATCATCCCCGCCGGGGTGTGCTACTGGATAGAGCTGGTGAAGCGCGAGCTTGGCCAGAGCTAGTCGACGAAAGGCCCGATCTTCGCACGCGCAAAGGCCGGGCGCGCCTGAATTGCCGTCCACCATTCGGCCACGCGCGGATGGAATTTCGCGGTGACCTGCTCGGGAGCGATCTCCTCCTCGATGCGCTTCACAAAAGGCACCACGGCGACGTCGGCGATCGTGTAGCGCGAGCCCGCCAGCCATGCCGTCTCCTTCAGCGTTCGCTCCATGCGGCCGAGCAACTCGACGAGCTTGGCCCGTGCAGCCGCACGCTCCTCCTCGGTATAGGGCCGTCGCGCAACGCGCAGCCAGACTTCCTGCCGCTCCTTGCTCGGGATCTTCTTCAGGTGGGCGGCCAGCTCTTCGTCCGTCCACTTTTCCGCGACCTTCTGCAGCGAGTGGCGCCAGTTGAAGATGATGAGGTTGCCGATGCGCTCGTCAACGTGCCTCACCCAGTTGCGCATCGAGGCGCGGTCGTAGGCGTTGTCGGGGCTGAGGGGCGGCTCGGGAAACACCTCGTCCAAGTACTCGCAGATCGTGCCGCTTTCGCACAACGGCCGGCCGTCGTGGATCAGCGCCGGGATAACGCCATTGGGGTTGATCTTGAGGTACTCGGGCGAGTGGTGCTCCATCGCCTCGAGATTGACCACGTGGCCCTCGTAGGCAAGGCCCTTTTCCTCGATACAGAGGCGCACGCGGCGGGAGGCGCTGGAGCGCCAGGCATGGTGGAGAACGAGCATCGGCAACCTCCCTGGGGCGATGACTGTACTAACCCAGCTTCCTTCTGGCGAGCAATTTCGATCCGCGGTAGCCTTAGGCATGGACAGGGAAATCGATGCATTGGTCATCGGGGCGGGCTTCGCGGGGCTCTACCAGCTGCACTGCCTGCGCAACCGTCTCGGTCTTGCCACGGTGGTCCTCGAGGCCGGCGGCGACCTCGGCGGCACGTGGTACTGGAACCGTTATCCGGGCGCGCGCTGCGACTCGGAGAGCCATGCCTACCGCTACTTCTTCTCGCGCGAGCTGAACGAGGAATGGGAGTGGTCCGAGCGCTATCCCGGGCCGCCGGAGATCAGGGCGTACCTTGGGCGGGTCGCGGAGAAGTTCGACCTCAGGCGCGATATCCGGTTCGGCTGCCGGGTCGTCTCCGCACACTACGACGAAACGGCAAACCGCTGGCGCGTCGAAACCGATACGGGGGATCACTACGCGGCTACATACCTGGTTGCCGCGGTCGGCTGCCTCTCGTCGGCCAATGTGCCGGACATCCCGGGCCTCGCGGACTTTGCCGGCAAGTGGTATCACACCGCGCACTGGCCGCATGAAGGCGTCGACCTCAGGGGCAAGCGTGTCGGGCAGATCGGCACCGGGTCGACCGGGATCCAGGCCGCCCCCGTGATCGCAGAGACCGCGGCCCACCTCACGGTATTCCAGCGCACGCCGACCTACAGCGTGCCGGCGCGCAACGGACCCTTGAGCCCGGAGTTCCGGCGCTGGGTGCGCGAGAACCACGAAGAGATCCGGGCCATCGCGTGCTCAACGCCTAACGGCCATGCCTTTCGAATTTCCGAGCGCATTGTCGCGGACGTCTCGCCGCAGGAAAGGCAGGCAATCTACGAGGCGGCATGGGAGAGGGGCGGGCTGCAGTTCCGCGCGACCTTCCACGACCTCATGATCGACCAGGCGGCCAACGACACGGCCGCCGAGTTTCTCAAGAGCCGTATCCGCGCCGTGGTCCGCGATCCGTCGACCGCTGCGGCGCTTTCCGACATCGACCACCCCTATGCGGCGAAGCGCCCGCCGATCGACACCGGCTATTTCGAAGCCTTCAATCGCGACAACGTCGCGCTGGTGGATCTGCGCGTCGACCCGATCGAGCGGATCACGCCGTCCGGAATCCGCACGCACAGCCGCGAAATCCCGCTCGACGTCATCGTCTTCGCCACCGGGTTCGATGCCATGACCGGCCCGTTGCTTGCGATGGACATTCGCGGCCGGGGCGGCCGCGCGTTGCGCGAAGACTGGCGCGCCGGCCCGGTGACCTACCTTGGCCTGCAGGTGCCCGGGTACCCGAACTTCTTCACGGTGACCGGCCCCGGCAGCCCTTCCGTCCTCACCAACATGCCCGTCGCGATCGAGCAGCACGTCGAATGGATCGCCGACTGCATCGCGCACCTGCGCGCCAACGGCATCGACGCCATCGAGGCCGATACGGACGCGGCGCGCAAGTGGGGCGAGCACGTGAACGCGACGGCGAACGCGACGCTGCTGAGCAAGGCGAAGCATTCGTGGTACTACGGCGCCAACGTGCCGGGCAAGCACCGCGTATTCATGCCCTACGCGGGCGGCCTCGCACGTTACCGGAGGACGTGCAATGAGATTGCGGCGAATGGCTACACCGGCTTTGTCCTCCGCTCGGCCGGGGCGCAAGGTGGCGCAACGCGCGTGGATTTCCCGGATTCGGGTACGGCGCCCGGGATCTAGTCAAATGTACCGGTAGAGGTACACCAACTACCAGGAGAATCCCACCGGTCCTAGGGTTAGGAAATGGAATGTTGAAGATTAAGGATAGCGCCCGGCCATCCCCGGCGCCCAGCCGCCGCCCAGCGCCTTCATGAGATCGACGCTCGCCGACAACCTGAGTTGCCGGTTGCGCACGAACGCGAGCTCCGCATCGTTGGCGGTGCGCTGCGCGTCGAGAACTTCGAGGAAAGCCGAGTAGCCCGACTCGTAGCGCAGCTTGGCAAGGCGCAGGGCCCGCCGGGCGGCCTCGAGGCGGGTCGTGTAGTCGGCCTCGGCCTCGGTCGTCTGCTGGGTGTTGGTGAGCGCGTCGGCGACTTCGCGAAAGCCCGTCTCGATGCTCTTCTGGTAGAGCGCGACCTGCTGGTGCTGGCGCGCGATCGCGGCGTCGGTGCGCGCCTCGAAGCGGCCCCAGTCGAAGATCGGCAGGGTGAACGCGAAGCCCAGCGACCAGATCGCGGACGTCCCCTGCACGAGCGATGAGAGCGCCTTGCTTTCCCAGCCATCGAGGCCGGTGAGCGAAATGGTCGGCAGCATCGCGGCGCGGGCCACCCCGATCTGGGCATTCGCCGCTATGAGCGCCTGTTCCGCCTGCTGGATGTCGGGGCGCCGCGCGATAAGGTCGGAAGGCAATCCCGGCGGCGGCAGCGGCGGGGCCGGCAGCGCCATCAGGTCACCGCCGGGATCCGCGAGGTCGAGCCGCCCGGTCAGGATGCCGAGCTGGTGTTCGGCGAGCGCCCTCTGGCGCAGCAGGTCGCGCAGCTGCACGGCGCTGTCGGCGCGCGCGGTTTCGGACTGGCTCAGGTCGAGGTCGGAGGCGATGCCGCCGCGCGCGCGGTTGCGCACGTAGGTCAGCGCTTCGTCGCGGCTGGCGAGAGTCTGGCGGGTCGAAGCGATCTGGGCATCGAGGGAGCGCAGCGAGAAGTAGGCTTGCGCCGTGAGGCCCGCGAGCGAGAGGACGACCACATCCTTCGCGTAGCGCGTGCCGAGCGCATTGGCGCGCACGGCCTCCACGCCGCGCCGCAGCTTGCCCCAGAAATCGAGCTCGAACGAGGTGGTGGCCGTAAGGCGCACGTTGTCGCGGACCACCGGGATGCCGGCCGGAATTGGCGTGGCCAGGGTGGAGCTGATGCGCGAGCGCGTCGGCACCGCGTTGAGGTCGACCTGCGGGAGGAAAGTTGCGTTGGCTTCGCGCAGGTTGGCGTCGGCTTCCTCGATGCGGGTGACCGCAAGGCGGATGTCGCTGTTCCTCGCGAGCGCGGAGGCGACGAGGTCGTTCAGCTTCGCGTCGCCGAAGAGCGTCCACCAGTCCAAGCGCAGCGGCGCTCCCGGCGCGCCGGGGGCATCGCGGTAGGCTTGCGGCAGGGCGAAGTCCGGACGCACGTAATCGGGTCCCACCGGGGCGCAACCGGCAATCACGAGCATTGCGCCTGCGAGCAAGGCGCGCAGCGTCATGAGTTCGCCTTGCGCCGCGACAGCAGCACGAAGAAGAGCGGGATGAACAGCGTGGCGACGAAGGTCGCGGCGAGCATGCCGCCGAACACGCCCGTACCCATCGAGCGCCGCGCCGCCGCGCCCGCACCCGTGGCGACTACCAGCGGCACCACGCCCAGCACGAAGGCGAGCGAGGTCATCACGATCGGCCGGAAGCGCAGGCGCGCGGCTTCCACGGCAGCGTCGAAAGAGCTCAGGCCCTCGGCCTCCTTCTGCGCCGCGAATTCGACGATCAGGATCGCGTTCTTGGCCGCCAGGCCAATGAGGGTCACGAGGCCGATCTGGAAGTAGATATCGTTGCTCATGCCGCGCAGGAGCACGGCCACCAGCGCGCCGAGTACCGCGAAGGGCACCGAGAGCAATACCGCTAGCGGCAGCGACCAGCGCTCGAACTGCGCCGCGAGGATCAGGAACACCATGATGAGCGCGAAGCCGAAGGCGAACGTGGAGGCCCGCCCGATGCGCCGCTCCTGGAAGGCCTGGCCCGCCCACTCGAGCGAATACCCCGGCGGCAGCGTCTTCGCCGCAACTTCCTCCACGGCGGCGATGGCCTGGCCGGAGCTCACGCCGGGAGCGCCGTTGCCAAGGAACTTGGCGGCGACGAAACCGTTGAAACGGTCGAGCTGCTCGGCGCCGACGATGTTCCTTATGTTGATCATGCTCTTGAGCGGCAGCATCTCGCTGGTCGTGGCGGAGCGCACGTAGACCGCGCCGAGGTCTTCGGGCTTGAGGCGGTAGGCCGCCTCGGCCTGGATCTGCACGCGGTAGGTGCGGCCGTACTTGTTGAAGTCGTTCACGTAGACCGCGCCCATCGTGCCCTGCAGCGCATCGAAGACGTCGGTGAGCGGGACGCCGAGCGCAAGCGCCTTCTCGCGGTCCACCTCCACGAAGAGCTGCGGGGTGGCCGGCCGGAAGAAACTGTTGATGCCGGTGAGCTCCGGGCGCTTGGCCAGCTCGGTGCGGAAATCCTGCAGCACCGCGGCGAGCTTTTTCGGGTCGCCGTCGGCGCGGTTCTGCAGGTAGGCCTCGAAGCCGGCCGCGGTGCCCAGGCCGCGGATCGGCGGCGGGTTGAAGAGCAGCGCCATGCCCTCCCTCAGCTGCCCTGTGCTTTTTGCGTTGTACGCGATCAGGTCGTACGAGGTGATCGGCCGCTCGTCCCACGGCTTGAGCGTCACGAACATGGTGCCGGCGTTGGTCTTGTTGCCGCCGCCGATGAGGTCGAATCCGCTGATGGAGAAGACGTGCTCGACCGAGGGGTTGGCCAGCAGGACCTCCTGCACTTTGGCGCCGAACCTGCCGGTGCGGCCGAGGGTTGCGCCGTCCGGCAACGCAAGGGCGCCATACACGAATCCCATGTCCTCCGAGGGCACGAAGCTGCCGGGTACCGTTCGGATCAGCCACACCGAGGCGCCCAGCGTTGCGGCAAACGCGACGAGCGCGACGACCCAGTGCCTGAGCATCCAGCGCACACCGCCGAGGTAGGCCGCCGAGAGCCAGGTGAACCCGCGGTTGAAGGGCCGGAAGAGGCGCGATTCCTTGTGGGTGGGCTTGAGGAGCAGCGCGCAGAGGGCTGGCGTGAGGGTGAGCGCCACCGTGCCCGAGATCACGACCGAGATGGCCACTGTCACCGCGAACTGCTGGTAGAGGCGCCCGGCGATGCCGCCGAGGAAGGCCACCGGGATGAACACCGCGCAAAGCACGAGCACGATCGCCACCACGGCGCTCGAGACCTCGCGCATCGCCTCGATCGATGCGTCGCGCGGCGACAGTCCCTGCTCGGCCATCAGCCGCTCGACGTTTTCGAGCACCACGATGGCGTCGTCCACCACGATGCCGATGGCCAGCACCATGGCGAAGAGCGTGAGCGTGTTGATCGAGAAGCCGAATACGTACAGGCCGGCGAACGCGCCGATGAGCGACACCGGCACGGCGATGATCGGGATCAGCGTCGCGCGCCAGTTCTGCAGGAACACGAACACCACCAGCAGCACGAGCACGGCGGCGATCAGCAGCGTGTGGATCACCTCGTTGATCGAGGCGATCACGAATCGCGTGGTATCGAAAGGCACGAGATAGGTCACGCCCTGCGGGAAGCCCTTGGACACCTCGTTCATCGTCGCGCGCACGGCCTCGGCGACCTTGAGCGCGTTGGCGCCCGACTGCAGGAAGATCGCGGTGCCGATGGTCGGCTTGCCGTCGACCGAGACGAACTGGTCGTAGGTCTGCGCCCCGAGCTCCAGGCGCGCCACATCCTTGACGCGCAGCACCCCGCCGGGTCCCGTGGAGCGCAGGATGATGCTGCCGAACTCCTCCGGTTCGACCATGCGGCCCTGCGCGGTCACCGTGAAGACGAGCGACTGGCTGTCAGGCGCGGGCTCCTGCCCGATCTTGCCCGCGGCGTACTGGGCGTTCTGCGCGCGGATGGCATTGACCACGTCGGTGGTGGTGACGCCGAGCTGGGCCATGCGCTCCGGGCGCAGCCAGACGCGCATCGAATAGTCGCGCGCGCCGAAGATCGTCGCGTCGGCCACGCCGGGGACGCGGCGCAGCACATCGAGCACGTTGACCGTAATGTAGTTCGACAGGAACAGTGTGTCGTAGCGCGGGTCGGTCGAGCTTACCGCCACCGCCATGAGGATATCGGTGGAGCGCTTCTGCACGATCACGCCGGTGCGCCGCACGTCGTCGGGCAGGCGCGGCAGCGCGATCTGCACGCGGTTGTTGACCTGGATGGTGGCGTTGTTGATGTCGGTGCCGACCTCGAAAGTGCCGGTGATGGTCAGCGTGCCGTTGGAGGCTGAGGACGAGTTGAAGTACAGCAGTCCCTCGACACCGGAGAGCTGCTCTTCGATCGGCGCGGCGACGGTGCGTGCGAGCGTGTTGGCGCTGGCGCCGGGATAGTTGGCGGTGATGGTGACCGTGGGCGGCGCGATCTCCGGGTACTGCGCCACCGGCAGCACTCCGGAGGCCACCACGCCGGCAAGCGTGATTACGATGGAGATGACCGCGGCAAAGATCGGCCGGCTGATGAAAAAATGCGACATGCGCTGAGGCTTACTTCGACGCCGGCTTGGTGGCACCGTCTGGCGGCGCGCCCGCCGGTGCCGCGGAAGGCGGCGCCGCTGCCGTCACCTGCGTGCCCGGGCGGATCTTGAGCAGGTTGTCGGCGATCACGCGGTCGCCCGCGTTGAGGCCCGAAAGGATCATCCAGTCGGTGGCCACCCAGCTGCCGAGCGTCACCGGCCGCAGCGCGGCCTTGCCGGCCGGGTCGACGATGAACACGAGCGCGCCTTTCTCGGTCTGCAGCACCGCGGGCTGCGGCACGAGGAACACGTTGTCGCGCTCGCCGGCGACGAGTTGCACGCGCACGAACTGGCCAGGCAACAGCTGCTGGCGCGCATTGTCGAACTCGGCGCGCAGCTGCTGGGTGGCCAGGCGCGGGTCGATCTGGGTCGAGGTGAAGTTGAGCCGGCCGCGGCCCGCATAGGGCGAGCCGTCCGGCAGTACCAGGGTCAGCTCGGTACCGGCGCCGCGTCCCAGGCGCCCGCCGGGGAGCTTGGCGAGGTCCGACTCGGACAGGCTGAAGCGCACCCAGATCGGGTTGATCTGGTAGATGGAGGTTAGCAGGCTGTCGGCGCCGGCCGAGATCAGGCTGCCCTCCGACCTGGCCGCGCGGCCCGTGACGCCGGACACCGGCGCGGTCACCTGCGTGTAGGACAGGTTCAGTTCCGCCTGCTTGACGTTTGCCTCGGCCACCTGCTGGGTGGCCGCCGAGAGCTTCAAGGTCGAAGTGGCGTCGTCGTA
>JBBQNG010000159.1:0-10143 GCA_038329645.1 Burkholderiales bacterium
GCTTGTTCGACTGCTCCTGCAGCGATTTCTGCATGTCCTGGAAGGCGTTGATGTTCTTTTCCAGATAGCCGCCCATCATGCCCTGCATGGCGTTGCCGTACGTGCGGATCATCTGCGAGAGCGCATCCGACGTGAACATCGGCTGCCCGCTCGATTCCTCCTCGAGGATGATCTGCAGCAGGATCTGGCGCGTCAGGTCCTCTCCGCTCTTGGCGTCGACCGCCTGGAACTCCTCCTGCTTGAGCACCATCTGCTTGACGTCGACGAGCGTGATGTAACTCGACGTCTTGGTGTCGTACAGCCGGCGGTTGGGGTACTTCTTGATCAGACGGACCTGGTTTTCCATGCCTCGCTCCTTTACCGCATCAGTACATGTGTTGGCCACCGTTGATCGAAATGTTGGCGCCGGTAACGAACGCCGCCTCTTCCGAGCACAGGTAGATGATGAGGCCGGCGACCTCGTCGGGCTTGCCCAGGCGCCCGAGCGGGATCTGCGGCAGGATCTTGGAATCGAGGATTTCCTTCGGGATCGCGGTGACCATCTTGGTGCCGATGTAGCCCGGGGAGATCGTGTTGATCGTGACGCCCTTGCGCGCCACTTCGAGCGCGAGGGCCTTGGTGAAGCCATGGATGCCGGCTTTGGCCGCCGAGTAGTTGGTCTGCCCGAACGCGCCTTTCTGGCCGTTGACCGACGACACGTTGATCACGCGACCCCAGCTCCTTTCCACCATGCCGTCCATGACCTGCTTGGTCATGTTGAAGCACGAGTCGAGGTTGGTGTGCATCACCGCGTCCCAGTCCGCCTTGGTCATCTTCTTGAACGTCATGTCGCGCGTGATGCCCGCGTTGTTCACGAGGATGTCGATGGCACCCATCTCGTTCTGGATCTGCGCCACTTTCGCGGCGGCATCGTCGAAATCGGCCACGTCCACTGGATACGCGCCAAACGAGTAGCCGCGGCCCTTCATCTCGTCGATCCAGCCTTTCCATTTGGTGTTGGAAGGCGAATACGTGACCACGACCTTGTAGCCGGCGTCGGCCATCTTGGTCGAAATCGATTCGCCCAGTCCGCCCATGCCGCCGGTGACTACTGCAATCCTCTGATTCGCCATCCCGTCCTCCTTACGTCATGTACATCCCGCCGTTGATGGCGATGTTCGCGCCCGTAATATACCCGGCTTCCTCCGAGGTCAGGAAGGCAACCAGCGAGGCGATTTCGTCGGGCCGCGCAAGGCGCCCGATCGGTATCCCGGCGATCAGCTTGTCCAGCACGTCCTTGCGGATCGCCTTGACCATGTCGGTCTCGACATAGCCCGGTGAGACCGAATTCACGGTGACGCCCTTGCGGATCACTTCCTGGGCGAGGGCCTTGGCAAACCCGTGCACCCCGGCCTTGGCGGCCGAATAATTGGTCTGCCCGAACTGGCCTTTCTGGCCGTTCACCGAGGACATGTTCACCACCCGCCCCCAGCCCCGCTCGGTCATCCCGTCGATCACGTTCTTGGTGACGTTGAAGACGCTGTTCAGGTTGGAGCCGATCACTGCCATCCACTCGGCCAGCGACATCTTCTTCAGCATGTTGTCCCGGACGACCCCCGCGTTGTTGACGAGGATGTCGACCGGGCCGATTTCCAACTCGATTTTCCTCACCATCGACGCGGTCGAATCGAAATCCGAGACATCGCCCTCGGCCGCGTGCACGTTGTCGCAACCGTCCTTTTTCATGGCGGCCATCCAGGCGTCCTTCTGCGCATATCCCGGAAGGCAATTCGCCACCACCACGTTGCCGTTCGACTTCGCCAGCTTTTTACAGACTGCGGTCCCTATGCCACCCATGCCGCCGGTGATCAGCGCTACTCGTCTGGTCATGCCCTCTCCACGGCCAGTGCGACACCCATGCCGCCGCCGATGCACAGCGACGCCAGCCCTTTCTTCGCGTTGCGCTTCTGCATCTCGTGCAGCAGCGTGACGAGGATGCGGCAGCCGGAGGCGCCGATAGGGTGGCCGAGCGCGATCGCCCCGCCGTTGACGTTGACTTTCGACGTGTCCCAGCCCATCTGGCGGTTCACCGCGATCGCCTGGGCGGCGAACGCTTCGTTGATTTCCATGAGGTCGAGGTCCTCAGGCTCCCAGCCGGCGCGCGCAAGACACCGCTTGGAGGCCGGCACCGGGCCCATGCCCATGTACTTGGGGTCCACGCCGGCCGAAGCGTAGGCCTTGATCCTGGCCAGCGGCTTGAGGCCCATCTCCTTGGCCTTGCGCGCCGAGGTCAGCAACACCACCGCGGCGCCGTCGTTGAGGCCCGAGGCGTTTCCGGCGGTCACCGTGCCGTCTTTTTTGAACGCAGCCTTCAGGCTGCCGAGCGACTCGGCAGTCGTGCCCGCGCGCGGGAACTCGTCGACGTTGAACACCACCGGCCCCTTGCGCGAGGGCACGTCGACGGGGGCGATCTCATCCTTGAAGTTGCCGTTCTTGATTGCAGCCTCGGCTTTCTGCTGGCTCTTCGCGGCGAATTCATCCTGCTCGGCGCGCGTCACCACGTACTCCTCGGCCACGTTCTCGGCGGTCACACCCATGTGGTACTGGTTGTAGACGTCCCACAGGCCGTCGACGATCATGGTGTCGATCATCTTCGCGTCGCCCATGCGAAAGCCGTCGCGCGAGCCCGGCAGCACGTGCGAGGACATGCTCATCGACTCCTGCCCGCCCGCGATCACGAAATCCGAATCGCCGATGGCGATCGCCTGCGCGCCGAGCATGGCCGCCTGCAGGCCGGAGCCGCACACCTTGTTGATGGTCATGGCCGGGACCATGAACGGGATGCCCGCCTTGATCGACGCCTGGCGCGCGGCATTCTGGCCGACGCCGGCGGTGAGCACCTGGCCGAGGATGACGTCCGAGATGTGGTCGGCCTTGACGCCGCTCCGCTCGAGGAGCTGCTTGATCACGATCGCGCCGAGGTCGGAGGCCGGGACCTTGGCCAGCGACCCGCTGAATTTTCCGATCGCCGTGCGAACGGCGCCGACGATGACGACTTCTTCCATGATGACCTCCTGCAACACAACAGGTTGAACTGCTCTATGAATTGAATTTCTCTTTGACATAACGGCCGGGCGCGGGCTCGATCGCCTTGTGCCGCTTGTTTCCCAAGACCTTCCTCGCCTTCCTCTCGCCGCCCTTGTGGGCCGCGAGCCATTGCGACCATTCCGGCCACCAGCTCCCGGCGCGCTCCTCGGCCTGCTCCAGCCATTGCGCGGCATCGCCCTGCGCGGGGCCGGTCCAGTAGCTGCGCTTTTTCTTCGCGGGCGGGTTGACCACGCCGGCAATATGGCCGCTCGCTCCGAGCACGAAGCGGACATCGCCGCCGAGCAGATTCAGCGAGCTGTAGGCGCTCGCCCAGGGAACGATGTGATCCTCGCGCGAGCCGTATACGAAGCTCGGCAGGTTGATCGAGCCCAGGTCGACGGGCACTCCGCAAGTGGCTACCGCGCCCGGCTCGCACAGCTTGTTCTCGAGGTAGGTGTTCCTCACGTACCAGCAGTACATCGGCCCGGGCAGGTTGGTCCCGTCGGCGTTCCAGTAAAGCAGGTCGAAGGCCGCGGGGGATTCGCCCTTGAGGTAGTTGCTGACGACATACGGCCAGATCAGGTCGTTGGCGCGCAATGCCGAGAACACAAAGGCGAGATCGGAGCCGGGCAGGATCCCGCCGCCGCCTATGGCCTGCTCGCGCAGCTGCATGCCCTGCTCGTCGACCAGGCAGCCGATCTGGCCGGTGTCGGCGAAATCGAGCATGGTAGTGAGGTAGGTCGCGCTCGCCACAAGGTCTTCTTCTTTGGCCTTGAGTACCGCCAGCGCAGCGCCAAGCAGCGTGCCTCCCACGCAAAAGCCGAGCGCGTTCACTTTGTCGCTGCCGGCGATTTCGCGCGCGACGCGAAGCGCCTGGATGACGCCCTTGTCGACATAGTCGTCCCAGGTGAGATGGCCGAGGTCGGATTTCACGTTGCGCCAGGAGACCATCAACACGGTGTACCCCTCGGCCACGGCGTAGGCCACGTACGAGTTCTCGGGCTGCAGGTCGAGGATGTAGAACTTGTTGATGCAAGGCGGCACCATCACCAGCGGTCGCCTGGCCACCGTCGCGGTGGTCGGCGCGTACTGGATCAGCTGGATCAGCTCGTTTTCATAGACCACCGACCCCGGCGTGGTGGCGATGTTGCGGCCGACCTCGAACGCGGACTCGTCGGTGATGCTGATGTGGCCCTTGCCGGCATCGGCAATCAGGTTCGCCAGACCCTTGGCAAGGCTTTCGCCCTGGGTCTCGAGCGCTTTCTTCATCGCCTCGGGATTGGTTGCCGGGAAATTGGCCGGGCAGCTCGCGTCGATCCACTGCCGCACCGCGAACCGCAACCTGTCCTTGGCCGCCGGCTCGGCCTGCACGGACTCGGCCAGCTCGTCGAGGTATGCGGACGCAAGCAGGTAGGACTGCTTGAGGTAATCGTAATAGGGGTTGTCGCGCCACTCGGCCGCCCTGAAGCGCTTGTCGCCGCTATCGGGCGCGATAACAGGTTGCGGCGCAGGCGCACCGCTTTCGCGCCCGAGCATCGCGAGCCAGAGTCTCGACTGGCGCTCGGCATAGTCGGCTTGCAGTTTTGCCAGGCGCCCCGTGTCTGGCTGGAACGCTGCGGCCCACGCGGCCGCGGTCGCAGTCGGTATCGGGCCCGCCGGCAGGTTGGAGACGAGCCCGAGCCACCCCTGGCCCATGGCGTTGCCGGCCTGGGCGATGGATGCGATCAGCGCGTCCGGCGAATCGAACTGGCTCACTATGTCTCCAAGCGTCGTTATGGACGCGCCCCGGAACCGGGCGGCACTGAAAAATGCGCACTACAAACTGGCGGCGATTCTGCGCCGCACCATAGGCGCGGTCAAGCCCGCGACGTTTCAGCCGCCAATCGCCAGCCGCGCGAGCGCGATCGACCCGACCCCAAGGGCAATCAGCAGGGCCTGGGAGACCGTCGCGTGCAATTCGGTGCGCTTGTGCAAGCCAGGGATCAGGTCGGCGACGGCAACATAGATCATGCTCGCGGCGACGATCCCCAGCAGGACAGGCACCGCACCGGTGACGGCCTGCAGCGCGAAATAGCCGAGCACGCCGCCCACAAGCGAGGCCAGGGACGAAATCATGTTGAGGACCAGGGCCCTGGTTTTCGAATAGCCCGAATGCAGCAGGATGAGGAAGTCGCCGACTTCCTGCGGGATCTCGTGCGCCACGATCGCGATCGCCGTGATGATGCCCAGCTGCGTGCTCTCGAGGAATGCGGCGGCGATCAGCACACCGTCGATGAAATTGTGCACGGTGTCGCCCACCAGGATCATCATCCCGGAGCGGCCGTGGTCGTGCGGTTCGGCGTGGTGGTCGTGCGCCTCGCAGTCCTCGGTGTGGCAGTGCCGCCACAGCACCAGCTTCTCGAGGATGAAGAACACGAAGATGCCGGCAAGGATGGTGAGGGCGGCCGTGTGCGCGTTAGTGCGCTCGAAGGCGTGCGGGATGACCTCGAGGAAGGCGGCACCAAGCAGCGCGCCGATCGCGTATGAAACGAGCATGGGGACCCATGCGGTCCGCACGGTGAGCGCGAAAGCCGCCGCGAGGCCGACCGAGAGCAATCCGCCCGCAAGCGAGGCGGCGACGATCCATGCCAGTGTCATGGGAAGTGCTTGAGGAAAAAGGGGGGGC
Source organism: Burkholderiales bacterium (assembly GCA_038329645.1). Taxonomy (GTDB): domain Bacteria; phylum Pseudomonadota; class Gammaproteobacteria; order Burkholderiales; family SG8-39; genus SZAS-79. Next base: position 5,732 of record JBBQNG010000159.1, read on the forward strand.
GATTATACGCGCCAGATGCAGGCGGCCATGCGCTGCATCGCCTTGTCGCGCCTGAACGAAAAGAAGCTGGACGGCTCCGAATACGTGCAATGACTGCCGCCGTAGACCGCGGTTATGCCGATTGCGGCAAGCCTCTGGCGCGCGATGGCATAGAGGTCGAGCAGCCAGTGGCCGGGACGCACGGGCGAAAATGCGCTCGCCGCGGCCGGATCGCGAGCGAGGAATGCATCGCGCACCTCCGCGCCGACTTCGTAGGCGCGCGGTCCGATCGCCGGCCCCATGTAGGCGACCATGCGCTCACCCGGAAGGTCAATGCCTTGCGCGGTGCGTTCGATCACGCCGGCGCACAACCCCCGCCATCCGGCGTGCGCGGCACCCACCACGCTCCCGTCGCGCGCGGCAAGCAGCACCGGCATGCAGTCTGCGGCCATCACCGCGCACACCACGTTGCGTTCCGTCGTCAATGAGGCGTCGGCCTCCGGGAGATCGCCGGTGCCGATCGACGCCGCATCGAGCGCCAGCGTCCCATGCACCTGCTTGAGCCACTTCGGCGGGGACGGCAATAAGCCGCTCAGCTTTGCGCGCGCGAGTTCGCTTTTGGCGTCGCCCATTGCGCGCGTCGTAACGAACGCGCGCACGCCCGGCGGCGCCGGCCATTCGGGTTCGATGGTTTCAGCCAGGGGCATCGCGAAACCGCTTCAGCAGCGCGCGGAAATCCGCCGGCAGCGGCGACTCCCAGCGCCTCGCCCGCCCGGTGCGCGGATGCTCGAGCTCCAGGCGCGCGGCGTGCAGCGCCTGCCGCTCGAATCCTTCGAGCGGCAGGGATTTTGCACCGCGTCGATATACGGGGTCACCCACCAGCGGATGGCCGATGGATTGGAGGTGCACGCGGATCTGATGGGTGCGCCCGCTCTCCAGCTTGCACGCCAGAAGGGTCGCACCGGGCAGCCGCTCGACGACCTCGTAGGCCGTGCGCGCAGACTTGCCGCGGTCGGTCACCGCCATGCGCGTGCGGCTCCGCGCGTCGCGCCCGATCGGCGCATCGATGACGCCTTTCGGCGCACGCACGCTTCCCCACGCCAAGGCCGTGTAGGTGCGCCCCATTGTGCGCGCCTGCAACTGGCGCACGAGGCTCGTCTGCGCAATGAGGGTTTTGGCGACCACCAGCAAGCCGCTGGTGTCCTTGTCCAGGCGATGCACGATGCCGGCGCGCGGAATGGCGGCAAGCGACGGCGAGTGCGCGAGCAAGGCATTGAGCAGGGTGAGGTCCGGGTTGCCGGCACCCGGGTGGACCACCAGTCCGGCCGGCTTGTCGATGACGAGGATTTCGGCATCCTCGTGGACGATCTTCAAGGGGATGGCTTGCGCCGAGGGCGAAGCGTCGCGGGCGTCCGCAGGCAGCGTAAGCGTGACTGCTTCCCCGCCGGCCACGGCGCGCTTGCCTTCGGCCGGGACACCCTCGACGAGCAAGGCGCCCGCCTTCAGCCAGACCTGCAGCCGGCTGCGCGAATATTGCGGGAACACCCGGGCCAGCGCCTGGTCCAAGCGCAGCCCGGCGCTTTCGACCGGGATAGAGGAACGAATTTCAGCCGCCCGCGGACCGCCCTGGACAGCGATTTGCGCCGAAGGTGAATCGCTATAATGGGCGGCGTCAATTGATGAGGTTTTGGCCATGCACCCTAGTTTACTTCCCCGCCTGCTGATCGTGCTCGCACTGGCGCTCGCGGCGCTCGCCGGCGGCTGCGGCATGCTCGACGACAAGAAGGACGAGACCGCGGGCTGGTCGGCCAACAAGCTTTACGGCGAGGCCAAGGAGGCAATCGGCGCCCGGGACTGGACCAAGGCGATCAAGTACCTCGAGAAGCTCGAAGCGCGCTATCCCTACGGCCGTTTCGCGCAGCAGGCGCAGCTCGAAATCGCCTATTGCTATTACAAGGACAACGAGCGCGCATCGGCTATCGCCGCCGCTGACCGCTTCATCAAGCTGCACCCCAACCACGCGAACGTCGATTACGCCTATTACTTGAAGGGGCTCGTGACTTTCAACGAGGACAGCGGCCTGTTCTCGCGCTTCTCGAGCCAGGACATGACCGAGCGCGATCCCAAGGGCTCGCGCGAGGCGTTTGCGGCATTCAGGGAGCTGGTGACCCGATTTCCCGAATCGAAGTACTCGCCCGACGCCGCGGCGCGCATGAAATACCTGGTCAACGCGCTCGCGCAGAACGAAGTCCATGTCGCGCGCTATTACATGAAGCGCAATGGATTCGTTGCGGCGGCCAACCGCGCGCAGTACGTCGTGCAGAACTACCCGCAGGCGCCGGCCGTCGAGGAGGCCGTGTTCATCATGGTCAAAGCCTACGACGCGCTGGGCATGGCCGAGCTGCGTGACGGCGCCGACAAGGTAATGCGCACCAATTTCCCGCAGAGCAAGTACCTTACCGGCAAGGCGCAGAAGGACGTGCCCTGGTGGATGCTGTGGGATCCAAACTGGTAAATTTCAGGCCGTGCCGCCTACGGTGAGGCCGTCTATGCGCAGCGTCGGCTGACCTACGCCGACCGGTACGCTCTGGCCGTCCTTGCCGCAGGTGCCGACGCCCGAGTCGAGCTGCATGTCGTTGCCTATCATCTTCACGCGCGTAAGCGCATCGGGGCCGTTGCCGATTAGGGTCGCGCCCTTGACCGGATAGGTGACCTTGCCGTTCTCGATCATGTAGGCCTCGGAGGCCGAGAACACGAACTTGCCGTTGGTGATGTCGACCTGGCCGCCGCCGAAATTCACCGCATACAGGCCTTTCTTGACTGAGCGGACGATTTCGGCCGGATCGTGCGATCCGCCGAGCATGTAGGTGTTGGTCATGCGCGGCATGACCGTGTGCGCGAACGACTCGCGCCGGCCGTTGCCGGTCACCGGCATTTTCATGAGGCGCGCGTTGAGGCTGTCCTGGATATAGCCGCGCAGCACGCCGTCCTCGATCAACACCGTGCGCTGCGAAGGGTTGCCTTCGTCGTCGATGGAAAGCGAACCGCGCCGTCCCGCGATGGTTCCGTCGTCCACGACGGTGACGCCGGGTGCAGCGACCCGCTCGCCGATGCGACCCGAGAACGCCGAGCTTCCCTTGCGGTTGAAGTCCCCCTCGAGCCCGTGGCCGATCGCCTCGTGCAGGAGGATGCCCGGCCAGCCTGGGCCGAGCACGACAGTCATCGTGCCTGCGGGCGCCGCCTTGGCGCCGAGATTCGTCACGGCCTGGTGGACGGCCCGCTGGGCGTAGTCGAGTAACAGGTCGTCGGTGAAGTATTCGTAACCGGTGCGGCCACCGCCCCCGGAGGAGCCCGATTCGCGCTTGCCATTCTCTTCGACGATGACCTGCACGGACAGGCGCACCAGGGGACGCACGTCCGCCGCCGTCACGCCGTCGGAGCGCGCCACGAGCACGACCTCGTACTCGCCGCCGAGGTTGGCCATCACCTGGGTGACGCGCGGGTCGAGCTTGCGGCACATCTGCTCGAGCTTCTCGAGCATGCCGACCTTGGTCTCTGAGGAGAGCGACGCGATCGGGTCGAGAGGACGGTATAAGGAAGCAGGGGCGCGACGGCGCGCCCCCGCACCCCCGGCCACGTTTATACGACGCGCCTGACCCGCGCGGCCGATGGCGCGCGTGGCGCGCGCCGCATCCTGCAAGGCGTTGAAGCTGATGTCGTCCGAGTACGCGAAGGCGGTCTTCTCGCCCGAGATGGCGCGCACGCCGACACCCTGCTCGATGTTGAAGCTGCCCGACTTGACGATGCCTTCCTCGAGGTTCCACCCCTCCGAGCGCGTGTACTGGAAGTACAGGTCGGCGTAGTCGATGCGATGCTCGGCCAGCGCACCGAACACGGAGCCCAGCCTGGCCAGGTCGAGGTCGTAGGGCGCGAGGAGCGACGCGCGCGCCGTGTCGAGAAGGTTGCCTGCGGCGATCGCTGGCGAGGGGGTCGGAGCCGTATTTCTGGACGTCGTCGTAGTCATGGGATCCTGCGGTTGTCGAGGGCCGGCAGCGATGCGCGGACCTCGTTGATGCGTGTAGGGTCAATGTTGGCGATCACCACTGCCTCGCCCTCCGCCTGCTCTGCCAGGATGTCTCCCCACGGTCCGACGATCATGGTGTGCCCATGGGTGCGCCGCCCGTTCGGATGGACGCCGCCCTGGGCGGGTGCGACAACGTAACAAAGATTCTCGATTGCGCGGGCGCAAAGCAGGGTTTCCCAGTGCGCCGAGCCCGTGGTCGAAGTAAACGCCGATGGTACGAACCACATATCTATGGGCGGTTTGCTTCGATACAACTCCGGGAAGCGGACATCATAACAAACCGAAAGACCCAGCCTGCCGAAGGGACTCTCGAGCGTCACGGCCTTGTCGCCCGGTTGCATGGTGCGGG
>JBBQNG010000160.1:0-10063 GCA_038329645.1 Burkholderiales bacterium
CCGGCCCGCCCGGGCCACAAGATGCGCAGAATCCACGCGCCGGCGCCGATGAGGCCAATGCCGAGCAAAGCAAGCACCAGAACGCGAGCCGCGACCGGGCGTACGTAGTCCAGCGTCACGTCGCGCACGCCCACCCAGGCGTGCACCAGCAAGGCGGCCCAAAAGACGGACGCAGCGATGCTGACCGACGGACTGAGGATCCACTCACGCCAAGCCGGATACGAACGCGGAGGATCGAGCGTGAAATGGGCCAGCAGGAACACGATAAAGAAAAGCATGTAGACCGCGCTCACGCGCTGCAGCAGCCAGGCGCGCAGCCCGGTTATGGCCCCGTTCACAGCAACGCTCCGGCCGCAAGCAACATCACGGCGAGCCCGCCCACATTCACGATCCAGGCGCTGCGGCGCGCTGAGGCAAGACGGGAACCAATGTCCACGTCGCTGAGCAGGTGACGAACGCCCGCAAACAGGTGATGTGCCAGCGCCCAGACGAACACGAGCGCCGCAACCTTGAACGCCCAATTGTCGAACAGGCCGACCACCCGCGTCCAGGACTGCGGGCTTTGCAGCGATTGATCGAGGATAAAGATGCTGAACGGCACGCCGATCGCCAGGAGAATGCCGCTGATCCGATGGGCAATGGAAGTCAGCGCACCCACCGGCATCTGGATCTGGGCCAGGTTGAAAAACACCGGCCTTCGCATTCCCGCCTTCGGCATGTTCATTTGGCCCGGAGCGCGCTGGTCCGGGCGCGCAGCACCGGCAGGAGCTCGTCTTCAAACCACGGGTTGCGTTTGAACCACGGAGTGTTGCGCGCGGATGGATGCGGCAAGGGGAGGTATTGCGGTGCGAAGTCGCGCCAAGCCCTCACCGTTTCCGTCAATGAGCGCTTGCGCCGGTTGCCTAGAAAATGACGCTGTGCGTAGAGGCCGATCAGCAGCGTCAATTCAACCTTCGGGAGCTTGGCCAGCAGTTGGTCGAGCCAGAGCGCCGCGCATTCGCGGCGCGGCGGCAGGTCGCCACCATTCCCACGGCCAGGATAGCAGTAGCCCATTGGAATGATCGCAATCCGGGATTCATCGTAAAAGCCGGCCTGGTCAACGCCCATCCACCTCCGAAGGCGTTCCCCGCTCGGATCGTCCCAGGCGATTCCCGTGGCGTGCACCCGCGCCCCTGGCGCCTGACCCACGATGAGGATGCGGGCCGCGTCGCCCGCGCGCAGCACCGGACGCGGGCCAAGCGGCAGCTCGCCCTCGCAGGCACGGCATTTGCGCACGTCAGCGAGCAGCGCTTCGAGTGTGGGATATTGCGCCGGCATGGAAAAAGCCCGCGACCGGCCGGTCAGTGTTTCATCTTGCGCAGCACAGCGCCTTTGTGCATGGCGACATGGTCATTCTTGTTGCTCTTGATCTCGTACTGCGGTTCATCCGCGCTCGCATGGTGGGTGTGTCCTTTGTAGCCGACGTTTTTGGTATGCACCTTAATGATCTTGCCGCTTACATGGCCAGCTTCCGAGTTCCAGGTTTACATGCTCGCCGACTTTGAATTGATGCGCCATGGGGCTCGGCCTCCAGTGATGATCAAAGAGTTGCCTGCCCGAACAAATCGGGCGGCGGCGGATACGTGATTTGCGTTCCCTCAACGCGCGCGAACGCGGTAAGCACGTGTGGTTTGCGTCCTTTCGGCCCGATAATATCCTCGACGCGAATTCCCCGGACAAGGAGCGCGTCGCCGATCATCGACCGGTGGCAGCGCCAGGGAACCGCTTCGGCGCACATCAGCACGCAACGCTCGGCGCCCGCCAATTCTGCGACTCGTTGAACGTTCGCGGCGAACTCCGGAGTCTGCATGTAGTCCGCATAGCCTCGGAATGAGAGATTGCGCCAGCCCGTGTTGGGCGAATCGGCACGAGTATGGCGCAAGCCTCCGAGGCCGGGAAGATGATCGTACGCAATCCGCGCCGCATCGAGCGACCCGGGAAGCGAATCGCGATTGAACTGGGGATTGTGGCGCGAGCGCGGGACAGTCCTCACGTCGAGTACACGCTCAATCCCGTTGCCTTGAAGCAATTCGACAAACGTGTCCAGCGGCCGGTTTGAATGGCCGATCGTGCAGATAAGGGGTTGGTCCAAGTGCCTGGGATCCACTTTGACTTTGACGTGCAGCCTAGCAAGGCTAACGCGGGCGCAAGGCGGCGTATGTTCGCTATATCACACAAACGTTTTCGGCGGCCCTCGCGCATCGAGACCTATGTGTCGGTCAGCAAGGCGTTCCGGCCGAACTGTGCGGACTGGCATGAAAGTTTAACTTATATTTATATAGATTCAATAGCAGAGGCAATTCACAGGCAGTTGTCTTTCCGTTTTTAGAAAACGGACGCGAGGACCCTCAGCGCGCTTCTATTTTCCACAGGTAAAGATCGCGCCGGCCGTAGCGCCCCTGCACCTGGACCGTTTCGCCCGGCGCCCAGTCGCCCATCGGGTGCACGTACGACACCACGCGCGTACCCGGGCGCAGCTCGCGCCACAAGCGCGGGCGCAGCTTCAGGTTGAGATCCGGCCACAGGAAGAGGAACACCACGCTCGCATCGGCAAAGTCCGCCGTGAACAGGTCGCCTTCGACGAAGCGGATCCGGTCCGCAACGCCGGCGCGCACGGCATTGGCCCGGCTTTCGCGGATGCGCACCGGATCGATATCCACGCAGACGCCGCGCGCGCCCAGCCTGGCCGCAGCGATCACGATGCGGCCGTCGCCGCACCCGAGGTCGTACACCACGTCGCCTGCACTAATGCGACCCAGCGACACGACCTCCGCCACAACATTGTCGGGCGTGGGTTCGTAGTAGATGTCTGGGCTGCGGGCCGGCTGCGCGAACGCCGGCGCGGCGAAGACTGTCGCACAAACAATGAGCAAGCGCATCAGGGTCCCGGCCATCGCCGCATTGTAGGCGCGAGTCCCATTGCGGGACCGCCGCGCGCGGGCGAAGATCGGCCCATGGCCTTCGGAAGCCTCCTCGCCCTGCTCGACGACATCGCCTCTGTGCTGGACGACGTGGCGGTGCTCACCAAGGTCGCGGCCAAGAAAACGGTGGGCGTGCTGGGCGATGACCTCGCGCTCAACGCGCAGCAGGTCAGCGGCGTCAATGCGGACCGCGAACTGCCGGTGGTGTGGGCGGTCGCCAAGGGGTCGCTCGTCAACAAGGCAATCCTGGTGCCGGTGGCTTTGGCGCTCAGCGCATTCGCGCCGTGGGCCGTGACGCCGGTACTCATGCTCGGCGGCGCCTACCTTTGCTTCGAAGGCTTCGAGAAGATCGCGCATAAGTTCCTCAACCCCGGGGATCGCCAGGGCCGCGAAGCCCATTCGCGCTCCCTGAGCGATCCCGGCATCGACCTCGTGGCCCTCGAGAAGGACAAGATCCAGGGTGCGATCCGCACCGACTTCATCCTGTCGGCCGAGATCATCGTGATTTCGCTCGGGACGGTGGCCGCCGAGGCGTTCCTCACGCGCGCGACGGTCCTCGCCGGTATCGCGGTCGTCATGACCGTCGGCGTCTACGGCCTGGTGGCGGGCATCGTGAAGCTGGACGACGCCGGCCTCTGGCTGTCCCGCCGTGCGGGTCCGGCCGCGCGGGCAGCCGGGGCGACGATCCTCGCGACGGCGCCCTGGCTGATGAAAGGGCTGTCCGTGGCCGGCATGGCGGCGATGTTCCTGGTCGGCGGCAGCATCCTCGTGCACGGCGTGCCGGCGCTCGCCCACTGGGTCGAGGCGACGACTGCCGAAACCGGCAGTGCGATGGGGATGCTCATCGGGCTGGCGGTCGATGGGGCCGTGGGTTTGTCAGCCGGCGCTGTTGCGGTGGGCGTGGTGTTCGCCGCGCGCAAAGCCGCCGAAGCGCGCAAGCGCACAGAAGCCTGACTGCGGATTGGGTAGGATTGGGGCTTCATGCTTACCCCCTTTACGGAGTCGCCCAATTGGACAAGACCCTCGTTGCGTTTACGCTCGCCTTGTCGTTCCTCACGGCCGGCGGAGCCGCTGCAGCCACGGCCAAGCGCGCCCCTTCCGTCCCGCTGACGGCCGAAAAAGTCAACAATCCGAATATCGTCACCCCCGTGGGCCCGAAATCCACCGGCGCGGCCGTGCTGCGCGCACAGGTGCTGCTCGATCGTGCGCGCTTCACGCCGGGCGAGATCGACGGTTCGTTCGGCTCGAACATGGGAAAGGCCATCGCTGCCTACCAGAAGGCCAATGGCCTCACCGCCTCGGGGCGCCTCGACCCCGACACCTGGACGGCGCTCAACCGCGAAGGCGCGCCGGCGCTCGTCACCTACACCGTTTCAGCCGCAGATGTCGCCGGGCCGTTCCTGCCGATCCCCTCCGGCATGGTCGAAAAAGCCAAGATGCCGGCAATGGGCTACACCTCCGCGCTCGAAGCCATGGGCGAAAAGTTCCACGCCAGCCCCAAGCTGCTTACCCAGCTCAACCCGGGCAAGAAGCTGGCCGAGGGCACGGAGATCCTGGTCCCCAACGTGGCCGACCTCCCGGCCCTGCCGAAGGGCGGCAAGGTCGTGGTCACGAAATCCACTTCGACAGTCGCGCTGCAGGACGCTGAAGGCAAGATCGTCGCGCAGTTTCCGGCGTCGATGGGAAGCGAACACGATCCGCTGCCGGTCGGGGCCTGGAAGATCCAGGGCGTGGCCCGCAACCCGGTATTCCACTACAACCCAAAATTGTTCTGGGACGCCAAGCCCAGCGACACTGCCGCGAAAATTCCCGCCGGACCGAACAATCCCGTGGGGGTGACCTGGATTGACCTGTCGAAAAAGAACTATGGCATCCATGGGACGCCGGAGCCCTCGTTCATCGGCAAGTCGCAGTCGCATGGCTGCATCCGCCTGACCAACTGGGACGCCGCGGCGCTCGCGCAGGCCGTCGGGCCCGGCACTCCGGCCATCCTGCAGGACTGAAGTGCGGGTCTTTCTGGCTTTCGCCCTCGGCGCTGTGTGCGGCGGTATGTTCGTCGCGTGGATCCTGGGCGTGCCGCCGTCGGCGCCTCCGGACCAGGTGATGATCATCCCGAAGCCCGCACCACCGGCTCCGGTGCCGGTCGCCGTCCCGTTGCCCCCGCCCCCCGCGGAAGTGCCAGCGCCTCCCGCCGAGCCCATCCAGCCGGCGGTTGCACCCGAGCCGACGGCACCGGTGACGCCACCTGCGGAGAAGAGCGCTGCGCCTCAGTTGCCGCGCGGATCGTTGACTATTCCGGTCCAGGGAATGGTCGCGGGAAAGCTGGCGGATTCCTTCAACGAAGTGCACAGCGGCCAGAGGCACGAGGCTATCGATATCATGGCGCCGAGGGGCACGCCCGTCATCGCGGTCGAGGATGGGAAAATCGTCAAGCTGTTCACGAGCAAGCCCGGCGGCCTGACTGTCTACCAGTTCGACGCAAGCGAGAAATTCGCCTACTACTACGCGCACCTCGACCGCTATGCGCCCGGCCTGGCCGAAGGCCAGCAAGTAAAGCGCGGCGACGTGCTCGGATACGTGGGCAGCAGCGGCAACGCGAGCCCCAACGCGCCGCACCTGCACTTTGCGATCTTCGTCCTGGGCCCGGAAAAGCGCTGGTGGCAGGGGACGGCGATCAATCCTTATCCGCTCCTGACCGCGAAATAGCGCCCCGATGCCTGCGCCCGACCTCAACAACCTGCGCAAACTGCTCGACGAATACGAGCGCTATGCGAATTCGGTCCGGTCGACGGCCGGCAAAGCCGGCACCGCGGGTGAAATCCTGGCGGCAGTGGCCGAAGCGAGGGCGGCGCTGCTCCCCTCCGCGGATTCGACGGCAAACTTCATCGACGTCAAGCAGGTGGTCGAGCGGCTCGCGGCCTTGCGCGCGCGGGCGGAGGGTACCGCCTAGCCTGGCCTAGCCCGGGTGGAACTCCTGCACCTGGCGCAGCTCGCCGCCTTCCTCGACGGTCTCGAAGCGCACGCAGAAGCCCCAAAGGCGCGCGAGGTGCTTGGCGACTTCGCCAAAGTCCTCCGCCAGCGGGCGCTTGCGATGGACCATGTGGCAGACAGTGAGGCTGCGATCGCCGTCGCGCGCGAAATTGGTCACCTGGACGTCGGGCAGCAGCGCGTCGCGGTTGTACTGTTGGGCGAGGAGCTTCCTAACGCGCCGGTAGCCGTTCTCGTTGTGGATCACGGCGATCTCCAGCGTTTCCTCCCGCTCGTGGTCGGCCACGGCGAAGAGATGGAACTCGCGGATTAAGCGCGGCGAGAGGAATTGCCCGATGAAGGATTCGTCCTTGTAGTTGCGCATGGCCGAATCAAGGACCGGCCGCCAGTCCTTGCCCGCGATGTCCGGAAACCATTCTCGATCCTCGCCGGTGGGGTTCTCGCAGATGCGGCGGATGTCCGAGAACATTGCGAAGCCCAGCGCATACGGGTTGATGCCGCCGTAGCCCTGCTGGTCGAACCCGCGCTGCCCGACCACGTTGGTGTGCGACTGCAGGAATTCGAGCATGAACCCGTCGTCGACGAGCCCTTTTTCGTACAGGCGGTTGAGGATCGTGTAGTGCCAGAACGTCGCCCAGCCCTCGTTCATGAGCTTGGTCTGGCCCTGCGGGTAGAAATACTGCGAAATCTTGCGCACGATGCGCACCATCTCGCGCTGCCAGGGCGCAAGGCGGGGCGAGTACTTCTCGATGAAGTAAAGCAGGTTCTCCTGCGGCTCGATCGGGAACACGGACGGGGCGAGCTTGCGCGCGGCCTTGTCCTTCGCGGGCAGAGTGCGCCAGATCTCGTCGTGCATCTTCCAGGCGTAGGCCTCGCGCTCGACCGTGCGGGCGCGCTCTTCGTCGGCCGACAGCGGCTCCGGGTGCTGGTAGCGGTTGACCCCAAAATCCCTCAGCGCGTGGCACGAGTCGAGCATTTCCTCGACCGCGTCGATGCCGTATTTCTCCTCGCACTCCATTACGAATTTGCGCGCGAACACCATGTAATCGACGATCGCGTCGGCGCTGGTCCACTGGCGGAACAGGTAGTTGCCCTTGAAGAACGAGTTGTGTCCGTAGCACGCGTGCGCGATGACCAGCGCCTGCATGGGCATGCTGTTCTCTTCCATCAGGTAGGCGATGCACGGATCGGAGTTGATCACGATCTCGTAGGCCAGGCCGCTGTGGCCCGCGCGATAGTTCTGCTCGTTGCGGATGAATTCCTTGCCGTAGGTCCAGTGCGGGTAGCCGATCGGCAGGCCGTTGGAGGCGTAGTTGTCGAGCATCTGCTCGGAGCTGATGATCTCGATCTGGTTGGTGTAGCAATCGAGGCCGAACTCCTCGACCGCCACCTTCCTGATTTCGGCGTCGTACTTTTCGATCAGCTCGAACGTCCACTCCCCGCCGCGCGAAATCGGGTTGCGCGGGCTGACCAGCGCCGAGGTGAGATTGGCGCCGCTCATTGCGACTCCCGCTTGAAAAGGTCGCGCAGCACCGGGTAGATCTCGCGCCGCTCGCGCACCTCGCGCATGGCGAAATGCTCGGCGGCAATCCGCTTGTACGAGGAGGCCAGCGTCGACAGGGGCGTGAGCATGTCCGGCACCTCGATATAGGCGTAGTAGCGCGTCAGCGGCAGCAGTGTCTGCTCGAGGAAGCCGCGGCTTTTCTCGGGGTCCGCCCCGAAGGCGTCGCCGTCCGAGACCTGCGCACCGTAGATGTTCCAGGATGAGGACGGGTAGCGCGCCTGCACGATCTCGTGCATGAGCTCGAGCGCCGAGAAAACCACGGTACCCCCGGTCTGCGGGTCGTGGAAGAAGCGCTCTTCGTCGACTTCCTCGGCGTTCTCGGTGTGGCGGATGAACACGACGTCCACTTTCTGGTATTTGCGCGACAGGAACAGGTACAAGAGCGTGTAGAAGCGCTTGGCCAGGTCCTTCTTCTGCTCGTCCATCGACGCGGAAACGTCCATCAGGCAGAACATGACGGCCTGCGTGATCGGCTGCGGCACCGTGATGCGGTGGCGGTAGCGCAGGTCGATCTCGTCGAGGAAGGGCACCCGGGCCAGACGCCGCTTGTAGTCCGTGATCTCGAGGTCGAGGAGCCTGTCGCTGCGATCGGGCTCGAGCGAAAGCGAGGCGAGTTCGGCTTTCGCCTCGTCGAACTGGCGCTTGACCGCGGCGCGCAAGGCGATCCGGCGGCCGAGCGCGTTGCGCAGCGACCGGATCACGGAAAGGTTGGTCGACGCCCCGAACCGCGTGTAGCCCGCCCGCTGCAGCTTCTTTTCCGCAACGCTCCCGGCAATCGTGCGCGCCAGCCGCGGCAGCTCGAGGTCGTCGAAGAACAGCTTCATGAACTCTTCGCGCGAAAGGGAGAACTCGAAGCTGTCCGAGCCCTCGCCCTGGCCCGCGCCCCCCTCCCCGCCGCGGCCCGCGCCGGACTCGGGGCGCGCCACACGGTCGCCCTGGTTGAAAGTGCGGTTGCCGGGGTGGACCATTTCGCGGTCGCCCCCATGGCCGTGCCGGAACGCCGGCTCCGAGATGTCCTTGACCGGGATGCGCACGTCGCCGCCCTGTTCCATGTCCTTGATCGAGCGGTCCGACACCATGCCGTCGATGGCGCGCCTGACCTGGTCCTTGTAGCGCCGGATGAAGCGCTCGCGGTTGGTGGCGCTCTTGTTGTGGTCGTTCAGCCTGCGATCGATGATCATGGACATGGCGTTGCCTCCTGGCCCGGATCGACGGTGTCTAAAACGGGCCTACTGCGACTTGCGCACCCGCAGATACCATTCGCACAACAGGCGCACCTGCTTCTCGGTGTAGCCCTTCTCGACCATGCGCGCGACGAAGCTTTCGTGCTTCTTGCGGTCTTCCGTGGAGGCCTTGGCGTTGAAGGAGATCACCGGCAGCAATTCCTCGGTGTTCGAGAACATCTTGCGCTCGATCACCTCGCGCAGCTTCTCGTAGCTGGTCCACGACGGGTTCTTGCCGGCGTTCTGCGCCCGGGCGCGCAGCACGAAGTTGACGATCTCGTTCCTGAAGTCCTTCGGGTTGGCAATGCCGGCGGGCTTCTCGATCTTCTCGAGCTCGGCGTTGAGCTGCGAGCGCTCGAAGCTCTCGCCGGTCTCCGGATCGCGGTAGTCCTCGTCCTGGATCCAGTAGTCGGCGAAGGTCACGTAGCGGTCGAAGATGTTCTGGCCGTACTCCGAATAGGACTCGAGGTAGGCGGTCTGGATTTCCTTGCCGATGAACTCCGCGTAGCGCGCGGCGAGGTAGGTCTTCATGAAATCGAGGTAGCGGCGCTGCGTGTCTTCCGGCAGCTGCTCCCTCAGCAGGCGCTGCTCGAGCACGTACATGAGGTGGACCGGGTTGGCGGCGATCTCGGTCTGGTCGTGGTTGAACACCGCCGACAGGACCTTGTACGAGAAGCGCGTCGACAGGCCGTCCATGCCCTCGTCGATGCCGGCGTAATCCTTGTACTCCTGGTAGGACTTGGCGTTCGGCTCGACGTCCTTGAGGTTCTCGCCGTCGTACACGCGCAGCTTGGAGTAGATGCTCGAGTTCTCCGGCTCCTTGAGGCGCGAAAGCACCGCGAACTGGGCCATCATCTCGAGCGTCCCCGGCGCGCAGGGCGACTGCGACAGCGAGCTGTTGCGCAAGAGCTTCCGATAGATGTTCACCTCCTCCGACATCTGCAGGCAGTAGGGCACCTTGACGATGTAGATACGGTCGAGGAAGGCCTCGTTGTGGCGGTTGTTGCGGAAGGCCTTCCACTCCGATTCGTTCGAGTGCGCGAGGATGATGCCGGTGAAGGGAATCGCCGAGAAGCCCTCGGTGCCCTTGAAGTTGCCTTCCTGCGTCGCCGTGAGCAGCGGATGCAGCATCTTGATCGGCGCCTTGAACATCTCGACGAACTCGAGCAGCCCCTGGTTGGCCAGGCACAGGCCGCCCGAATAGCTGTAGGCGTCGGGGTCGTCCTGAGCGAAGGTCTCGAGCTTGCGGATGTCGACCTTGCCGACCAGCGCCGAGATGTCCTGGTTGTTCTCGTCACCAGGCTCGGTCTTGGCGACGCAGATCTGGC
>JBBQNG010000161.1:0-9988 GCA_038329645.1 Burkholderiales bacterium
GGTCACGTCGAGTAGCAGCACGTCCTTGACTTCGCCCTGCAGCACGCCGGTCTGGATCGCCGCGCCGACCGCCACAGCCTCGTCCGGGTTTACGTCCTTGCGCGGGTCCTTGCCGAAGAACTCCTTCACTTTGTCGACGACCTTGGGCATGCGCGTCATGCCGCCGACCAGGATCACGTCGTTGATGTCGGACACCTTGAGGCCCGAATCCTTGATCGCGATGCGGCAGGGCTCGATGGTGCGCTCGATCAGGTCGTCGACCAGGGCCTCGAACTTGGCGCGCGTGAGCTTGAGCGCCAGGTGCTTCGGACCCTTGGCATCGGCCGTCACGTAGGGCAGGTTGATCTCGGTCTGCTGGGAGGACGAAAGCTCGATCTTGGCTTTCTCGGCCGCGTCCTTGAGGCGCTGCAGCGCGAGCACGTCATTGCGCAGGTCGATGCCCTGCTCCTTCTTGAACTCGTCGCAGATGTAGTCGATCAGGCGCTGGTCGAAGTCCTCGCCGCCCAGGAACGTGTCGCCGTTGGTCGAGAGCACCTCGAACTGCTTTTCGCCATCGACGTCGGCGATCTCGATGATCGACACGTCGAAGGTGCCGCCGCCAAGGTCATAGACCGCAATCTTGTTGTCGCCCTTGGACTGCTTGTCCAGGCCGAAGGCGAGCGCGGCCGCCGTGGGTTCGTTGATGATGCGCTTGACGTCCAGGCCCGCGATGCGGCCTGCGTCCTTGGTGGCCTGGCGCTGCGAATCGTTGAAGTAGGCCGGTACGGTGATAACCGCCTCGGTGACTTCCTCGCCGAGGTAGTCTTCCGCGGTTTTCTTCATCTTGCGCAGCACATCCGCCGAAACCTGCTGGGGCGCGATTTTCTTGCCGCGCGCCTCCACCCAGGCGTCGCCGTTGTCGGCCTTGACGATGCCGAAGGGCATCAGTTCGATGTCCTTCTGCACTTCCTTTTCCTCGAAGCGGCGGCCGATGAGGCGCTTGACCGCATAGAGGGTGTTCTTTGCGTTGGTGACGGCCTGCCGCTTGGCAGAGGCGCCCACAAGCGTCTCGTTTTCGTCCGTGTAGGCGACGATGGATGGCGTGGTGCGCGCGCCTTCGGAGTTCTCGATCACCTTGGGCTTGCCGCCCTCCATGATCGCGACGCACGAGTTGGTCGTGCCGAGGTCAATCCCGATTATCTTTCCCATGGCGTTTTCCTTGGAGCTGTCTTAAACGTATGCTGCAAATGGGGTTTGCGGCGCTTAATTCAAGCCTTGGCCTTGGCCACCGTGACCAGCGCGGGGCGAATCAGCCGGTCGTTCAGGCGGAAGCCTTTTTGCATCACCTGGACCACGGTGTTGGGGTCCGCGTCGGCCTCGACCGCCGCCATCGCCTGGTGGTGGTGAGGGTCGAACTTCTCGCCGGGTGCCGGGTCGATCCCGGCCACTCCGGCTTTCTCGAAGGCGGCCTGAAGCTGCTTCTTCGTCAGCTCGACCCCGGTGCGCAGCGTCGCCGGGTCGGTGGCGTCGGACGCAAGGGCCGCCTCCAGGCTGTCCATGACCGGCACCAGCGACTCGGCGATGCGCTCGACCCCATATTTATGCGCATTTGCGACGTCGGCCTGGGCGCGCTTGCGGGCATTCTCGGCATCGGCGAGGGCGCGCAGCCAGGCGTCTTTCTGCTCCTGGAGTTTGGCCTCGGTGTCGGCCAGAAGCTCTTCGAGCGACTTGGGCGGCTGGCCCGCTTCGGCTTCGGGATGGGTGGTCTGTTCGGACATGGCTGCTTCTTGAAATTGGCAATCACCACGAAGTGGGGATGGATTTGGGGTATTCAAGGGTTCTGGGGCAAGTTATTGATAAATAATCGGATGAGCGGCGTGCCGCCCGCCTTAAATGGGGTCAGAGTCGCATTTCCGGCCCGGCGACGAAGCGCCCAGGGGCCGGCAAGCATTGTGCCTGACTATCCTCATAAATGTACTGGTACCGATACGGAAACTGGCTGAAGATCCGCACCAGAAGCGGATCTTAGAAAGTAATTCTTTGGAATTCGCAAAATTCTGCCAGTGCCGGGACGCGCGAAAGGGAATGGAGAATCTCGTAGGGTAGTCGGCTAGACTACGGGCATCTGGCGAGGAGACGCGTCATGGCCATGAATTACCGACCGTATATCGTTCGAGACCCTGCTGTCTGTGGTGGGGAGCCGGTGGTGAAAGGCACCCGCGTCACCGTGCGAACCATCCTGGCGAGCCTGGCGGAAGGGATGAGCGTTGCGGAGATCGTCAAAAACTTCCCTACGCTGGATGAATCCCAGGTACGTGCGGTCATTGCCTTCGCTGCGGATTCTGCAGAAGAGGATTTGCCCGTTCCACCTGCTCCCTCGATTGCGTGAAGGTCAAGCTCGACGAGAACATTCCCGATCGCCTTGTCGGCATCCTGGCAGATGAAGGGCACGACGTGGATACGGTCGCGTCGGAAGGGCTCGGTGGAAGGCCGGATGAGGACGTATGGAGTGCTGCTCGCCGCGAAGGGCGGTTCCTGATCACGCAAGATCTGGATTTTTCGGATGTTCGTCAGTTCAAGCCCGGTACTCATGCGGGGCTGTTGGTTGTGCGCCTTCGCGAGCCGGGGGCTAACGCGCTCCTGAAACGCATCGGTGACATCGCACTTCAGGAAGGTCTCGACTCCTTCGCACGCTGTTTTGTCGTGCTTACTGATCGAAAGCTGCGCATTCGGCGACCATGAGTTGTTGGCAATAATATCGAAGGCGTAGACGGTTTACGGGAAGGTAATTCAAGGAGCTTCCATGACGCAAAAGGTCTCGGTCAAAAATCAAGTAACGATCCCCAAGCATGTGGGGGAACAATTGGGCATTGAGCCGGGAAGCGAGCTGGAGTTCGAGCTGGGCAAACAAGGAGAAGTCTTGCTTCGTAAGGTTGAGCCCGCGTTGAACGGGGCGCTCTCCCAAGGCCGATTCGCCAGAATTCGTGGCATAGCTACAGTCAATCTGAGTACGGACGGGATTCTCGCGTTGACCAGAGGCGAGGACTAGCCACAAGTGGAAAAGGTGAGTGTCTACGACGCCAAGGCGCGTTTCTGCGAACTCATCGAACGTGCCGAATCGGGACGCTCAACCGTGATCACCAAGCGCGGGCGTGTGGTGGCTAAGATCGTCCCGGCCAGAGCAGCCAAGTGGGATCGCGCCGCCGTGCTCGACGAGGCCGAGGTGTTTCGTAAGAGCGTCAAAATTAGGGTGAAGGTCTGCGTTCGCAATCTGATCGAGGACGGAAGGCGCTGATGGCGTTCTTCTCGCGAAGACATATCAGGCGCTGGCGCAAGATTGACGATCCTGTCTGAGCGGTAGTTCAGCACGTCTAGTAGCAACTGGCGCAATTGATGGCTCAGGTCGAATGACCGTCAATCGTTAGGTAAGAGAACATTTCAAACCCGGCATAAAGTTCTTCGAGTCTGATAAAAAATAAGTTATCGAACCCCGTGCTCAGGCCCCTTTGCTGACGATGCCTGCAAGCGCTTCGATCCACGCCTGGTCCTCGTTGAGGCACGGGATCAGGTTGAACTCCTTCCCGCCGGCATGCAGGAATGCCTCGCGCGCGCCGATGCCCAGCTCTTCCAGCGTCTCGAGGCAATCGGAGGGAAATCCCGGGCAGAACACGTCGGCGCGCTTGAGGCCGACCTTCGCGAGTTGGACCAAAGTGGGCTCCGTGTAGGGCTGCAGCCATTCCGCCCTGCCGAAGCGTGACTGGAACGTGACCATCCAGTCCTCGGCATTCAGTCCGATCCGTTTGGCAAGCAGCGCCGCCGTTTCCCTGCACTCGCGCTCGTACGGGTCGCCGCGCTCGACCGAACGCTTCGGGATGCCGTGGAAGCTCAAGAACAGCTTGCCGCCGTGGCTGCGCGCGCTGCCGTGCTGCTCCCAGTGCTTCATCACCCGCCGGGCAAGTGCGTCGATGTAACCGGGGTCATCGTGGAAACGCTCGACGAAACGCACTTCGGGCCGAGGGGTGAGCGTTTTGAGATGGGCATCTACCGCATCGCGCACGCTCGCAGTCGTGCTTCCTGCGTACTGCGGATAAAGCGGGAGCACCACGATGCGGTCGCAACCCGCCGATCGCAGCTTTCCGAACGCCGTGGCGATTGACGGCTTGCCGTAACGCATGCCGTACTCCACTGGCACCGGCGAATTCGGACGGGCTCGCTCGCCGAGCAGGCCGGCAAGCAATTTCGCCTGGCGCGCCGTGTGCACCGCAAGCGGGGAGCCTTCCGGCATCCACACCTTGGCGTACTTTTCCGCCGACTTCGCCGGCCGCGTGGTCAGGATGATCCCGTACAGTATCGGCAGCCACACGATGCGCGGGATCTCAACGACACGTGAATCGGAGAGGAACTCGCGCAGGTAGGTGCGCACCGCCGCAGCCGTCGGCGCCGACGGCGTCCCAAGGTTGACGAGGAGGATGCCGGTCTTCGTTGTGCCCGGCATCAGGCGCGGCCCGCCTTGCTCCGGAACGCCGCCAGCCCGTCTGCGGCCTGCTTGCGGACCTTGTTGCGAACGACAGGGCTCCAGCCCAGCAGCACGCCGGGCATGCCCAGGGCCATTCGCGACCAGCGCCACAAATCGAAATGGTCCCGGTGACGCCGGATGAGGCCGTTCTCGAACTCGAACTGCGCATCGATGCTGTTGTTCACCTTGCGGCCGGTCTTGGTGAACGTGTAATCCGCATCCCAGTGCGCGGACCCACGCTTGTCGTCGGCACTCTTCACCTCGTAACGCACGACGAGGTCGGTCGCGCGTCCGGCCAGCATGCGCCACATGTCGCCCGCCTCATTGCCTTTGAGGTCGGGAAACACCGGGTCCGAAAATTCGACATCCGGGTGGTAGCACGCGGCCATGGTTTCGGCGTCGCGCCGGCCGAATGCCTCATAGAAGCGCGAGATCAGCTGCGCGTTCAAGTTCATCGGACTCACCTCCTCAGGTGTGGGACAGCGCGCTGGAGAGCAGCTTGGCGGTGATGTCGACGATCGGGATCACGCGATCGTAGGCCATGCGCGTGGGTCCGATCACGCCCACGGTCCCGACGACTTCGCCGTTGACCTTGTACGGCGCAGTGACCACGCTCACCTCGTCGGGGGCCGAAACGCCGGTCTCCCCGCCGATGAAGATCTGCACGCCGTGGCCGCGCAGCGAAATGTCGAGGATCTGCACCAGCGACGACTTGCGCTCGAACAGCTCGAACAATTGCTTGAGCCGCGTGACATCCGACGACAGGTCCTGCACGGACAGCAGGTTGCGCTCGCCGGAGATCACGTAGGGCTCGTTGCTCTCCGACACCGCGCGGCCGCCGGCCTCGAGGGCCACGTTCATCAGCGCGTACATGTCCTTGCGCAGGTCCGACAGCTCGGCATGCAGCTTGGTGCGCACGTCCTCGAAGCTCTGGCCGGAGTAGTTCTGGTTGATGTAGTTGGCCGCTTCGATGAGCTCGGAGGGGCCGTACTCGCGCTCGGTGAACAGGATCCGGTTCTGCACGTCGCCCGAAGGGGTGACCACGATCAGCAGGACGCGCTTTTCCGACAGCTTGAGGAACTCTATCTGGCGGAACGTGGTGGCGCGGCGGCGCGGGGTCATGACCACGCCCGCAAACTGGGTAAGCTGCGAGAGCAGGTTGGAGGCCGAATGGATCACCCGCTGCGGGTTGTCCGGATGCAGGTTGTCCTCGAGCTGGTGGATCTCCGCCGATTCGAGCGGCTTGGTGATCAGCAGCGTGTCGACGAAGAACCGGTATCCCGCCGGCGTGGGCACGCGCCCGGCCGAAGTGTGCGGGCTGATGATGAAGCCCATCTCCTCGAGGTCGGACATCACGTTGCGGATCGTGGCCGGGGACAGGTCGAGGCCCGAATACTTCGACAGGGTGCGCGAGCCCACCGGCTGGCCTTCGGTGATGTAGCGCTCGATGAGCGTCTTGAGCAGGACTTGGGCGCGTTTATCCAGCATGCGGATCATTCTACACACCGCCGGGCGCGTCGTTCACTTCCCTGGGGCGCTGTGGTTAAATCGGACGATGCCCCCCCCCGCGCCCACGCCCGCGTTCCGCCGCATCGCCCTGATCGGCAAGTTCCAGAGCCCCGAGATCACCGAGTCGCTGCACGCGCTGGCCGGCTTCCTGCGCGAGCAGGGCTGCGACGTCATGATCGAGCAGGAGACGGCCAGCAACATCGGCGCGGCGGCGCGCGCGGCGACCTATGCCGAGATAGGCGGCAGCGCGGACCTCGCCGTGATCGTCGGGGGCGACGGCACGATGCTCGCCGCGGCCCGCAACCTGGTGCGCTACCGCGTCCCGGTGGTCGGCATCAACCAGGGGCGCCTGGGCTTCATGACCGATATTGCGCTGCACGACATGAGGAAGTCGCTGGGGGCGATCCTCGGGGGCGATTATTCGATGGAGGAGCGCTCGCTCATCGAAGCCGAGATCGTGCGCGACGGCAAGGTCATCCTGCAGACGCTGGCGCTCAACGATGCTGTCGTGAATAAGGGCTCGCAGGGCCGCCTGATCGAGTTCGAGGTCCACATCGACGGGCAATACGTCTATACGCAGCGCTCCGACGGCGTGATCGTCGCGACGCCGACGGGGTCCACCGCCTATGCGCTGTCGGCACAGGGGCCGATCCTGCACCCGTCGCTGCCGGCATTCGCGCTGGTGCCGTTGTATCCGCATACGCTTTCCGCCCGTCCCGTCAGCATCAGCGACCGCAGCATCATCGAGATCGTGCTGCTGCACGCCGTTGACGCGCGCGCCCATTTCGACGGCCAGGCGCTGGCCGATATGGCCGAAGGCGACCGCCTGCGGCTTAAGAGGTCGGAGAACGCGATCCGCTTCGTGCACCCGCCCGGCTACAGCTATTTCGTCATGCTGCGCGAGAAGCTGCGCTGGAGCGAGTCGATAGACAAAGCCCCCCCGGCGCGCTGATGCTGCGCAGTCTCGCGATCCGCGACTTCGTCATCGTCGAGTCGGTCGAGCTCGAGCCGGCCAGGGGGTTCACGGTCCTGACGGGCGAGACCGGCGCGGGCAAGTCGATCCTCGTCGACGCCATCGAGCTGCTGGTGGGCGGCCGCGCGGAAGCGGGCGTGGTGCGCGAAGGCGCCGAGCGCGCGGAGCTCGCCGCGGAGTTCGAAGTCGCCGCGGGCGGCGCCCTTGCGGCGTACCTTGATGAGAACGAGCTCGGCGGCGACCCGGGTGTCCTGCTCGTGCGCCGCATCGTCGATCGCGGCGGGCGCTCGCGCGCCTTCGTGAACGGGCGCGGCGCAACGCTTGCGCAGCTCAAGGAGGTAGGCGAATACCTGGTCGACATCCATGGGCAGCATGCCCACCAGTCGCTGATGCGGCCGGCGGCCCAGCGCGCTTTGCTGGACGGACATGCGGGCATCGAAGCCACGGTGCGCGAGGCGGGAGAAGCCTGGCGCGGCTGGAAGCGGCTCGAGGCGCTCGCCGCCGAAGCGGCCGAGCAATACGCGCAACGCGAGCTCGAGCGCGCCGAGCTGCAGGACAAGGTTTCCGAGTTGAAGCGCCTGGCGCCGGCGGAGGGGGAGTGGGACGCGCTGTCGGCCGAGCATTCGCGCCTGGCGCATGGCTCCAGCCTGGTTGCGGGTGCAGAGTCGTCGCTGGAAGCCTTGTCCGAAGCTGAAGACGCGACCCTGGCGCGCATTGCTGCGGTCGCCGCCCAGCTGCGCGCATTGTCGGAGCACGACGCGCACCTCGTTCCCATTGTCGAGTTGCTCGAGTCGGCGGAGGCCCAGGTTGGCGAGGCGGCCCGCGAGTTGCGCAACTACGCTTCGAAGATCGAGCTCGATCCCGAGGCCCTGCGCTCGGTGGAAACGCGCACCGAGGCGCTCCACTCAGCCGGTCGCAAGTTCCGTGTCAAGGCGGCCGACCTGCATCAACTCGCCAAGGATCTCAGGCAGCGGCTCGAGGAGCTCGAGCTGGCCGCCAACCCGGAAGCGCTGCAGAAGCAGGTCGCGGCTTCGAAGGACGCCTACCTCGCTCTCGCAAGGCGCCTCTCAGAAAAACGGAAAAACGCTGCGGGGGCACTGTCCAAGGCAGTCACAGCCGGGATGCAGGACTTGGCGATGGGCGGGGGCCGCTTCGCCGTCCAGCTTCCGCCGCTGCAGGAACCGGCCGCGCACGGCCTCGAGGACGTGGTCTTCGAAGTGGCTTCGCATCCCAGCCTGCCGCTGCGTGCACTGGGCAAGGTGGCCTCCGGCGGCGAGCTTTCGCGCATCAGCCTCGCGCTGCAGTTGGTTGCGAGCAAATCCTCGCCGGTCGCGACGCTGGTGTTCGACGAGGTCGACAGTGGCATTGGCGGCGCGGTGGCCGAGATAGTCGGGCGCTCGCTCAGGGCGCTGGGCCAGAACCGGCAGGTGCTCGCCGTGACCCACCTGCCGCAGGTCGCGGCGCAGGGCAACGACCAGTGGACGGTCGCCAAAGGCGGCGGCAAGACCAGGGTGCGCACCAGCGTGACACGGCTCGACCGTGCCGGCAGGGTAGAGGAGCTGGCCCGCATGCTGGGCGGCACCGAGATCACGCCGACCACGCGCAAGCACGCCGCAGAGCTGCTCGGTCGCTAGCGGCTAGCGGGCCGTCTTTCGGTAGATGCAGTCGACCTTGGTGCAGTCGGCATACAGCGCGAGGGAATGGCCGTGCAGGTCGAAACCTTTTTCGCGCGCGATCTCGTTCTGGCGCAATTCGATCTGCGCGTCGAAGAACTCCTCCACGCGCCCGCACTGCAGGCACACGAGGTGGTCGTGATGGTGGCCTTCGTTGAGTTCGAACACCGACTTGCCGGTCTCGAAGTGCTGGCGCGAAAGGAGGCCGGCCTGCTCGAACTGGGTCAGCACGCGGTACACCGTGGCCAGGCCGATGTCGATGTTCTCCGCGATCAGCGCCTTGTAGACGTCCTCGGCCGACAGGTGGCGCACCTTGCTGGCCTCGAACAGCTCGAGGATCTTGCGGCGCGGCAGTGTCGCCTTGAGGCCGATTTCCTTGAGGCTTTGCGAGGTGTTCGAACTCATGGGTGCGGGGCGGTGGCGGGCGGAACCTTTCGATCTATCGGCTATCATATAGGCATTCCCCTGCATTGAGAAACCGCAGTGACCCACGATCCCAGTTGCTTTTCCCCCGTGCGCACGCGCAGGGGGGCCGTAGTTCTCGCCTTGCTGATTCCGGCATGCAGCTACCTGCCCGAAATGCCGTCGCTGCCTTCGCTGCCGGGGCTGGCTTCGATCAAGCCGTACCGAATCGACATCCAGCAAGGCAACTTCCTGTCGCCCGAAATGGTCGCCCAGTTGAAGAAGGGCATGACCCGGGAGCAGGTGCGCTTCGTGCTCGGCACGCCGCTGGTCACCGACATCTTCCACGGCGACCGCTGGGACTACGTTTTCTACCGCGAGCTCGGCAACGGCTCCAAGGACCAGCGCCGGCTGTCGGTGTTCTTCGACAACGACAAGCTGGCCCGCGCGGTGGGCGAGAACGTGCCCCTCGAGCTCGGTGGGACGGGCCCGGCGCCGAAAGCGGAGGCCGACAACGCCGCGACGCTCAAGAGCGACAGCAAGAACTGAGGCGGGGACAGGTCGCATGAAGATCGCGATAGCCGGCAGCTCAGGCCGAATGGGACGCACGCTGATCGAATGCGTCCTCAAGGACGGCGCATTGAAACTTAGCGGCGCGCTCGAGCAGCCCGGGCACGCACTCCTGGGCAAGGATGCGGGCGAGCTGGCCGGGATTCCCACATCGGTCGCGATAAGCGCGGATATCGATGCGGTACTCGCGGCATCGGACGCAATCATCGACTTCACCCGCCCGGCGGGCACGCTTGCGCACCTTGACGCGTGTCTCAGGCTAGGCAGGAAAATGGTCATCGGCACGACCGGCTTCTCGGACGCCGAGAAAGCACGCATTGCCGAGGCCGCGCGCACGATCGCGATCATGTTCGCGCCGAACATGGC
>JBBQNG010000162.1:0-9987 GCA_038329645.1 Burkholderiales bacterium
GACGGATCATCGGCGAGGAACACGCGCCCCTGCGCCATGACGAGGCGGTCGGGCAGGACTTCGAGCTCTTCCGCCGCAGCATCGGCAATCATTTCTCGCAGGCGCTCGGCGGCCTGGATCGCGGCATGGCCCATCATCACCGTTACGCGGCTGGAATACGAGCCCAGGTCCACCGGCGTAAGGCCCGTGTCGCCGGTGACGAGGCGCACGTCGAACGCGTCGATGCCGAGCACCTCGGCGACGAAAGCCGCCAGCATGTCGTCCGAGCCCTGGCCGATCTCGGTCGCGCCGCAGAATACGGTCACCTGGCCGCTGCGGTCGGCGAGGATCTGCACCCCGGACTGGGGCATCTTGTTCCAGTAGATCGGCAGGCCCGCACCGCACAGGTACGAGCCGCAGGCGATGCCCAGGCCGCGTCCGGGCGGCAGCGTCGTACGCTTCTTCTTCCAATCGGAACGATCGACCACCTGGCGGATACATTCCTCGAGGCCTATGGAACCGATCTTCAGCCAGTTGGCGGTGAGCGAATCGGGCTTGGCCACCATGTTCATGCGCATCTCGGCCGGATCGAGGCCGAGCTTCTCGGCGATCTTGTCGAGCTGCACTTCCTGGCCGAAGCGCGGCTGCGGCGTGCCGTGGCCGCGCTTGGGGCCGCAGGGCGGCTTGTTCGTGAAGGTGCGGCAGGCATCGAACTTGTAGCGCGGCAGCTCGTAGGTCACAGTCTGCAGGGCACCGGTGTAGAACGTGCTCGCCACGCCATAGGAGCCATAGCCGCCGCCATCCAGCAGCGTCTGCACGTGCATGCCGGTGAGCCGGCCTGCCTTGGTCACGCCGGTGCGCATCTTCATGAGCACCGGGTGGCGGCCGCGATGCATGTAGAACACTTCCTCGCGCGTGAGGCAGATCTTGACCGGGCGCCCGAGCATCATCGAGGCGCGCGACACGACGATCTCGTGGTTGTGCAGGTCGCACTTGCCGCCGAAGCCGCCGCCATTGGGGCACGCGATCACGCGGATGTGCGCCGCGGGCATGCGCAGCGCCCTCGCCAGGGCGCGATGGATGTAGTGCGGCACCTGGGTGGACGACCACAGCGTGAGCTTGCCTTCGCCGTCGGGCGCGGCCACCGAGGCGTGCTGCTCGAGCGGCAGGTGGGTGTTGCCCTCGAAGAAGAACAGGTCCTCGAAAACGTGGTCTGACCCTGCGAGGGCTTCGTCCACGTCGCCGAACTCGAAAGCCTGCAGGCGGTGGATGTTGCCCTGCTCGCCGTAGTCGTGGATGCGCGGCTCGGGATTGGCAAGGGCCTCCTCGGCAGAGGACACGGTGTTCAGGAGGCGGTACTTGACGTCGATGAGGCCGAGCGCTTCGTCAGCCGTGTGCTCGTCGCGCGCGATGACTGCCGCCACAGGATCGCCTACATAGCGCACGCGCTCGTTGGCCAGCGGGTACTCGTCCTGCGTGACCGGCAGGATGCCGTAGCTGATCGGGAAGTCCTTGCCGGTGAGAACGAGGTGCACGCCCGGGTGCTTGGCGGCGCGGGAGAAATCGATCGATTCGATGACCGCGTGCGGATGCGGGCTCCGCAATAGCTTGCAATGCACCATGCGCGGCAGCACCACGTCGTCGGCGAACCTGGTGAGTCCGGTGACCTTGGCGCGCCCGTCGACGCGGCGCCGCGGCTTGCCGACCGTGTCGAAGCGCGTGCGAGGCCGCGTTTTTTCCGGAGCGTTCATGCCTGCACCTTTGCTTCGCTCATTCTCCGGGCTGCTTCCTCGATCGATTCGTAGATCTGCTGGTAACCCGTGCAGCGGCAGAGATTGCCGGAAATCGCCTCGCGGATTCTCTCGCGCGAAGGGTTGGGCTCCTTTTCGAGCAGCGCCTTCGCGGTCATGAGGATCCCCGGCGTGCAGTAGCCGCACTGCGCGCCGCCGAGGTCCGCGAACGCGGCCTGCAGCGGATGCAGCACCGCGCCGTCGGCCAGCCCTTCCACCGTCTCAATCCTGCGGCCTTCGCATTCGACCGCGAGCTCGAGGCACGCAAGCAGCGGCTGCCCGTCGACCAGCACCGCGCACGCGCCGCATTCGCCGAGCTCGCAGCCGTGCTTGGTGCCGGTAAGGAACATGTCCTCCCGCAGCACTTCGAGCAGCGTCTTGTAGGGCGCGAAGGAAACCTGCTGTTCTTCCCCGTTCACGTCCAGCGTCAGGTGCACGTGTTGCATTTGCCTGCCCTCGACTTTGACTTCCGTTCGCTATGACTTCTGTGCGGCGCGCGCGCCGTACAGCATGGTGATGTTCACGCGCCGGTTCGCGTAGCCTTCCTTGAAGCGGAACGCGTCGGTCTCGTGGAACAGGTCCGAATCGAAGATCACGGCGCGATTGGCGCGGTAAGGGACAGCCACCTTCTTCGCGTCGACCGATTTGAGGTAGTTATAGATCTCGGCCCGGTCTGAATTGAAGCGCTGGAAGCTCCAGTCGCGCGGCGCATCGTGTGTGTAGACGACCAGGCCGCCCGTAGCCGGGTCCAGGTTCGCCTCGTCCGGCGTGATCCAGAAATTGACGTTCACCGCAGCGTCGTCGGCGTGCACGCCGATGCCCGCATAGCGCGAGTCGTACTTGTAGCCCCACATCGTATGCATCAGATGGTCGCCGATGACCCGCGGCAGGCGCGAGCTCAGCTCCGCACCAATGCGCAGCAAGAGGCGCCCGGCAAAACCGTCGGTCATGTAAGCGCCGAGGTAGCCGCCCTTGAGGTCGTTCCAGATCGTGCTCTCGAGGCAATAGGTACGCACCGCGGCGAGCGCCTCCGGGGTCAGCAGGTCGTCGATTGCCACCAGGTTCGGTTTGGCGTCGAAGTACTTGTCCTCGATCTCCTTCCAGGCGAGGTCCGGGTTCACGAGCGGTCCCCTTGGCGGCTCGGGGTCCGCCGCGTGCAGCGGCGACTTGTAGGAGCGCGCGAGCAGCGGATACCTGGCCGGCTCCAGGCCAACCATGTTGTATGCGTCCGCAGGCAACACGGGATCGCTCAGGGCGGACCTGTATTCGGCAATCACAGGGTCGAAGGCCGGGCCGATGCGGCCCGCCGCGCGCAGGAACTGGAGCTGCTCGATGTCATGTACCAGCTTGAACCGCGCGTTGGCCCATTCCACGTCCTCAACGGCCCGCTCGACAGGTTGCGCGAGCTTCGCAGCGGCGGTCCCGGCCGTCCAGGATTCGCCGCGGCGCGCCGTGCGCGCGGCAAGCATGAGCGCCGAGGCGTCGTCGATGCGGCCCTGGTTGAGCCGCAGCATGCCGAGGTTGAAAAGGGCGAACGACGACCGGGGATCGAGGTCCCGCGCCCGCGTGAGGAGGCGGTCGGCGGTCACCCTGTCGCCCAGGTCGCGCGCGCACACGCCCGCCATGCACAGCGCATCGACGTTGTCCGGCTCGGCCTCGACGGCCTGCAGATAGATGCGGCCCGCGTCCTCGATGCGCCCCACGTCCTGGTACACCGAAGCGAGCGGCAGCAGGATCTCCGCGCGAGGGCCGAATTTCCCGGCAACCTTCGTGAACTCCGCAATCGCCCTGTCCGTGTCGCCCGCCGCGACATATGTGCGCGCGACCTCGAGCAGCGGGTCGACCGAATCCGGCGCCAGGGACCGCCACAGCGCGCTCGCCTCCAGCCGCAGCCCGTGCCGGCTCGTACGCCGTGCGTCGAACAGCACCTCCGGGATCAGCTTCAGCGCCTCGTCGCGCAGCCCCGCGGCGACGAGCGCCCTGGCGAGGACCAGGCCCTCGTCGGGGCCGGCGGGAAGCAATACGCGTGCGTGCCTGGCGTACTCGAGGGCTTCCTCATTGCGGCCTTCGTCCAGGCAGAAGCCAGCGCGCGCGGCCCAGACCTTCGAATTGCCGGTTTTCACCGCGCACGCCCTCGCCATTAGCGCGAGCCTGTCGTCGCGCGACCGGGCGTGGTCGAACAGCGCGGCGTCGTCGATCTTGCCGGTGATCCAGTCGAGCAACAGGCCCTTGTCGAGCTCGCTGATCGGCGCGGCGGGCTTCGGCGCCGCGGCCGGGGACCCGATCGTCGCGGCCTTGCGCTCGAGCCGGTCCTTGAGGACGCCGAGCCTGCGCCGCAAGCGCGTCAGCATGGCTTGGCCCGCGACTTCGGCGGCGCCGGCAGGCTGCGCGCGAGCCCCCTCACCAGGTAGGCGGACAACCCCTGCGCGATCTCGGCCACCGACTGCGAGCCATCGGGCCGGTACCAGCGCGCCGTCCAGTTGACCGCGCCCAGCATCGCGCGCGTGACCAGCGCCGCATCGCACGGGGCGAACTCGCCGCGTTTCACGCCCTTGGCCACCAGCGAGCGCACGGCCTGCTCGTAGCCGTCGCGCTTCTCGACAATCTGGCGACGCAGGTTCTCGGGCAGCGCCTCCACCTCCAGGTGGGCGGTGGCGCCTTCGAGCTCGTCGAGCGTGCAGTGCAGGTGCGCGACCAGCACCGAGCGCAACTGCTCCGAGACGGTTGCTGCGGAAGCACGGGCCGCTTGCACCGCCGTGTGCATCTGCTGCAGCGTACGGTCCTGGCAGAAGTACAGGAGCTCATCCTTGCCGCGAAAATAGTAGTAGAGGTTGCCAGGCGATAGGTCCGCTTCGTCGGCGATCTCGCGCATGCCGGCGGCGGCCACGCCGCGGCGGCGGAACACGCGGGCGGCCGCGCGCAAGATATCGAGCCGGCGCGCTTCGCTCTTGCGACGCAAGCGGTCGGCCCCCGGCTTGGCGGGGATCGTTTGGTCCGAACGGAGATTCGAGATTTGAACCATCGTTCGAATTCTAGGCTTCCCCGGGCGGCCGGGCAACCCAAAGCGCGATTCGGCTCAGCCGACGATAGCGGGCAGGGCTTTCCCGATCGGCTCGCGCAATACGGCGTCGGCCATGCGGTCGAACTGGGTCGGGTCGGCATTCACGATCACCAGCCGCGCGCCGGCCTGCTTTGCCGAGGGCACCACGCCCGCCACCGGGTAGACCTGCAGGGTCGAGCCGACTGCGATCATCAGGTCGGCCTCGACCGCCGCCGCTGTCGCGCGCTCCATCACGCCCGGCTGCAGGCCCTCGCCGAAAAGGACAGTCGCGCTTTTGAGGATGCCGCCGCATTCGGCGCACGCCGGGTCGGCTTCACCCGAGCGAACCCGGTTCAGCGTCTCCTGCATCGGTCCGCGCCAGCCGCAGTCCCAGCACAGCACCTTGTGCATCGTGCCATGCACCTCGATCACATTCTCCGGCGCGCAGCCGGCCTTCTGATGCAGGCCGTCGATGTTCTGGGTGATGAGCGCGTGGAGTTGTCCGCGGCGCTCCAGGTCGACGATCGCCTTGTGGCCTGCATTGGGCTCGGCGGTCCACGCAGGATTGGCGAGGCGCTTGAGCCAGGCCTTGCGACGGACTTCGGGATCGGCGAGGTAATGGCGGATGTCGGAGAGCTTCTCGGCTTCGGGGTCCCTGGTCCACAGCCCATTGGGCCCGCGGAAATCAGGGATGCCCGACTCGGTGGAGATTCCGGCGCCCGACAGCACGACGATGCGTTTCGCGGCGGCAACCCAGTCGCGCACGGTTTCAAAGCAAGCCGGGCTTTTTGCGCTCATGCGCCATTCTAAACAACGGGACGCGCCGAATGCCTACATCCAGCGGCCCCCCGGCTGGCGTATGTATTCGCCATGGACATTACTCTACGCAGCCAACCGTGATCCGCACCCTTGTCGTCGCACTTCTTGCCGGCCTCGCGTCCGCGTGCTCCCCCGCTCGCCTGCTGAATGCGCTGGTACCCGATGGCGGGTATGCCGCGAGCGAAGACCTGGCCTACGGCGAGGACCCGCGCCAGAAGGCGGATGTATTCGCCCCGCGCCCGCGTGAAGGCGCCGCGGCCCCTGCGGGCGGGTATCCGGTGGTGGTGTTTTTTTACGGCGGATCGTGGAACAAGGGCGAGCGCAAGGATTACAGGTTTGTCGCCGAAGCGCTCACCTCGAGGGGCATGGTCGTTATCCTGGCCGACTACCGGCTCTATCCGCAGGTCCGCTATCCCGAGTTCCTGGCCGACTGCGCGCGGGCCGTCGCCTGGGCGCGGAAGAATGCGGCAGCCTACGGCGGCAACCCCGAAAAGCTGTTCCTCATGGGGCATAGCGCGGGTGCCTACAATGCAGCCATGCTTGCGCTCGACCCGCGCTGGCTTGCTGCGCAGGCAATGGCGCCTTCGCAGCTCTCGGGATGGATCGGGCTGGCGGGCCCGTATGACTTCTTCCCCGCCGAAAACCCCGATGTGCGGCCCGTGTTCTTCCATCCGAATTACCCGCAGGCGGCGCAGCCGATAGAACACGCGGTGGCGGGATCGCCGCGCGCGTTCCTGGCCGCGCCTGCGACGGATTCGGTGGTCAATCCCGACCGCAATACCCGGCGCCTGGCCGCCGCGCTCGGTGCCGCGGGCGTACCAGTGACGCTGAAGATCTACGAGCACGTCCACCATGTCACGCTCGCCGCGGCTCTGGCGCGCCCGCTGCGCGGGCTTGCGCCGGTGCTCGACGATGTGAGCGCTTTCGTCGCCGCGCCGGGCGGCCGGCCGGCTATTTCCCCATGAGGCCGAGCACGCCCATGATGATGAGATACAGCGCCACGATGTAGTTGAGCAGCTTCGGCATGACCAGGATGAGGATGCCCGCGACCAGCGAGACCACGGGACCGATTGCGAGGGTGATGTTCATGCGGGGCTCCTTGTTTTGACGTCCCGCGCTCTTATAGCGTGGGTGAAAGGAACGGTCTGTGCGGTGGCTGACAAATACCAGCGCCCCGGCCCGTACTTAGCGCGCGTCCGCCGGCGCGACGTCCGCGGTCCGAAAGCCGTTGTCGTCGAATGCCTTGCGCACCGCACCCGAAGCCTTGGCCTCTTCGAGCCACTTCGAAACGTAGGCGAGCGCCTCCGGCCGGCCCTTGGGCACCACGACTGCGATGGCCACCTGCCTGAAAGCACCGTCGAGCACCCTTGAACCCGGCACGCGCGCCGACATCGACATGAGCGTGTCGCGCGTGAGCGCAAAGGCGTCGGCCTTGCCGGTGCGCAGCAACTCGAGCGCGGCATCAACCGACACCGCGGGCTCGATTTTCGTCCTGGTCAGCGTTGCCGCCGCACCCCGGATCGTCGTGGTCCCCGAAATGCCGATGACCCGCACGCCCGGACGGTCCACCTCGGCGATGGACCGGATGTCGGACCCCTCGCGCACCAGGTAGGTGTTCTGGCCGATGAAATAGATGGGCCCGATCGCGAGCTTCGCCCGGCGCTCGTCGTCGACCGGCATGAACGCCACGTCGAGCTTCCCGCTCGTGAGCGCATCCGTCAGCACGCCGGTGTTGGGCTCGGCCAAGAACGCCACCGGCCGCCCGATCGAGCGCGCGAGATCGTTGGCGAGGTCGACGGTGATGCCGTGCAGCGTGCCGTCGGCGCGCTTCTCCACGAAGAATGTCGACTGCTCGATTGCAAATGCGACGCCAAAACGCAGGGGTCCGGTCGGGGCAAGCTGGTTCATTGTTTCGGGTCCTGGCCGGTTGGATAGGGTCGTGCACGCGGCTAGGACCGTGCAAAGGAACAGCGGCAGTGCCAAAAGGACAGGATACGCGACGCGATGCTTCAAAAAATTCATCACTTGACTCCTCAGATCAGCGTGTATAACATTTTATACATAAAAGCGTCATGGACAATGAAAAGGAGATTCGCTGGATCGGGTCGTCGTATGACGATCTGCTGGCGTTTCCGCAGGTACCCCGCAGGGATGCGGGGTTCGAACTGGGTAAGGTTCAAGCCGGGCTCGACCCGACAGACTGGAAGCCATTCGACGAAGTGGGCGCGGGCACGAGGGAGATTCGCATCGGGAATGCTGACGGCATCTACCGGGTTATGTATGTAGCCAAGTTCGAGGAAGCAATTTATGTCCTGCATTGCTTCCAGAAGAAGTCTCAGGCAACCAGCAAGCAGGACAAGGCCATCGCCGATGCGCGCTACCGCGCCGTGGTGAACGCCAGAAAGGCAAAGAGATGACGATCGATACCGTAGTCCGCCATGTCACGAAGCCGGGGGCCAACCTGTTCCTGGAGCTGGGCTTTTCGCCAGCCGAAGCCAAGCGGCTGCATGCGGCCTCGCGCAAGGAGATCAACGACACGCGATTGCTGAAGCAGCAATTAATGGCTGAGCTGTCCGGCTGGATCGCCGAGCATCACCTGAAGCAGTCCGAGGCTGCCGCGATTCTGATGGTGTCCCGTCCACGCGTGTCCGATGTGGTGAACAAAAAGACCAGCAAGTTCACCATCGACACGCTCGTGGAAATGCTGAGTCGCGTCGGCAAGCCGGTCAGGATGGAAGTCGGCTGAGGAACGAATCGCCTGCTGAACTGTAGCTAAGTAGCCCGACACTGGATATTTACGATCTAATGTACCGATACCGGTGACAAATTGACGGGACAGCCGCTCCACGCGCGGATCTACGAATTCGATTCTTTCAAATTTATCCGCGAAGCTTGAAGCGCTGGATCTTTCCCGTCGCCGTTTTCGGCAGCTCGGCCACGAACTCCACCCAGCGCGGATACTTGTACGGCGCGAGGCTCGCTTTCACGTGGGCCTTGAGCTCGTCGCCGGTGGCCTTCGCGCCGGGCTTCAACACCACGAACGCTTTCGGCTTGACGAGCTTATCCGCGTCCTCGTGCCCGACCACGGCGCACTCGAGCACCGACTGGTGCGACACGAGCGCGGCTTCGACTTCCGCAGGCGACACATAAATGCCGCCGACCTTGAGCATGTCGTCGGACCGTCCGCCATACGCGTAGTACCCGCCCTCGATCTTCGTGTACTTGTCCCCGCTCTTCGTCCACGGGCCCTGGAAAGTATTCTTCGTCTTCGCGCGCTGGTTCCAGTACATGATCGCGGAAGTCGGGCCGGAGATCTGCAATTCGCCCAGCTCGCCGTCCTTCACTTCATTGCCGTTTTCATCGACAAGGCGCAGCTCATACCCGGGAACCGCCTTGCCCGTCGTGCCGGGCTTCACGTCGCCGGGCCGGTTCGAGATGAAGATATGCAGCATTTCAGTCGAGCCGATACCGTCGAGCAGCTCGACGCCGGTTTTTTCGGCGAAGCGCTTGAGGATTTCCGGCGGGAGCGCTTCGCCCGCCGACGTTCCGGCGCGCAACGCCATGTCTTCCCTCTTCGGGAAATTCGGGCTGACGAGCATTCCCGCATACAGGGTGGGCACGCCGTAGAAAATCGTAGGCTTGTGTTCCACCAGCCGCTTAAATACTGCATCCGGCGTGGGCCGCTCGGCCATCAGCACCGTCGTTGCGCCGACCGCGAGCGGAAAAGTGAGCCCGTTGCCCAGTCCGTAGGCGAAGAACAGCTTGGCCGCCGAGAACACCGTATCCGATACGCGGATGCCGAGGACCGGGATCGCATACAGGTCGGCGGTCAGGATCAGGTGCGAATGCAGATGCACCGTGCCCTTGGGCGCTCCGGTCGAACCCGAAGAGTAAAGCCAGAAGCAGATGTCGTCGGCTAGCGTCGGGGCTGCCTTGAATTCTTTGTCCGCCTTAGCCAGCAGGTCGGAGAACAACAGGTTGCCCTGCGCGTCCTTTCCCGCAACGATCACGTGCTTGAGGTCGGGCAGCTTGCCCAGCAGTGGAAGGAAGGTTTTGAGCAATGGCTCGGAGACGACCAGCGCCCGCGCGCGGCTGTCGCGCAGCATGTAGTCGTAGTCGGGCGTGGTGAGCAGTGTGTTGAGCGCGACCGGCACGATGCCGGCCCTGATCGCCCCCAGGAAGGCCGCCGGGAAGTCGATCGTGTCGAGCAGCGCGAGCGCCACGCGCTCCTCGCGCTGGATACCGAGCGACACGAGCGCGTTGGCCGCGCGGTTCACGCGTTCCGCGAGCTCGCCGAAGGTATAACGGCCGGCGTCGTCGATGTACGCGACCTTGCCGGAGTGCCCCGCCTTGAGGTTG
>JBBQNG010000163.1:0-9859 GCA_038329645.1 Burkholderiales bacterium
AAATCCTCAAGGACTTCAACGTCGTCTTCGCCGGTCGCAAGCTCAAGATCCTCGGCTACTACAGGAACGAATTGCCGGGCAACTGGAAGCTTTACCACGAGAACCTGAAGGACCCCTACCACGCCACGCTGCTGCATTCCTTCCTCGTCACTTTCGGGCTCATGGTGGCGGGCAGCAAGAACGGCATGATCACCGACCCCAAGGGCCGCCACGGCACGCTCGCCTCGGCCAAGCCCGACAACGTGGCCGAGACTCTGGATGCGGCGACCAAGGGCGAGATGCGCAACTACCGCGAGGATTTCAAGCTCGCCGACGGGCGCTTCCTCGAGTACGTGCGCGAATTCGATTCGCCCTGGTCGGTGACCATGCAGACCATCTGGCCCAACTTCATCGTGCAGCGCGAGCTCAACACGCTCGGCATCCGCCACATCGTCCCGAACGGTCCCCACAGCCAGATCATGATGTGGACCATGTTCGGCTACGAAGGCGATACGGAAGAGATGACACGTCATCGCCTGCGGCAAGGCAACCTCATGGGCCCCTCGGGCTTCCTGGGGCTGGAGGACAACGAGGCGATCAAGTTCCTGCAGGAGGGCGTGCGGCGCTCGGGGTCGCAAGCCGGGGTGCTGAAGCTCGGCGGCCAGACTACGGGCAGCACCACGTCGGTGATCGACGAGGCCGCGATCCGCGGCATGTATCAGTACTACCGCCAAGAAATGGATTTGTGATGTACGCAGGCTACGACATGCAGGCGGTGGACGCGAAAGGCGCGCGTGAACTGCGCCTTGAAATCGAGGAGTTCCACACGGAGTACTGCAACGTGCTCGATCGCGGCGCGCTCGACAAGTGGGTGGAATTCTTCGCCGAGGATTCGCTCTACCGCATCACCGCGCGCGAAAACGCCGATGCCGGTTTGCGCGTGGGCCTGGTGTACGCCGAAGGCCGCGGCATGATCCGCGACCGCGCCTTCGCGATCATGCACACCCAGATGTTCGCGCCACGCTACATGCAGCACTTCACGAGCAATGTGCGCGTCCTCGAAGTGACGGGGACCGGGGAGGGCGGCACAATCAAGGCGCAGTCGAACTACCTGCTGCTGCAGACCCTGGTCGACGGCCCCACGACGATCCACCAGTCGGGGCGCTACTACGACACGTTTGTGCGCGAAGGCGGAAGGCTCCTGATCCGCGAGCGCCAGTGCGTCTACGACACCGTGCTCATCGCCAACGA
The DNA here is from genome assembly GCA_038329645.1 of Burkholderiales bacterium. GTDB lineage: Bacteria > Pseudomonadota > Gammaproteobacteria > Burkholderiales > SG8-39 > SZAS-79. The sequence continues at coordinate 1,231 of JBBQNG010000163.1, forward strand.
CCTGGTGTATCCGGTCTGATGACGGTCGATCAAATGCGCCTAGTCCGAGCGCAGCGTGCTTCTGCCGTATTCCTTGTTCGCCTCGATGAGACGCACCAGCGTGGCCATGAAAAGGTCGCGCTCCTTTTGCGTGAGCGGCGCGAGCAGGCGGTCCTGCGAGCGCTGCATGGCCGGGAAAAGCGAGGTCATGAGCGTGCGTCCCTTGGCCGTGAGGGAGGCGAGGCGCGCGCGGCGGTCGGCGGGGTTTTCCTTTCGCTTCACGAGCTTGCGCGCCTCGAGGCGCGAGAGCACCTCGGCCACGTTGGTGCGGTCGATGCCGATCTCATCGGCAAGGGTGGTCTGGTCCTGCTCGCCGCGGATCGACAGCGCCGTGAGCACGCTGTATTGCACCGGGGTCACGTTAGCGTGCCCCAGCTCCTCGGACCAGACGGCGTAGTTGATTTGGTGCAGGAGCCGCACGAGGTAGCCGGGACGCGACCACAGCGGCAGGCGCGGCTCGAGGCTGGCGTCGGGGCGCGCCAGCGTTTTTGCGTTTCGGCTCGGGCGGGCCATGGGGGGCGCCGGCAAGGGTCAGTGAAAGTAGGCGCCGCCGTCGATCACCAGTGTCTGGCCGGTGATGAAGGCCGAGTCGGGCCCTGCAAAAAACACCGCGGCGCCCACGATGTCGCCCGGGTACATGTCGCGCGCGATCGCTCGGCCCGCGATCGACGGACCGCGCACTTTGCCCATCAGCGCGGCGTTGTTCTCGACGTTCTCGGAAAGCGTGAAGCCCGGCGCGATGCCGTTCACAAGGATGTTGTGCTCGCCGAGCTCCTTGGCGAGTGCGCGGGTCATGGACAGAATCGCGCCCTTGCTTGCCACGTAGTGCAGGTAGAGCGGGTTACCCTTGAAAGCGACGCCGGAGCACAGGTTGATGATGCGCGCGGCGGTGGAGTGCTTCAGCAGCGGCAGCGCGGCCTTGGTGACGAGGAAAGTGCCGAGCGTATTGACGTCCATCACCTTGCGCCATTCCGCCGCGCCGATCTCCTCCAGCGGCTTGGGTACGAGCGTGGAGAAGATCGCCGCATTGTTGACCACGATGTCGAGGCCGCCGAACTTTTGCGCGGCGACTTCCGCCATGCGCGCGACGTCGGCTTCGCTGGTTATGTCGACTCTGACCCCGATTGCTTCGATGCCGGCGGCAGTCAGCTCGGCGGCGGCGCCTTCGGCGTTGTCGAGATCGGCGATCAGGATGCGGGCGCCTTCGCGCCCCAGCGCTGCGGCGATGGCCTTGCCGATGCCGTTGCCGGCGCCGGTGACCAGGGCGATTTTGCGTTCAAGCTTCATCTGGGCATGCTCGTTGCTAGGGACAGGGTTTAGAAAGAGCTCGACAAAAGATTAACATGGACCGAATTCCCGTCATCGACATCGCGCCCTTCCTCAGCGGCTCCGCAGAGGGGCGCGCGAGCGTTCCCGCAGCCATTCGCGAGGCGGCCGAAAGCATCGGGTTCTTCGCCATCGACGGCCACGGCGTCGCGCGCACCACGATGGACGCGCTGTATGCGAAAGCGCACGCGTTCTTCGACCTGCCGCTCGAGGAAAAGCAGCGCGTGGCGCCCCCGCGGCCCGACTATCCGCGCGGCTACAAGGCGGTCGGGTTCGAGGCGCTGGCGGCAGGCAATTCGCTGGAAACGCCGCCCGATCTCAAGGAGTACTACCACTTCGGCCGCGCCGACATTCCAGCCGATCCCTATTACACGGGCGAGCACGGCGGCAGGCATTTCTTTGTAAACCAGTGGCCTGTGCAGCCTGCCGGCTTCGCGGATGCCGCGGACGCGTACTACCGCGCGATGGAAAGCCTCTCGGTGACCCTGTGCCGCATTTCCGCGCTTGCATTGGGGCTTTCCGAAGGATTTTTCGACGCCAAGATCGACCGCCACATCACCGCGGCGCGCATCAACTACTACCCTCGCCAGGACGATCCGCCGGCCGAAGGCCAGCTGCGCGCCGGGGCCCACACCGACTACGGGATGCTCACCATCCTATCCGGCGAAAGCGCCCCGGGGCTTCAGGTCCGGACGCGCTCGGGCGAGTGGGTGGACGTGGCCACCGACAAGTACCGGTTTGTGTGCAACATCGGCGACCTGCTCATGCGCTGGACCAACGATCAGTGGGTTTCGAACACGCATCGAGTGCTCAACCCGCCACGTGAAATGGCGCAGGCCGCGAGCCGCATGTCGATCGCTTTTTTCCACCACCCGAACTACGACGCGAAGATCGAGTGCATCCCTGGCTGCGCGGGCGATGCGCCCCCCAAATACGAGCCCGTCCTCTCGGGCGAATTCCGTGACTACAAGTACGCAGTCACGCGCTCACAGCAAGCCGCCTGAGAAATGAAAGCCTTCCTCAAGTTCTCCGCGGGCGTGGACACGATGAACCGGTATTTCGGCTACATCGCCTCGTTCTGCGTCCTTGCCGCCTGCGTCGTGAGCTCCGGCAATGCCAGCCTGCGCTATGTGTTCAGCCTCGGGTCCAATGCCTGGCTCGAGCTCCAGTGGTATCTGTTCGCGTACCTCGTGATGTTCGGTGCCGCGCAGGTGCTCAAGGTCAACGAGCATGTACGCGTCGACCTCATTTACGGGATGCTTTCGGTGCGCGGCAAGATCTGGCTGGATCTCATGGGGTTCCTGTTGTTCCTGATGCCCGCCACGGTGTACCTGCTCTGGCTTTGCGTGCCGCCTTTCATCGACGCGCTGCACACCGGCGAAATCTCGCCGAACGCGGGGGGCCTGCTGCGCTGGCCGGCGCGCCTCGCGCTGCCGTTCGGGTTTGCGTTGGTCGCGTTGCAGGGCGTTTCCGAGATCGTCAAGCGCATCGCCATGCTGTCGGGGCACCTCACGGCAGACGCCCACTATGAAAGGCCGCTCCAGTGAACCTGAGCGCGGAGGCAATGGCCCCGCTCATGTTCGCGGGGCTGGTGGTCTTCCTGCTGGTCGGGTTCCCGGTCGCATTCTCGCTCGCAACGCTGGGGCTGTCGTTCGGTATCCTGGGCATCCAGCTCGGGTTCTTCGTGCCGGATTTCCTCGCCAACCTGCCATTGCGCATCTTCGGCATCGTGTCCAACGACCTGCTGCTCGCGATCCCGTTCTTCACGTTCATGGGCACGATCCTCGAGCGCTGCGGGCTGGCCGAGGACCTTCTGGAAAGCATGGGGCAGGCGTTCGGCTCGCTGCCCGGGGGGCTCGCGTACTCCGTGATCATCGTCGGCGCGATCCTCGGCGCGATCACCGGCACGGTCGCGGCGTCGGTCATTGCGATGGGCATGATTGCGCTGCCGGCGATGATGCGCAACGGCTACGACATGAAGATCTCCACCGGCGTGATCGCGGCGTCAGGGACGATCACCCAGTTGATCCCGCCTTCGCTCGTGCTGGTGGTGCTTGCCGACCAGCTGGGCAAGTCCGTCGGGGACATGTATGCCGGCGCGATCGGCCCGTCGATCGTGCAGACGCTGCTGTTCATCCTCTTCATCTTCGTGGTGTCGATTTTCAAGCCGCACCTCGTGCCGCCGCTGCCGGCCGAGGCGCGCACGCTGCACGGGTGGGCGCTCTGGAAGCGCGTCCTGTGGGGCGTAATCCCGTCGCTGGGCCTGATCTTCCTCGTGCTCGGCACGATCTTCATGGGCCTCGCCACGCCCACCGAGGCGGGTGCCATGGGGGCCGTGGGGGCGATGCTCCTCGCCGCGGTCCGCGGCCGGCTGACCCTTTCGCTGATGTGGCAGGGCATGGAATCGACCATGCGCATCACCTCGATGGTGATCTTCATCCTGGTCGGGTCTTCGGTGTTCTCGCTCGTGTTCCAGGGGTTCGACGGCCAGCGCTGGATCGAGCACCTGCTCTCCGGGTTGCCCGGCGGCCGCATCGGCTTCCTGGTGGTGGTGAACCTGTTCGTGTTCGTGCTCGCGTTCTTCCTCGATTTCTTCGAGATCGCGTTCATCGTGATCCCGCTCCTTGCGCCCGTGGCGCAGAAGCTCGGCATCGACCTCGTATGGTTCGGCGTCCTCCTGTGCGTCAATATTCAGACTTCGTATATGCATCCGCCGTTCGGGTATGCGCTGTTCTACCTGCGCGGCATCGCGCCCAAGGAAGTGAAGAGCCGGGACATCTACCTAGGGGCGATCCCCTGGGTAGGTTTGCAGGTCCTGATGGTCGGCCTGGTGATCGCGTTCCCGGACCAGATCACGTACTTCCTCGACAAGGAGCAGGTCATCGACCTGGACAAGGTCAAGATCGAGCTCGAGGCGCCCGCCGAGCGGCCGGAGGCCCCGGCCGAAGGCGCCGGCAGCGCGGACGAAGAGATGCAGAAGCAGTTCGAGCGCTCGGCCAGGCCGGGCGGTTCAAAGTAGTGTCGCAGAGCAGAGTGATCAACCAACCGCCGGCCCAGCCGGTATGTCCAAGGAGAATGCAATGAAGAGACGCGAGTTTCTAACCAAGGCAGGGGCGGGAGCGGCCCTCGGCGCGATGGCGGCGCCGGCAATAGCCCAGACGGCCTCCGCCCCCGTGGTGAAGTGGCGTCTCCAGACGAGCTGGCCCAAAAGCCTGGACACCACCCATGGCGGCGTCGAGGCGATGGCAAAGCGGATCTCGGTGATGACCGAAGGCCGGTTCGACATCCAGGTGCTGACCGCCGGGGCGATCGTGCCGGGCAACCAGGTGTTCGATGCAGTCGAGAAAGGCACCATGGAAGCGACCCATACGCTTTCGTCGTTCTTCATCGGCAAGAACCCGGCCTTCGCGTTCGACGCCGGGATTCCCTTTGGCCTCAACGCGCGCCAGCAGGCCGCGTGGTTCAACTGGGGCGGCGGCGGCGAGCTGCTGCGCGATGTCTTCAAACAGTACGGCATGATCAACATCCCGTGCGGCAACACCGGCGTGCAGATGGGCGGCTGGTACAGGAAGGAGATCAAGTCGGTGGCCGACCTCAAGGGCCTCAAGATGCGCATCGGCGGCATCGGCGGCACGATTCTCGCCAAGCTCGGCGTCACGCCCCAGCAGATCCCGCCCGGCGACATCTACCCGGCGCTGGAGAAAGGCACCATCGACGCGGCGGAGTTCATCGGGCCGCACGACGACGAGAAGCTGGGCCTGAACAAGGTCGCCAAGTTCTATTACTACCCCGGCTGGTGGGAAGGCAGCGCGCAGAACACGATGCTCGTGAGCCTCAAAGCGTGGGACGCCCTGCCCAAGGCGTACCAGGAAGTGCTGGTCTGCGCGGCGCGCGAGCAGGACACGGTGATGACCGCCGACTATGACGCGAAGAACCCGATCGCGCTCAAGCGCCTGGTGGGTTCGGGCACGCGGCTGCGCGCCTTCCCCAAACCGGTCATGGATGCGGCGTACAAAGCGACGCAGGAAGTGATGACCGACCTCGCGGGCAAGAGCGCCGAGTTCAAGAAGATCTATGACCAGTGGTCTAAATTCCGTGACGAGCAGAACCTGTGGTTCAAGGTCGCCGAGTACACCCTCGACAACTATCGCTTCTACGGCATACCGAAGTAAGCAGGCACGGCGGCAAGCAGGGGAACCGGAGAGTTCCCCTGCCGTAACTGGAGGATGGAATGGACCAAGAGCATGGCAAGCCCGGCCAGGGCATAGGCGCACGCGTTCCCCGCAAGGAGGACTCGCGCCACCTGCACGGCCGCGGCCAGTATGTTTCGGACATGGTGCTGCCCGGCCAGCGCGAGGTGGCCTTCCTGCGCAGCCCGGTGGCCCACGGCATCATTCGCGGGATCAGGAAGCCTCCCAATTCTGAAGGCCGCGTGTTCGTGCGCGAAGACCTCGCCGAGGCGAAAGACATCGTCGCGCCTTCCACGCTGCCTACCTACAAGCTCTCGGGCCAGCCGCCCCTTGCGCACGGCAAGGTGCGCTTCGTCGGCGAGCCGGTAGTTATGTGCGTGGCCAGGACGCGGGCCGAGGCGGAAGACCTCGCCGAGCAGGTGGTCCTCGACATCGAGGAGCTGCCGGCGCTGGTCGATTCGGAAATTGCGCGCGTCGAGAAAACCAACCGCGTGCACGAGGAGTGGGACGACAACCTGTTCCTCACCCTGTCGGTGGACAACGGTTTCGATGCCCTGTCCAAGAAAGCCACGGTGGTCGTCAACCGCGAAGTGGAGCTGTCGCGCCAGGCCATGGTGCCCATGGAAGGCAAGGCCGTGGTCGCCTACTGGGACGAGCGCGCCGACCAGCTCATCATGTACTACTCGACGCAGACGCCGCACATCGTGCGCACGGGCATCGCGCAGTTCCTCGGCCTCGACGAAGGCCAGGTGCGCATCATTGCGCCGGACGTCGGCGGCGGGTTCGGCTACAAGGTCATCGTGCATCCCGAGGAGCTCTCGGTAGCGTGGCTCGCGATGAAATACAGGAAGCCCTTCCGCTGGATAGAGGATCGCCGCGAGCACCTTGTTTCCGGCGCCAATGCGCGCCAGCACAAGTACCGCCTCACCGCCTACGCAGACGACAGAGGACGGCTGCTCGCGCTGGATGCCGAGATCACGATCGACGGCGGCGCCTATTCGAACTGGCCGTTCACCATCGGCCTCGAGCCGGGCCAGGCCACCGGCAACCTGCCGGGCCCGTACGACTTCCAGGGCTACCGCTGCAAGACCTACTGCGTGGCGACAAACAAGCCGGGCTTCATGCCCTATCGCGGCGTCGCGCGCACCGGGGTGTGCTTCGCCATGGAGCTGCTCATGGATGCGGTCGCCCGCGCGGTGGACCGCGACCCCTACGACGTACGCATGGAGAACCTGGTCCGCCCTGAACAGATGCCCTACGACAACGTGGTCAAGAAGCATTACGACAGCGGCAACTATCCCGCTGCGCTCGCCCTTGTGCGCGAAAAATTCGATTTCGAGAAATGGTCCGAAAGGCAGAAGAAAGGCGAGCCCGACGGCCGCAAGATCGGCATCGGCTTCGCAAGCTACTGCGAGCAGTCCGCGCATGGCACCAGCGTATTTGCAACTTGGGGCCTGCCCCTCGTACCGGGCTACGATCAGTCGGCAGTCAAGCTCACGCCGGACGGCGGACTGGAAGTGCGCGTTGGCGTGCATTCGCACGGACAGGGGATGGAAACGACTTTCGCACAGCTTGCGCACGAGATTCTCGGCATCGACATCCAGAAGATCAAGATCACGCACGGCGACACCGGCACCACGCCGTATTCGACAGGCACCTACGCTTCGCGCTCGATCGTGATGGCGGGCGGCGCGACGCTCAAGGCGTGTGAGGAGCTGCTCCCCCGTATCGTCAAAATCGGCGCCCACCTCATCGGCTGCAGCGAAGCCGAAGCCAGGTTCGACAAGACCCTGGGCGTCGTCGGCCCCGCCGGCAAGAGCGTGGAGCTCAAGGAGATCTGCAGCGTCTGGTACCTGCGGCCGGACCGGGCGCCGCTCGACGTGGATCGCCGCGGGTTGGAGGTGAGCGTGAGCTACAAGCCGGACCGCGACACGGGGGCCTTCAGCTACGCTTCGCACGCGGTGGCCGTCGCGGTGGACACGGGCACCGGCCAGGTCGAGATCCTCGACTACGTGATCGCGGAGGACTGCGGTACGCTGGTCAATCCCATGGTCGTCGAAGGCCAGACGCTCGGCGGCGTGGCGCAGGGCATAGGCACGGCGATGTACGAGGAGATCCAGTACGACGCCAACGGCCAGCCCAACGCGTCGACGCTGGCCGACTACCTCCTGCCCGGCCCTACGGAAGTCCCGAACATGCGGATCTTCCACATGGAAACCCCGTCGCCCTACACCATGAACGGCATCAAGGGCATGGGCGAGGGCGGCGCCATCGCCCCGCCGGCGGCGATCTTCAATGCGGTCAACGACGCTTTGCGCAGCACCGGCGCCGAGGTCAGCAAGACCCCGCTCACGCCGCACCGCCTGCTCGAAGAGATCGAGCGCGCGAGGGAGCACGCAACACCGAAACGGGAGGCAGCATGAAAGCCGCCGCTTTTGAATACCTGAAACCTTCCGATGTGGGCAGCGCGATCAAGGCGCTCGCCGGCGCTGCCGGCGAAGCAAAGGCGCTGGGGGGCGGGCAGTCGCTCGGCCCCATGCTCAACCTGCGCCTCGCGCGCCCGAAGCTGCTTGTGGATGTCTCGCGCCTCGAGTCGATGCGGGCCATCGAAGACAAGGGCGCCTTCTGGCGCATCGGCGGCGCAGTCACGCACTCGGCCATTGAGGACGCCCGGCTCATCGGCTGTACGGTGATGTCCGACGTGGCGCGCAACATCGCCTACCGCACGATCCGCAACCGCGGCACCATCGGCGGCAGCCTCGCGCATGCCGACCCGGCCGCCGACTGGCCTCTGGCGCTCCCCGCGCTGGCCGCCACGATCGTCATCGCCGGCCCGGCCGGCGAACGCAGCGTTCCCGCCGCGCAATTCATGACCGGTGCTTTTGCCACGGTCCTCGCCGAGGATGAGCTGGTCGTCGCGGTGGAGGTGCCCAAGCTGTCCACCGCCGCCCGCTGGGGCTACTGGAAGTTCTGCCGCAAGACCGGCGAATTTCCCGAGTCGAGCGCCGCCATGCTGATGGACCCCGAGCGCAAGCTCGCGCGCCTCTGGGTGGGCGCGCTCGACGGCGCGCCGC
>JBBQNG010000164.1:0-9833 GCA_038329645.1 Burkholderiales bacterium
AAAAACGCGAGCCAAGGAGCACGCATGAATTTTGTCGAGCGCCACGGGCTGTGGACCGGCGCGCAGCTCGCCGCGGCCCACAAGCTGGTGGGCGAATTCAAGTCGCGCGGCCTGGAGGTGGTGCGGTTTTCGTTCCCGGACCAGCACGGCGTGCTGCGCGGCAAGACCCTGGTTGTCACCGAAGCCGCGAAGGCGCTCTACGACGGTGTCGCACTGACCAGCACGCTGCTCGCCAAGGACACTTCGCACAAGACCGCGTTCCCCGTGTTCACGCGCGGCGGCGGCTTCGACATGCCCGAGATGCAGGGCGCGGCGGATTTCCTCATCGTGGCGGATCCCGCCACCTTCCGCGTGCTGCCGTGGCTCGAAAAAACCGGCTGGCTGCTGTGCGACGCCTATTTCGGCACCGGCAAGCCGGTGCCGTTTGCGACCCGCGCGCTGCTTGGGAACGCGGTCAGGAAGCTGGCCGACACCGGCCACGAGCTCGTCGCCGGGCTGGAAGTCGAGTTCCATGTCTTCAAGGTGACCGATCCGCACATGCAGCCCGGCGACGTCGGCCAGCCCGGGTTTCCCGGCGTGCCGCCTGGAGTCGAGCTCCTTTCGCAGGGCTACCAGTACCTGACCGAGATCCGCTACGATCTTATCGAGCCGGTCTGCGAACTGCTGCGAAAGAACATGCAGGCGCTCGACCTCCCGCTGCGCTCGCTCGAGGTCGAGTACGGTCCCAGCCAGTTCGAATTCACCTTCGGCATCCAGGGCGCGATGGCGGCGGCCGATGCAATGGTGCTGTTCCGCAGCGCGGCCAAGCAGGTGCTCAGGCGCCATGGCTATCACGGCACCTTCATGTGCCGCCCGCGCATCCCGAACGTGATGTCCTCGGGATGGCACTTGCACCAGTCGCTGAAAAGCATTTCGGGCGGGGCGAATGCGTTTATTCCGGCGCAGCCCGGCGAGCAGTTGTCGCCGGTCGGACGCCACTATCTCGGAGGGCTGCTGGCCCACGCCCGCGGCGCGAGCGCCCTGTCAACGCCGACCATCAATGGCTACAAGCGTTACCGGCCGAATTCGCTCGCGCCGGACCGTGTGCTCTGGGGGCGCGACAACCGCGGCGTGATGCTGCGGGTGCTGGGCGGCCACGGCGACGAGGCGACGCGCATCGAAAACCGGGTCGGCGAGCCGGCGGCGAATCCCTATCTCTACTTCGCCTCGCAGATCTATTCGGGCCTCGACGGCATGGCGAGGAAGCTCGACCCCGGACCCTCGGCCGATGCGCCGTACGAAACCAAGGCCGACTTCCTGCCTGCAACGCTGGGCGAGGCGCTCGCCGCGCTGCGCGAGGACGCGTGCCTGAAGGAAGGCCTGGGCAGCACCTTCGTCGACTACTTCTGCCGCATCAAGGAAGCCGAGATCGCGCGCTTCAACCTCGAAGTCAGCGAGTGGGAGCACCGCGAATACTTCGAGATGTTCTAGGCATGGCGAAGATCACCTACGTCCTGACGGACGGCGCGCGCCGCGAAGTCGAAACGAAAAGCGGTTCAAGCATCATGGAAGCCGCGATCAAGAACAACGTCAAAGGCATCGATGCCGAATGCGGCGGATGCCTTTCGTGCGCAACCTGCCATGTATACGTTGACGAGGCTTGGTTCGGGAAGCTTCCCGCGCCCGAGCCGGACGAGGCCGATATGCTCGGGTTCGTCGCCGCGGAGCGCGAACCCACCAGCCGCCTGTCCTGCCAGCTCGTCATGAACGAGGCGCTCGACGGGATCGTGGTGCGCATACCAGCCAAGCAGACCTGACCGTGCACGTTGCCGTCATCGGCACGGGCATCGTCGGCACCTGCTGCGCGGCCTGGCTGCAGCGCGACGGGCACCGCGTCACTTTCATCGATCCGCGCGAGCCCGGCGAGGCGTGCTCGTTCGGCAATGCCGGGTCCATGTCGCCCTCGGCCTGCCTGCCCGTGGGCATGCCGGGCATGTGGAAGAAAGCGCCCGCCTGGCTGCTCGATCCGCTCGGCCCGCTCACGATCCGCTGGTGGTACCTCCCGATCGTGGCGCCATGGCTCGCAAGCTTCGTAGGCTATTCCTCGCGCAGCGAGGTGGTGCGCATTGCGACTGCGATGCGGGGATTGCTCGCGCCGATCTTCGAGGCCTACGAGCCGCTGCTCGAGCGCGCGGGAGCGAATGACCTGGTGCGGCGCTCGGGCTGCCTGTATGTCTACTCGTCGCGCGACACGGCGCGCCAGTGGCAATGGGGCATGGACCTGCGCCGCAGCCTCGGCGTCGAACTTCATGACGTGGAGGAAGACGAGCTCGTCGGGCTCGAGCCCGACCTGCGCGGCAAATTCCGCTTCGGCCTGCTTGCGCCGGAAAACGGCTCCACGCTCGATCCCTCGAAGCTCGTGAAGGCGATCCATGCCCGGTGCATCGCTGACGGGGCCGCCTCGGTAAAAGCCTCGGTGACGGGATTCGTTCGCTCGGGCACGCGCGTCAGCGAAGTGAAGCTCGACAACGGGCAGACCCTTGCGTGCGACAGCGTAGTGCTTGCCGGCGGCGCGTGGTCGGCGTCGCTCGCCAGGGAGCTCGGCGCGAAGATCCCGCTCGAGACCCAGCGCGGCTACCACGTCACGGTGGAAAGCTCGAACCTCAAACTGCGCCACACGATCATGGCGCTCGAGCACAACCTCATGATCAATCCAATGGCCGTCGGTCTGCGGCTCGCCGGATCGGTGGAGTTCGCCGGCCTGAAGGCTGCGCCGAACTATGCGCGCGCAGACATGCTGCTCGCCAAAGGCCGCGAGCTTTTTCCGCATCTGGATGCGAGCCGCACCAGCGAATGGATGGGGCACCGCCCCTGCCTGCCCGACAGCCTGCCGGTGATCGGCCCGGCCCCTGGCATGGAGAATGCGTGGTTCGCCTTCGGCCATGGCCACGTGGGGATGTGCGGGGGCGCATCGACGGGGCGCGAGATCGCGCACCTCGTGGCCGGGCGGGCGACGCAGGTGGATTTGGAGCCTTTCCGGGCTGGGCGGTTTTGATCGATATGTCAGTAACTTGGCTGTATAACCAATGCTGGCGAGGCCTTTTTAAGAATAATGTCAGGAGGACTTATGCGTGAATCATTGAGGTCCGCAATTGCGATGCTGCTCTGCGTCTTTGCTTTCGGCGCCCAGGCGCAGGGCTTTCCGAACAGGCTCGTGCGCATCGTGGTGCCCTTCCCGCCCGGCGGCAGCACCGACCTGCTCGCGCGAAAGCTCGCCGACAAACTGCAGCCCGCGATGGGGCAACCGTTCATCGTCGAGAACAAGCCCGGCGCCGGCGGTGCAGTGGGCTCGGAGTTCGTCGCGAAGGCGCCGCCGGATGGCTATACATTGCTTCTGGGCGTCACCGGCTCCCACGGCATCAGCGTGAGCCTGAACCCGAAGCTTCCCTATCACCCGCTCAAGGATTTCGCACCGATCTCGATACTGGTGACCACCTCGCTCGTGCTCGTGGTCGGTCCTGCATTCCCCGCGAACACACTCGCCGAATACGTTGCCTACGCGAAAGGCAAACCCGACCAGGTGACTCATTCGTCCCCGGGCAACGGCACTTCGATGCACCTCACCGGCGAGATGTTCAATCTGGCCGCCGGGACGAAACTCGTGCACGTGCCCTACAAAGGCAGCGCCGGCGCGATCAACGATCTCATCGGCGGGCAGGTGCAGTCGATGTTCGGGGATTTCCTCGTCGTGCTGCCGCAGGTAAAGGCCGGGAAGATCAGGGCGCTTGCCGTGACTTCGCTCAAGCGCCATCCGCTGTTGCCTGATGTGCCTACGGTGGCCGAGTCGGGTTATCCGGGATTCGAGGCGCTCTCGTGGCAGGGGCTCTTCGCGCCAGCGGGAACGCCGGCGGAGATCGTTGCGAAGCTGAATGCGGAAACAGTCAGGGTGCTCGCGGGCGAAGATTTCCGCGAGATGTTTGCGAAGCAAGGGTTCCTCGTCGGGGGCAGCACGCCTGCAGAATTCCGCGCCTTCATCGAAACCGAGATCCCCAAGTGGGCGAGGATCATCAAAGCGGGGAACGTCACACTGCAGTAAATGCAGGCGAACCAGGAACAAGGCATACACACGCACCCCAACATGGACCCTCGGGAACTCGACCCTATCGGGCGGTGGCGAGTTCCCGAGCGAGCAGCGTTGCGATCTTCAGCACGTCCGCCGGCAGCTTCAAGAGTAGGACAGGGACGAATAGCCGGTGCCGAAATCGTCGATGGCGATGGCCACGTTCATGGCGCGCAGCACTGCGAGCAGCGGGACCTTGACGAAGAATTACGTCTCTGTCAGGCGAGATGGACGAGCGGAATCAGGGCGAACCAGACGATGTAGGTGAGCGCCGCCACCATCAGGCCGTCGATGCGCCGGCTTCCCGGGCGCGCCTGCTGCGCGTGGTGCTCGCGCCGGAGCAGGAATGCGAGCAGCGCCGCGTGTGGCAGCGCCCAGGGCAGCAGGCCGTCGAGGGTGCCGGCAAGCGCGGCAGCGTCCTTGAGCAGCAGCGCAGCGAGCACGGCGGCGACCGCCAGCACTGACGCCAGGGCTATCGCGCGCGGGATGCCGAGGCGGACGACCAGCGTGCGCTTGCCGGCATCGCGGTCGGCGTCGAAGTCGGGCACGCCAGAGAGCACGATCGCCGGCAGCACCGCGAGGCAGAGCGGCAGCGCAAGCAGCCATGGCATCGGCGCCGCAGCCGTCCCGCCCTGTAGCAGCCAGCCGTAGACCATGACGCCGAAGCTGTGGGTGAGGCCGACGTCGAGCTCGCCAAATCCCCGCCAGGACAGCCGCAGCGGCGGCGCCGTGTAGCCGAGCGCGAGCAGGAACAATAACGCCAGGGTCAGTGTCACGGGCCAGACAGTTCCGGGCGCCTGCGCGTAGAGCAGAAGACCGGCGGCGGCGAACGCGGCCATCAGCGCTGCCACAATGCCGATACGCAGCTCGGCGAAGCCAAGGGCGCCCTCGACGAGCACGCGCGAACCACCGTTGAAGGGACCGTAGTTGCGGTTGCGCCGGTCGGGTTCGAAGTCGAACCATTCGTTGGTGAATACCGTCGCCGCCTTGGCGCAGAAGAGGCACAGGTACCCCAGCCAGTAGACGCCGCGGTCGAGGCCCGCCCACCCTCCGGAGACTGCGGCGAGCGCGCCGACTGTGTAAGCCATCCAGCTCATCGGGTAAAACTGCAGCCGCAATGCGCGCAGCCACGCAAGCAGCTTGAGCCGTGCGCGCGCAGCCGGGCCGTACGCCCCCGCTTGGAGCGAGAAGCCGAGCGAGCGAGCCTTCTCGATCCAGGCGGCGCGCTTTTCCGGCGCAGCGTGCCTGACCGGCCCGAGCGACAGCACGCCGGTGGTCGCGACGCCGCAAAAGCCGAGCGCCGAACGGCGCATGGCGTTGAGACCGGGCGCGCGATAAATCAGGTGGTAGATCGCCGGCGCCATGTCCATGGTCGTCACGAGGTGCGCAGTACGACCGCGCAGCAGCCCTTCGAATCGGCCGTCCTCGTGCTCAAGAAAAGCGAACCCCGGCAGCAGCACGCGGTCCAGAAAGCCGCGCAGGCGCGCGGGACCCACTCCCCACCAGGCGGGATAGACGAACACCAGGTGATTGGCCCAGGCGATCAGCGTGCGCGCGCGCTCGAGATCCGGCTCGAGCGGCTGCTCGCGCGGCGAAACGGGGTGAACGTCGGGATCGAAGCTGAGCGCGCCGAGGTCGAGCAGCTCGACCTCGCAGCCGGCCGCCTGTGCGCCTCTGGCGTAGGCGGCGGCGAGCGACGCGCACAGGCTCGGCGAACGCGGATGGCCCAGGACGACAAGGACTCTCATGAGGCCATCAGCACTGGACGAAAAGGCATGTCTCACTCTGCCTGAGAAAGCCGTCTCTCAACTTGCCAAAACGGGCCACGCGAAGGTTATTGTTCTTCCGGAACGGTCATATGGTGCTGTGACTTTATAGACGCCCGACGACGCGACCAGACCTACTTCGTGTCGAAGAACTCGGCGTTGAAATCGGCCGCCACCGGCTTGGCGGCAAAGATCCGCGCGTCGTCGACTTCCTGGAACATCTCGGCCAGCTTGAAGCTCAGCTTCGCCATGCTCGAGGCCTTGCCCGGATCCGGCACTTTCGAGATCAGCTCGACGTAGATCTGCGCCGCGAGGTCGCGCACCGGGCGGCCGACCGGGTGCGCCTCGACCGCCGCTGGAGGTCCTGCCTTGGGGGGGGCTGCTGCGTGTCCGCTCATGGGGTTCGATGATAAGCCAGAAAGCGCGGCCTATGCAGCCTTTGGCGCCTTGGCGCCAGCCGCGGGCACGCCATACCCCGCCATGAGGTCGTCCACGACCTTGTGGTACGCCTCCCAGGGCGCCTCGCGGAAATTGTGGTTGCGGATGATGAACGAAGCGCCCGCGTAGAATTTCTCGTACTGCGCGTGACGTCCCGCGAACTCCGAGCCCACGAGGTCCCACGCCAGCTTGAAGAGCTTCATTCGCTCGACCGCGCCCATCTGCGGCGTCTGCCAGAAAGTCTCGAAATCTTTCCGCATCCCGGGCTCGTTCATCACGGAGATGTCGGCCGGCATCTGGAACACGCCCCCACCGCACAATTCCCGCAGGACGTCGATGATCGCCGAGTGGCCTTCGGTGCACCAGTTGAGCGCCGCGTACATATAGCGCCGGTTGAAGGTCTTATACCCTTCGGGCCAGTCCTCCGCGTCCTGGATCTGGCCGGCGATCATGCCGCCGAGCGTCGCCTCCAGCGCGCTCAGCCGCCCCAGCGTCTCGCGCACCGCCGGGATCTGGTCCGCGCCCGAAGCCTGCGCGACGCGCGAAGCCACACCGACGATCAGCTGCATCTTGGCCTGAAAGCGCACGTTCGACTGGTGGTTGCCGTAGCAATGCGCCGGAGTCTTGATGTAGATCTCGCGCGCAAGCACCGCATCGTTGTGCACGAAGACCTTTTCCCAAGGCACCTTGACGTCCTCGCACATCACCATGCTGTCGGTCTCGTCGAAGCGGTGCGCGAGAGGGTTTTCGAACTCGACCTGCGCATCGCGCTCGAACGGTTTCCTTGACCAGAGCGTGAGTCCCTTCGCGTTCACCGGTACCGCGCAGGTGATGGACTCCGCCAGCTGGGTCGGGGCGAGCGGGATCAGGTTGCCGATCCAGATCTCGTTTGAAAACACCGCGCCAGTGGCGAGCATCTTCATGCCGGAAATGACGACGCCGTCATCGTCCTCCCTCACCACGCGCAAGGTCGGGATCGGCAGGTTCTGCCTAACGTAGAACTCGGGATTGCGCGCGGCCTGCGGCGGGATCACCGCATAGCACGCGTAGGTGTCGTTCGCGCGCATGTGCTCGTAATAGCGCAGGAGGTTGTCCGCATATTTCCCGAACACCGACGGATTTGTCGACATCCCGGTCACGAAGCTCGATACATGGTCAGGCGACCGGCCGAGGTGGCCATAGCTCAGGTTGGCGATCGCGCGATGCAGGTGCGTGCGCTTTTCCAGGTCGGCCTTCGACTTCGCAGGCAGGAAGTGGGCGCTGTAGCGCTTGCCATCGTCCACATAGCTCATCGCGTCCCGGTTTTCCGGCGCGCACTTCATGTCGTAGATCGAGGCGATCGAGCGCGCGGCGTTGCGGAAGGCCGGATGCGCGGTGACGTCCGTGACTTTCTCCGAGCCTATATAGACAACGCGCCCGTCGCGCAGCTGTTCGAGGTGCTCCTTGCCGGTTTTCAGCATGGCGGCGCCTATTTCCAGCCCGTTTCGCGGCCGGAGGTCTCGTAGTAGTGGATCTCGTACAGCAGGCAGCCGTTCTTCGAGGTGAACGGGCCGTGGTGCACGCCGGGCGGTCGGCAGGCGTACGTGAAGGCACTGGAAGACTTGCCGCCCTGGCCCTTGTCGTCGTTGCCGACGATCAGGTCGCCCTGCACAAGGAACACCTCCTCCCAGTGGTCGTGCACGAACGGCACGGTCGAGAAAGCGCCGGGATCGAGGCGCAGCAGGCGCGTGCGGCTGCCGCGCTTGGCGGTCTCGTCGAGGTCCGCCGCAAGAATCTTCTGCGTGAAGCCGGAGGGATAGCCCGGCGGGACTTCCCAGCCGTTCTGCATGTCCACGCCGACGAATTCGAGGTGCTGCTTGGGGGGCATTGCCATGGCAATCTCCAGGTGAATGCGGGTGGGGGTCAGGCCGCGCGGCTGTCTGCGCCTGCCGGGTAATGCGAAGCGAGGTAGTCGATGAGCGCCGTGGCGCGGTCGCCGCAGCCCACGAGCTCCGCGGCGAGCGCTCGCAGGCGGTCGAAGCGCCTGCGGTCCAGGCACGCAAACAGGACGTCGTTGACCTGCTGCTGGACCGGCGCGAGCGTATGCGCGATCGCCTCGCCCTGCTTGCTGATCGAGAGCAATACCCGGCGGCCATCCGCCGGATCCCCCGCCTTGGCGAGCACGCCGCGGGACACCAGCTTGTTGACTTCGAGCGTGATAAAGGCGCCCGAGCGGTGCAGGCGTGCCGCAACCTGCCCGACGCTGATGCCCGCCGCTCCCGCGACGGCCAGCGATTCGAATCGCTTCACCGCCATGAAGATCTCGTACTGCACCCCGGTGAGCCCGACGATGGCACCGAAGCCGTCGCGACAGGCCTCGATGTGGTGCGCGAATGCCATGAGGTCGTGGACCAGGCCGCGGAATTCGCTGTCCGATCCCTCGACCAGCAGCTCGGGCTTGGATACCGTTGCCGATGCCACTTTGGGCTTTCCGCCGGGCTTCTTCCTGCTTGACATGGGTTTCTCCTCGCGGGTAAGTTAGGCTCGCCAATTAGCTTTGTCAACAAGCTTTCTCCTAAAGCAAAAAAACATGATCCTCCTGCCGGCCGCACGCCTCCTCGCCGTCCTCGCCGCTTTCGCCTCGGCCTGCGCCTGGGCCCAATGGCCGTCCAAGCCGATCCGCATCGTCGTGCCCTACGCGCCCGGCGGCATCACCGATACCGTGACACGCCTGACCGCGCCGAAAATCCAGGATGCCCTGGGCCAGCCGGTCCTGGTCGAAAACAAGGTCGGCAATGGGGGCGCACTTGCGACCGAGTACGTGGCCAGGAGCGCACCGGACGGCTACACGCTGCTCATGGGATCGGCCGCCCCGCAGACGCTCAACCAGTTCATCCAGAAGCTGGGCTACGACGGGCTCAAGGACTTCGCTCCCGTCACGCTGATCAACACCAATCCGCTGGTGCTCATGGTGAATCCGGCTTTACCCGCGCAGAACGTGAAGGAGCTCATCGCGCTGGCCAAGGCGCAACCGGGCAAGCTCAACTTTGCAGGGGCCGGCGGCCTGACCCAGTTCAGCGGCGAGATCTTCAAGCACATGGCCGGGATCGACATGGTGTACGTGCCGTACAAGGGCGGCGCGCCGGCAACCGCGGCTGCTGTCGCGGGCGATGCGCAGGTGACGTTCGCCAACTATTCGGACGCGCTGCCGCAGATCCGTGCGGGCAAGTTGCGCGCGCTGGGAATCACGAGCGCCAGGCGATTCCCGCAGTCGCCCGATGTCCCGACGATCGCCGAAGCGGGCATTCCCGGCTACGCCGTGGACTCCTGGAACGGCCTGTTTGCGCCAGCCGGCACGCCGCCGGAGATCGTCACCCGCCTTGCCCTTGCGGTGCAGCAAGGCTTCCGCGATCCTGTCCTGCGCAAACGGATGGAAGACATCGGGGCGACGCCGGTGGGCGATACGCCCGAACAGTTTCGCGCCCTGGTGCAATCCGAGCTGCAGAAGTGGGGTAACTTCGTAAAACAGACCGGCATCAAGGTCGAGCAGT
>JBBQNG010000165.1:0-9809 GCA_038329645.1 Burkholderiales bacterium
GAAGTGGTCTTCGCCGTCGGCCGGGAGGACGTCGCGGGCGCCCGGCTGGAAGTGGAACGCATGCAGGCGATCGCCGACGGCATCGACCTCACCAAGGACCTCGGCAACCTGCCGGCCAACGTCTGCAATCCGGCCTACCTCGCGGACCAGGCACGCCGGCTCGCACGCCGTTTCAAGCTGAAGTGCGACGTGCTCGAGCAGAAGCAGATGTCTGCGCTGAAGATGGCCTCCTTCCTGGCGGTGAGTCAGGGCTCAGCCAACCCGCCGAAGCTCGTCGTGCTCCACTACAACGGCGGATCGGCCAAGCAGGCGCCGGTGGTGCTGGTCGGCAAGGGAATCACGTTCGACACCGGCGGCATCTCGCTCAAGCCCGCGGCCGAGATGGACGAGATGAAATACGACATGTCGGGCGCCGGCAGCGTCCTCGGCACCCTGCGGGCGCTGGCCGGCATGCGCGCGCCGGTCAACGCGATCGGGCTCATCGCGGCCTGCGAGAACATGCCCGGCGGCAACGCCACCCGCCCCGGCGACGTGGTCACCACGCTTTCGGGCCAGACGGTGGAAATCCTCAATACCGACGCGGAGGGAAGGCTGATCCTTTGCGATGCGCTCACTTATGCCGAGCGGTTCGAGCCCGACGTGGTGGTGGACATAGCCACCCTCACCGGCGCCATGGTCGTCGCGCTGGGCCATGTTGCCAACGGCTTCTTCGCAAACGACAACAAGCTGGCCGCCGAAATCGACGCGGCGGGCGATGACGCCTGGGACCGCGCGTGGCGCATGCCCTTGTGGGACGACTACCAGGACGGCCTGCGCTCGAATTTCGCGGACATGGCCAATATCGGCGGCCGCCCCGGCGGCAGCATCACCGCGGCGTGTTTCCTGTCGCGTTTCACGCGGAAGATGCGCTGGGCGCACCTCGACGTGGCGGGCACCGCGTGGAAGAGCGGCCGCGAGAAGGGATCGACCGGGCGCCCGGTGCCGTTGCTGACCCGCTTTGCGCTGCGCCACGCCGGAGTGAAATGACTTCGATCGACTTCTACTTCAACGCGCCGGACAGGCTGCAGGTCGCCTGCAGGCTCGCCGGCAAGGCCTTTGCGCAGAAGAAGAAACTGCTGATTTTCGCGCCCGCCCCCGAAACCGCGCGCCGCATCGACAACATGTTGTGGACGTGGCAGCAGTTGTCCTTCATCCCGCACTGCGCCGCGCATGACCCCCTCGCCGCGCAGACGCCGGTGCTGATCACATCCGAACCCTCCGCACCGCCGGAATGTGACGTCCTGCTCAATCTGGGCACCGAGTGCCCGCCTTTCTTCGAGCGCTACGCGCGGTTGCTGGAGATCGTCGGGCAGGACGATGCCGACAAGTCGCTCGGCCGCGGCCGCTTCAAGTTCTACAAGGAACGCGGCTACGCGATCGGGACCCACGACCTGGGCGGGAAGGACTGAAGTGAGCGAATTCAATCCGCTGGTGGAGCGCGTCGATGCACTGCTGAAGCGTCACCATCGCCAGCAGCAGGAGGCCACAACGATCCCGGCTGCGCCCTCCGCGGCCCCCTCCGGCCCGGCGGAGGTCGCCCCAACCGCGGCGCAGGCCGATGACGACATCCCGGTCCTGACCGAAATCATCGAGATGCAATCCGCATCGCCCGGGCAAGCGGCAGAGGCCAGCACAATCGCGGCCGGCATCGAGGACGCGGTGCTGGGCAAACTGATGGCGGAACTCGACCGGTCCCTCGAGATGCGCCTGAACCGCACGATCGGCGACCTCCTCGAGCAGGCGATCGACGGGCTGCACGCAGAACTGTCGGCCAGCGTGCGCGAAATGGTGCGCGAGGCCGTCGCGACTGCAGTGGCAAAACAGATCGCCGAGCGCCAGCGCGGCTAAGCCCTTAATGTCTCTCGACAAGAGTTTCGAGCCCCATTCCATCGAGCGCCGCTGGTACGCCGAATGGGAAGCCAGGGGCTACTTCGCTGCCGGCGGCGACATCGCAAAGCCGGCGTACTGTATCCAGCTGCCGCCGCCGAACGTCACGGGCACGCTGCACATGGGGCACGCCTTCCAGCAGACGCTCATGGACGCGCTGATCCGCTACCACCGCATGCGCGGATTCAATACCAACTGGGTCGTAGGCACCGACCACGCCGGGATCGCGACCCAGATCGTGGTGGAGCGCCAGCTGCAGGCCGAGGGCAAGTCGCGGCACGACCTCGGGCGCGCGAAGTTCATCGAGCGCGTGTGGGAGTGGAAGCAGGAGTCCGGCTCGACGATCACGCGCCAGATGCGCCGCATGGGCGATTCGGCCAACTGGACCTACGCGGACAGCGACGGGCAGAAGGCCGGCTACTTCACGATGGACCCGGAGATGTCCCGGGCAGTGGTCGAAGTCTTCGTGCGGCTCTTCGATGAGGGCTTGATCTATCGCGGCAAGCGGCTGGTGAACTGGGACCCCGTGCTCGGCACGGCGGTCTCCGACCTCGAGGTCGACAGCGAGGAAACCGTCGGCACGATGTGGCAGATCCTCTACCCCTTCGTCGACGGGCCGCAGCCCTCCACCGACAAGGACGGCATCCCGGTCATGCTGCGCGGCATGACGATCGCCACCACGCGGCCCGAAACGATGCTGGCCGACGGCGCGGTGGCGGTGAATCCTGAAGACACGCGCTACAAGCATCTCGTCGGCAAGCGGGTGATCCTGCCGCTTTGCGATCGGACCATTCCGATCGTCGCCGACGATTTTGTCGAGCGCGATTTCGGCACCGGCTGCGTCAAGATCACCGGCGCGCACGACTTCAACGACTACGGCGCGGCGCTGCGCCACGACCTGCCGCTGATTGTGATCTTCACGCTCGACGCGAAGATCAACGAGAACGGCCCCGCGCAGTTCCAGGGCATGGACCGCTACGTCGCGCGCAACGCGGTGGTGGCCCAGCTCGAGCGCGACAACTTCCTGGTGGCGGCCGAGCCGCACAAGATGATGGTGCCCAAATCCGGGCGCACCGGGGTGGTCGTGGAGCCCATGCTCACGGACCAATGGTTCGTGAAGACCGAAGGGCTCGCCAAATCGGGCCTCGAAGCGGTCGCAAAAGGCGACGTGAAGTTCTATCCCGACCATTGGGCGAGCACCTACAACCACTGGCTTGAAAACATCCAGGACTGGTGCATCTCGAGGCAGTTGTGGTGGGGCCACCAGATCCCGGCGTGGTACGACGACGCGGGCCGCATTTACGTGGCGCGCAATGAAGACGATGCGCGCAAGCAGGCGGTCGCCAAAGGCGTCACGGGCCCGCTCAGGCGCGATGACGACGTGCTCGACACCTGGTTCTCCTCCGCACTGGTGCCCTTTTCGTCGCTGGGCTGGCCGGACAAGACCAGGGACCTCGACACCTTCCTGCCCTCCTCCGTGCTGGTGACGGGATTCGACATCATCTTCTTCTGGGTCGCCCGGATGATCATGATGACGCTGCACTTCACCGGCAAAGTGCCGTTCCGCCACGTGTACATCAACGCGCTGGTGCGGGACGCCGACGGCCAGAAGATGTCCAAGTCCAAGGGCAACACGCTGGATCCGCTGGACCTGATCGACGGCATCACGCTGCCCGCGCTGCTGGAGAAATCCACGGTCGGCCTGATGCGCGCCGACCACAAGCAGAAGATCGAGAAGTATGTACAGAAGAACTACCCGGACGGCATCCCGTCGTTCGGCGCCGACGCATTACGCTTCACGTTCGCCTCCCTTGCGAGCTTCGCGCGCACGCTGAATTTCGACCTCAACCGCTGCGAGGGCTACCGCAACTTCTGCAACAAGCTCTGGAACGCCACGCGCTTCGTGCTGATAAACACCGAAGGGCACGACTGCGGGGCGAACGATAAAGCCCCGGTCGAGCTGTCGTTCGCCGACCAGTGGATCGTCAGCCAGTTGCAGCGCACCGAAGCCGAAGTCGCCAAGAGGTTCGAGGAATACCGCTTCGACAACCTGGCCGGCGCCATCTACCGCTTCGTCTGGGACGAATACTGCGACTGGTACCTGGAGCTGGCCAAGGTGCAGCTGCAGAACGGTTCGCCCGAAGCGCAGCGCGGCACCCGCAGGACGCTGCTGCGCGTGCTCGAGGCCACGCTGCGCCTGGCGCACCCGGTGATCCCTTTCATCACCGAGGAGCTCTGGCAGACGGTGGCGCCGCTTGCGGGACGCAAAACCACTGACTCCATCTCGCTGGCGCGCTACCCGCAATCCGAGCCCGCAAAGATCGACCCGCCGGCCGATCGCGAAATGGCCCTGCTCAAGAGCCTCGTGGATGCGGTGCGCAACTTGCGCGGCGAGATGAACGTTTCCCCCGCGCTGCGCGTCCCGCTGTTCGTCGCGGGCGATTCCGCCGCGATCGGGCGCATCGCGCCCTACCTGCAGGTCCTGGCCAAGGTTTCCGAATTCCAAGCCGTGGCCGAGCTGCCGCAGGCCGACGCCCCCGTGGCCATCGTTGGCGAATTCCGCCTGATGCTGCACGTCGAGATCGACGTCGAAGCCGAGCGCCAGCGCCTGGGCAAGGAGATCGCGCGCATCGAAGGCGAAATGGTCAAGGCGCGCGCCAAGTTGTCCAACGCCTCCTTCGTCGAGCGCGCGCCCGCCAAGGTCGTCGAGCAGGAGAAGGCCCGCCTGGCCGGTTTCGAGGCGACGCTCGAAAAACTCAAGCCCCAGCTGGGCAAGCTCACGGCACGATGATTCCTTCGCTGCGTGCGTTCCGCCACCGCAGCTTTCGCTTGTTCATCGTCGGCCAGGGCGTATCGCAGATCGGCACCTGGCTGCAGCTGATCGCGACCAGCTGGCTGATCTACAAGCTCTCCAATTCGGCCTTCCTGCTCGGCCTCGCCACCTTTGCCCTGCAAATCCCTTTCCTGGTGCTTTCGCCGGTGGCGGCGGTGTGGATCGACCGGCTTTCCAAGCGCAAAGTGCTCATTTGCACCCAGTCGATCGCGCTGCTCCAATCCTCGACAATGTTCCTGCTCGTCGCCTCGGGACACATCCAGGCCTGGCATCTCGTGGCGGGCAACCTCGTGCTGGGCCTCGTCAATTCGTTCGACAATCCGAGCCGCCAGTCCTTCCTCATCGAGATGGTCCAGGGCAAGGAGGACCTGCCGAATGCGATCGCGTGGAACTCGACCATCATGAATGCCGCGCGCTTCGTCGGCCCGATGATCGGCGGCATCGTCATCGCAGCGTTTGGCGAGACCTGGGGATTTGGCCTCAACGCGGTGTCCTACCTGGCCGTGCTTGGGGCGCTGGTCGCAATCAAAGTCGTGCCCCGGATCCCCGAGCGCGCGAACGAGGCGTGGATCACGCAGTTCACGGCGGGATTTCGATGGGCGCTCGGCTTCCTGCCCACGCGCTGCGCCCTCATGCTTCTCGCGCTCGGCAGCTTGGTCACCCAGCCCTACCAGTCTCTGATGCCCTACTTCGCAAAGGCGGTTTACCACGGGGATTCGCATACGCTCGGGCTGCTCCTCAGCGCGGCCGGGTTCGGCGCCGTAAGCGGCATGGTGTACCTCGCTTCACGCCCGACCGTGCGCGGACTGTTCACCCTGTTGCCGGTTGCGGTCGGCGTTGCCGGCGCGGCGCTCGTCGCGTTCTCGTTCTGTACCAACCTGTGGCTCGCGCTTCCGCTGGTGTACCTGATCGGCGCCGGCATCATGCTGACCGCCGCCTCGACCAACACCATCCTGCAGTCCATCGTCGAGGACCACCTGCGCGCCCGCGTGGCGGCCATCTACATCATGTCGTTCCTCGGCATGAGCCCGATCGGCGCGCTGGCCGCAGGTTGGCTGTCGCAGTACGTCGGGCCGCCGGGGACGCTGGGGATCGGCGGCGGGCTCGCGATCGTCGGGGCGCTGCTGTACGCGCGCCAGCTTCCGGCAATCCGCGCGCATATCCGGCCGGTGTACGAGAAGCTCGGGATCCCGGTGCGTCCGGGGTGAAATGTACCAGTACCGGTAAAAAAATACCTGGAGACTGACTCCCAGAGCCGATCTCCGAAAACGATTCCCAGAGATTACCGCCTTCCGGGACGCTCAGTAGCCGTAAGGCTGGGCAGTACCGAACGGCGGCCGGCGCCCCACGAGGCTTTCAAGCAGGATCAGCTCGGCATCCGTATGGTTCACTACCGGCGCCCCCATGAGCATCTGCGGCGCCCCGCTCGCCATGACATAACGCGGCTGGTCGTGGTGCTTCGTGCGGATGGTTTCGCGCGCCTTGGGATCGTCGCGCGATACGAGCTCCACTGTTCCGTAGCAGGTGCATACATAGGTCTTGTCGGGCTCGGCCTCGACATAGACCGCGGTCCCGCGGATGCCTATGGTCGCCGTGACCGACTGGAGGGTCCGCCGCCGGCCCGGCGAGAAGACCGACAAGATTTTGCCCGAGAGGATCCGCAGCCCCGAGAGCAAGGGCGAGTTGCCCCTGCGCAGGAGCTCGACATTCGATTCCGGGCGGATCAGGAACGCGTCGCGCCCCACGACAAATACGACATCGCCGTTCGGCCCGGTGACGACCGAATCACCCGCCCTCACCTGCATGCCTTGCGTCGCCGCGCCGCCATTGACAGCGACGTCACCATTGACCGTGTGCACCCCACTCCCAATCCGGTCGGCGGCGAGCAGCTCGCCGAGCCAACCCAGATTGACGGCAAGGCCGGCGCCAGCGGCCAGAACCGTTCTGCGCGACGTCATTGCACGACCTCGGTGGTAATCGCGGAAAGCTCCGCGCCACTGGGCCAGTCGGTGTCGAACTGCCAGCCATGCTGGACCTCAAGCGCACTGCGGAACGCCGCCAGGATCTGGCTCGCGCGGCCTTCGCGGTTCAACGCCGCGAGCCACGGATCGATCTCGAGCAGCTTGCCGCGATCCCCGGACTGCGGCGGCTCAGCCGGAAAGACGCCGTAGATCACCGCGCAGCCGTCGATCTCCCGGGCACTGCCGCCGCCGATGCGCGCCCCGTGCAGGCAGATCGCCTGCCCATCCAGGTAGGCATGGGCGCCGAAGCGCCTCAACGCGGCGACCACCGGCGAAATACCCCAAGCGAGCCAACGGTCACGGCGACCCGGCGCGACACGGCGAGGCACGAGAAGCGCGAAGGCGTATTCACCGGGATCGGCCCACAGCCCGTCATCGAGCCGGACCGGCGCCTGCGGGCGGCCCCACAGGCACACGGGGGCATCGCGTTCGCCCAGGGACCTCGCAAACCCGCGGCAGGCGGCCGGCAGGGCCGACACGCCTGCGGCGTCCAGCCTGATCCAGCGGGCCGGATGGTCCATCGGGCTATTTCTTCTGCATGAAGAAGGTGAACTCCTTGCCCGCATCGGTATGGGCGAGGAGCTGGTGGCCGGTCTGCTTGGCGAACATCTGGAAGTCCTTCACCGCGCTGGGATCGGTGGCGTCGATCTTGAGGACCTGGCCGCTGGTCAGTTCGGAAAGCTTCTTCTTGGTGCGCAGGATGGGCAGCGGGCAGTTCAGTCCGCGGGCATCGAGTTCGGCGTCGAAATGCATGCTGCTCCCCTGCTGTTGATGCGGCTTGAGCGATAAGGCTCAGGGTATCAGGCGATGGCCTGGTAGTACAGATTCTGCGGGTGCTTCGCCTCGGCGAAGAAGTACCAGCGCTCCGCAAGCAGCCCGGCGTATTGCGTGAGGAAGGCCGCACCGAGGATTGCGCCAGAATCGCCGCCGGCGGCGAGAAGCAGCGCGGGCACCGGAAACACCAGCGCAAGGAACAGCCAGCGAACGGCGCGCACCACCTCGCGGGGGCGACCGTGGAAGAATTCGCGCGTGTTGAAAGAGCCGCCCATGGCGCCCTGCGCGATCTGCACGATCTTCGGGTGCTTCACGCCGATCGCGGTGGCCAAGGTCGACTTCGGGCGCAGTCGCGCATTGCGGGAGAGTGCCGCGAGCCTCGTCAGGTAGGCGAGCGCGCCGATGAGCAGCGCCGCCAGGGCATATGGGGACACAAGCGGCGGGTGCATCCACGCGGCGAGCGCCGCGGCCGCGGTCAGGCCCGAGGCGCAACCGAGTGCGAGAAAATTCACCACCGTGAGCGGGGTGCGCCACTCCTGCAGGAAAGGCAGGCACGCATAGATCATTGCGGTGCATACGAACAGCGCGAGGCAGGCGATGCCGGCAAGCACCGCGACGGGCAGCGCAACCTGTTGCCACCCCTGCCAGTTCACGATGCCGTACGCCGCGACCAGCGCCATGAAAAGCGGCAGCACAATCACCTCCCGCGACAGCCACGAGGTGCGCCACATGGCCGCACTGCGCCAGGCACGTTCGGGGTGGCCGAGATGGAAGAACGAGGCGGCGAGGCCCGCCGCGAGAAGCCCGAACACGAGCGCCGCGCCGCCTGCGACAAAGGCAACCGGGGCGCCCCCAAAGAGGTCCCTCGCCAAGAGCGCGAGGAACAGTCCCTGGCCTGCTCCCGCGAGCGTGGTGAAGAGGATGACCGACCAGGCGGGCTTCAAGTCTTACCAACTGGTAACGTCGTCGAGCGCGGGCTCATCCGGCGCCGGCCGCGGCAGCTGGCCGTCGACCTTGAGGGGATTGGCGTGCCGCTCGAGTTCGTCGGCGTGAATCGGCAAAGCCGTCTTGCGCCGGGGAAGGTAGTGGTTCGCCGGGTGAGTGCCCCATTCGGGCATGAGCGCGTAGCCGCCATTTTCGCGGATCGCGCGCGACGCCTGCGAGTCCGGGTCGTGGATGTCGCCGAAGATGCGCGCACTGGTCGGGCAAGCTTGTACGCAGGCAGGTTTTCGATCGGCCTGCGGCAGCTTCTCGTCGTAGATTCGGTCGACGCACAAAGTGCACTTCTTCATCACTTTCTGGTGTTCGTCGATCTCGCGCGCCCCGTAGGGGCAGGCCCACGCGCAGTATTTGCAGCCGATGCACTTGTCGTAGTCGACCAGAACGATCCCGTCCTCCGCGCGCTTGTAGCTCGCCCCGGTCGGACACACCGGCACGCAGGGCGGATCCTCGCAGTGAAGGCAGGACTTTGGAAAATGCACCGTCTCGGTGTTCGGGAACTCGCCGACCTCGAAAGTCTGAACACGATTGAAAAACGTTCCGGTCGGGTCGGCGCCGTAAGGATTGTCGTCCGCAAGGAATCCCGCTTCGCCGGAGGTATTCCATTGCTTGCAACTGGTCACGCAGGCGTGACAACCGACGCACACGTTCAGATCGATGACCAAGGCCAGTTGCGTCATTCTCCGATCTCCTTGCCGGCGAAATAGGCCAACCACTTGCGCGGCGCAGTGCGCATCCCCGGGGCTGCCGTAATGACCGGAAATATCGGGAACACCGTTTTCTCCTCCTCCAAACCGGCGGGATAGATCCGGACGCGCACGTCGTACCAGCCGGCCTGCCCGGTTACCGGGTCGGAGTTGGAAATCCGGCCGCCCGCCGCGGGGAGTTCATCGGCAATCAGATGATTCAGGAGGAAACCCTTTCTCGCCTCGTTCGCGTCGGGCGCAAGCGCCCACGCGCCGGGCTGCTTGCCGATCGCGTTCCAAGTCCATACGGTTCCCGGCTCGACCGCCTCGCTATGCCGGCCCATGCAACGCACCCGGCCCCACTGCGACTCGACCCACAGCCAGGCGCCATCCTCGATTGAGCTTGCTCGCGCGGTACGCGGATTGATGAACAGGTAGTTGTGGGCATGAATCTGCCGGAGCCAGGCGTTCTGCGAGTCCCACGAGTGATACATCGCCATCGGCCGCTGCGTGACCGCCGCGAGCGGAAACGCGTCGGCGCCATGCGTCATCTCGATGTACTCGCGCTCG
>JBBQNG010000166.1:0-9628 GCA_038329645.1 Burkholderiales bacterium
CGTCCTGCAGGAGAAAAAGAGCGACGGTCGAATTCACGCGATCATCACGCCGCCGCCCTCCTGCATGAACGGACTTTCAGCGTCGCGGCGCAAGGCTTACTTGAGCAGAGTCCACTTGCCGTCCTTGACCGTGACCATGACGCGGCCGCGCTCGTCGAAGCCGCTGTGGTCCGTCGGCGTCATGTTGTAGAAGCCCTGCGTCGCCACGAGCTCCCTGGTCTTTTCGATGGCGTCGCGCAAGGCGGCGCGGAACTCCGGTGTGCCGGGCCTGGCTGCTTTGAGGGCAGCCGGCAGCGCTGCCTGAAGCAGCAGGCCGGCGTCGAACACGTTGCCGCCGAAGGTGCCGGGCTCGGTGCCGTGCAGCGCTTTGTAGGCGTTGCCGTAATCGAGCGCGACCTTCTTGAACGGCACGCTGTCGGGCAGCTGGGTGAGCACCAGCATCGGGCTTACCGCCATCAGCGTGCCTTCAACTTTGCTGCCGCCGAGCTTGAGGAACTCGGGCGTTCCCGCGCCATGGGTCTGGTACATCTTGCCCTTGTAGCCCTGGTCGAACAGCGTGACCTGCGGCAGCACGGCGGGCGCGCCAGGGCTCGCCACCAGGACCGCGTCGGGCGCGGCGGCAAGGACTTTCAGCGCCTGGCCGGTGACGGAGGAATCGCCGCGGGCGTAGCGCTCGTCGGCTGTGATCTTGATGCCTGCCTGGGCGGCGAGCGCACCGAAGGTCTTGGCCCAGTTCTCACCGAAGGGATCGCTGCCCGCGATGACGCCCACGGTTTTCACCCCGTTGGCCTTCATGTGGTCGACGAGCGCCTTGGCGATCAGATCGTCGTTGGCGCTGGTCTTGAATACCCAGCGTTTGCGTTCGTCCATCGGCAGGACCACGGCGGCGCTGCCGACGGTGGCCAGCAGCGGCGTCTTCGATTCGGCGATAAAGGGCAGGATCGCCATGGCGTTCGGCGTACCGGAGGGGCCGATGATCACGTCGACCTTGTCCTCGATCAGCAGTTTTTGCGCCAGCTTGGTGGTCTGCGTCGGATCGCTGGCATCGTCGAGGAGGATGTAGTCGATGCTGGTGCTGCCGACCTTTCTGGGCAGCAG
Source organism: Burkholderiales bacterium (assembly GCA_038329645.1). Taxonomy (GTDB): domain Bacteria; phylum Pseudomonadota; class Gammaproteobacteria; order Burkholderiales; family SG8-39; genus SZAS-79. Next base: position 1,099 of record JBBQNG010000166.1, read on the forward strand.
CGGAACCGTGTTCTTGTGCTGGATGCCGATCAGCGCCACCGGCCCTGTGGACGAGGCGATCACGCCGACTTTCACCTGCGCTTTGACCTGCGCTACCAACGCGAACGACGCGACCGACGCGACCGCGGTACCTATCAGGAATTTCTTCAGCATGACCTGCTCCTTCCGGTTTGAAGTTTACGTTGCCCGCAATTCCATCAATTCTTCCCGCAGCCTGGCTCTGAGCATCTTGCCCATCGCGTTGCGCGGCAGCGCATCGACGAAGATCACGTCGCGAGGATGCTTGAAGCGCGCGAGCCTGCCCTCGTAGAGCGACAGCACCTCGGCGCGGTCCAGGCCGCCGCCTGGATTCCGTACCACGAATGCCACCGGCACCTCGCCCCAGCGCGGATCGGGACGCGCCACCACCGCGCATTCGCGCACTTGCGCGCAATCGAGCAGCACCGCTTCGAGTTCGGCCGGATAGATGTTCTCGCCGCCGGAGATGATGACGTCCTTGCAGCGGTCGGTGATGTACCAGAAGCCCTCAACGTCGCGGTAGCCGATGTCGCCAGTATGAAACCAGCCGTCGCGCAGCGCCTCGTTGGTCGCTTCCTCGTTGCGCCAATAGCGGGCCAGCACGTTCGGCCCGCGAACCAGGATTTCGCCCTGCTCTGCGACTTCGACGTCCCCGCCCTCCCGGTTCACCGCCCGGACCTCGCAGTGGATGGCCGGCTTGCCGGTCGAGCCGATGCGCTCGCAATCCCCGGCGCGAAGAAAGATCGCGATCGGCCCGGTTTCGGTTGCACCGTAGATCTGCGTCACCGGCACGCCGCGATCGAGAAAAGCGCGGATGACCGGCGTCGGGATCACCGAGGACCCCAGGGCGGCAAGCCGCAACGAGGACAAATCCGTGCCGGCCCACAAGGGGGAATCGATCATCGCCTGGGCCGTAGCCGGCACCAGCGCAGTGAGCGTCGGGCGCCCGGAGGCGATTTCGCGCAGCATGGCATCTGCGTGGAAGCGCGGATGCAGTGTCACGGTGGCGCCGGAATGTAGGGCGGGAACGGCTTGGATGTTGAGTCCGCCAACATGAAAGACCGGCAGTGCCGCCAGCACGTGATCGGCGCTGGTCAGGTCGTGCGCATGGATGGCATTGACTGCATTCCAGAAGATGGCGCTTTGGGACAACACGGCGCCTTTCGGCCGGCCTGTCGTTCCCGACGTGTAGACGATCAGGATCGGCTCGTCGTAAGTGACACGCGGATCCGCGTCGCTCCCTCCATCGACCAGGCCGGCCGGCGAGCTCCATCCCGGGGACTCGAAATCTACCGCGACTAACTTCAGGCCACCGAAGCGCGTGCGTAGCTCTTCGGCATGCGTACGAAATTCGGGAGTCGCCAAGAGGGCGGCGGGCTCCGCGTCTTCGATCATATAGCCAAGCTCTGCGGCCGTCAGCCGCCAGTTGAGAGGTACCAGCATGGCGCCGATACGCGAGCAGGCGAACAGGGCCGCGAGAAAATCCGGATGGTTGTAGCCCAGGAAGGCGACGCGATCCCCGCGCGACACGCCAAGTTCCGCATTGAAGAAAACGGCGAGCTCGCGGATGCGCTGTGCGAGGGCAGAATAGGTGATGATGCGGCCCTGAAAAATAATCGCCGCCTTGCGCGGCTGAAAATCCGCCCAGCGATCGATCCACCGGCCCATCCCGCTCATGTGCGGGCGTCCTTCGGATCACAGGGCATGGTCAGTCCTTCTCCGCCTTGCGTCGGTCGCGCAATTCCGCAGCCAGCCGCGGCTTTCCCCATTCCCGCGCGCCATTGCGGTCGATCACCGTCCGCAGCACCCGGAAAAGCGTCTCGATCTCGACCTTGGAATAGGCCGCCAGCACTGCGCTCTGATGCTGCGTCGCCTCCGTTTGCAATGCTGCGATGAGGGCGCTGCCGCGCGCCGTCAAGTCGACGATCACCTTGCGGCGGTCATCGGGCGAGGATGCGCGCTCGACCAGGCCTTCGATTACCAAGCGATCGACGATCTTGGTGACGGTCGGCTGCTGCAGGAGCATTTCATCGGCCAACTCACCGACGGTGAGGCCATTCGTCTGCGCAAGCGTGGCGAGCAGCCGCCACACCGAGGTCCGGATGCCCTTGGCGGCGAGATGCCGATGGAACTGGGCGCTGATCAGGTAGGACGCCTGCGCCATGAGGTACGGCACGTAGCTGTCCAGGAACCGCGGTTTGGCTTCCGCGATCCGTCGCATGGGTTTGCCCAATGGGTCCACTCCATCGATGGCCGCGGCCAGGGCGACCGTCATTTACCTCGATTCTGCACGCGATCCTAACCGAATTCCATTCCTTTTCATAGTATGCTTTAGCATATATAAATCTTGGCAGTCCGTTTTTCTGCCCTCTTTCTACAAAGGACTCCGCATGCCCCTCCCCCCCCTGCGCGCCGACCATGTCGGCAGCCTGCTGCGACCGGATGCACTCAAGCGCGCGCATAGCGATTTTCGCGAACGGCGAATCGACGACACCGTTCTTCAGGCGCGCATCGCCGACGCCATCCGAGACGCGGTCCGCATGCAGGAACAGAGCGGCATTCGCGCGGTCACCGACGGGGAATTCCGGCGCGGCTCTTGGTTCCTCGGCTTCGTGGACGCGGTCGACGGGATCTCCCTGGAGCAGGTGCCGTTCCAGTTCACCGCCGAGGGCGTCGACAGCAAGACCTGGCACGGGCCGGTGGTCCGCGGCAAGCTCAGGCGCGAACGCCCAATCGTCGTGAACGATTTCAAGTTCCTACGTGCCGCCACCGCGCAAATTCCGAAGGTGACACTGCCGACGCCGAGCGTGATGCATTTCTTCGGGGGCGCGAACGGTATCGACCGGGCGGCCTATCCGGATCTGGAAACCTTCTTTGCCGATCTCGCCGCCATCTACCGCCTCGAGATTGCCGACCTGCATGCGGCAGGATGCCGCTACCTGCAGCTTGACGAAGTACCGCTCGCGCTGCTTTGCGATCCGACCATCCGCGAGGCGGTGACGGCGCAGGGACAGGACCCGCAGCGCCTCATCGGCCTGTACATCAAGGCGGTGAACGATGCTCTGGCGGGCCGTCCGGCCGATCTGTGCGTCGTCATGCATCTGTGCCGTGGCAACTACCGCGGCCGCTGGATGGGTTCGGGCGGTTACGATCCGATTGCGGAACGCTTATTCAATGAGCTGGATGTCGACGGCTTCCTGCTTGAATTCGACAGCGACCGGGCTGGCAGCTTCGAGCCGCTGCGCCATCTGCCGCCGACCAAGCGTGCCTTTCTCGGCCTCATCAGCTCCAAGACGACAGCCCTCGAGAAGGCCGACGACCTGGCGCGGCGGCTGGACGAAGCCTCCCGCTACGTGCCAATCGAGCGTCTCGGGCTCTGCCCGCAATGCGGTTTTGCCAGCTCGGCTGCCGGCAATCCTGTTTCGCCGGAAGTGCAGTGGGCGAAGCTTGCCCTGACTGCACAGACCGCTAAACGCGTATGGGGCGAAGCCTGAGGCCGCCGGATTTCCCATTTCGTTTCCACCGGAGCGTCCCATGCAAGCCGATTTCCAGAAACCCCTGAACCTCCACCAGGTGCTCAAGGCCATCAACTTCGAGTCCTGGATCAAGGAACGCGAGGACAAGCTGCAGCCGCCGGTTTGCATCCAGCAGCTCTGGCAGGACACGGACTTCGTCGTTTCGGTGGTCGGCGGGCCGAACCGCCGCCACGATTACCACGACGATCCGCTTGAGGAACTGTTCTACCAGTTCAAGGGCAACGCCTATCTTTCGATCATGACGCCGGAGGGACCCCTCCGGGTCGATCTCGAGGAAGGCGCGATCTTCCTGCTGCCGCCGCACGTGCGCCATTCGCCGCAGCGGCCCGAAGCAGGCAGCCTCTGCCTGCTCGTCGAACGCACGCGGCCGAAGGAGCTCATCGACGGCTTCGAGTGGTTCTGTCCCTCCTGCCACAACCTGCTGCACCGGATCGAGGCGCATGTGTCCGATCTCGCGACGGCGCTGCCCAAAGCCTTCGACGCCTTCCACACGGACACCGCGCGCCGCAGCTGCAAGCGCTGCGGCACGCTGCATCCGGGCAAGTAATGGAGATCGACGAGCGTCGCCTGCGCGGCGGCGGCCGCTACGTTAGCGACCTCGCACCGCCGGACTGCCTGCACCTCGCGTTCGCGCGCAGCCCGTACGCGCGGGCGCGAATCAACGCCGTACATGCGCATGCCGCGCGCGGCGCGCCGGGCGTCGCGGCGATCTTTACCGGCGCGGACGTGGCGGGGCTGGACGGCATCGAGGTGAACCGGCCCTTCGAGGCCATGAGCGTGCCGCCGCATCCGCTGCTCTCGCAGGGGGAGATATTCGCGGTGGGCGAGCCCTATGCCGCGGCGGTCGCTGCGACACCGGACCGCGCGCGCGATGCGGCGGAACGCATTGAACTCGACGTCGAGGTGCTGGATGCGGCGGTCGAACCGGATGCGTCCCGCGTCGCCTACCGCCGGACATGGACGGCAGGCAACGTCGAGGCGGCCTTTGCCGCCGCGGCGAAGGTGGTGCGATTGCAGGTAGTGCACCCTCGTCTGGCTGCCGCGCCGATGGAAACCCGCGCCACGCTCGCCGCGCCGGAGGGCGGCGGCGTGACCGTCTGGACGTCCACGCAGGCGCCTTTTCGCGTGCGCGCCGACATCGCCAAGCTGCTGCGCATCGACCCGCCGCTCGTGCGCGTGATCGCTCCCGATGTCGGCGGCGCATTCGGCGCCAAGGGTGCGACCTACCGCGAGGACGTCTTCGTCGCCTGGGCGGCGCTACGCCTCGCGCGGCCGGTGATGTGGGTCGCCACGCGCAGCGAAGACTTCCTCTCGACCCAGCACGGACGCGGCAACGCCGCCGAGGCCGCGCTGGCCGTCGATGCTTCGGGCAGCTTCCTCGGCCTGCGGGCTTCGATCGTCTGCGCGCTCGGCTCGGTGCTCAGTCACAGTTCGGCGATCACCGGTTACAACTATGCGCGCATCCTTCCCGGGCCCTACGTCATCCCGTCGCTGCAGATCAAGGTCGAAGGTCGGCTCACCGATACGGCGACCGTGAGCATTTACCGGGGAGCCGGCCGTCCCGAAGCGGCGTTCCTCATGGAGCGGCTCGCCGACGAGGCGGCGCGCGCACTGGGACTCGATGCGGCGGATATCCGGCGGCGCAACTTCATCCCGGCCGCCTCCCTGCCCCGCACCACGCCCACCGGCGCGCGCCTGGATTCCGGCGACTACCGCGCGTCTCTGGACAAACTGCTGTTGGCTTGCGGCTACCCTTCCCTTCTCGCCGAAGTAGCGCAGCGCCGTACCGCGGGGGAGCGCGTCGGAGTCGGCATCGCTTCGTACATCGAGCCCTGCGGCAGGGGATTCGAATCGGCGCGGGTGCGGCTCGAAGCCGATGGCCGCGCGGTGGCGTGGACCGGCGCAACCTCGCAGGGACAGGCGCGCGAACGAGCTTTCGCGCGCCTCGCGGCTCGGGAGCTCGGCATCGCGCCCGATAGGGTCGAAGTGCGCCACGGCGACACCGCCGACCTGCCTTTGGGCATCGGCGCGCTCGCCAGCCGGTCCACGGCGATCGGCGGCAGCGCGCTGGTACGGGCGGCGCGGCGTGCTCGCGACGAAGGCGGAGACGCAACCGAGGTCTACGAAGCGAAGGGCGAAGCATGGAGCTACGGCAGCTGCCTTGCCGTGCTGCGGATCGACGCCGAGACAGGCGAACCCGCCATCGAGCGCCTCGCGTTGGTCGACGACGCCGGCCGGATCGCGGACATGGCGGGAGCCCAAGCGCAGCTGCATGGCGGCATCGCGCAGGGCCTGGGCGAGGCATTGATGGAGCGCGTGGTTTACGATGACGCCGGACAGCTCCTCACGGGTTCGTTTCTCGACTATGCGATGCCGCGCGCAGCGGATTTTCCGCTACCGGATCTTCACCACGCAGAAACGCCCTCTCCGATGAACGAGATTGGCGCCAAGGGATTGGGAGAAGCCGGCTGCATCGCGGTGCCGCCGGCAATCGTCAATGCCGCCTTGGCTGCGCTGGGCGCAGGCGCGGCAAGGGATCTGGACATGCCGCTCACCGCCGAGAAGCTGTGGCGGGCGATCGACAACCGAAATTGAAGGAGCGGACGATGAAACCGGCAGGAAGCGAAGCGAAAGCCAAGGCGCGCGATCAGCTGCGCGGCATCTGGGCGGCGACGTTGACGCCGTTCCGTGCCGACCTCTCCGTGGATGAAGGAGGCTGGCGCCGCAACCTGCGGCACTGGTACGGGCCGTTGGGCATCAAGGGCCTGTTCGTCAACGGCAAGCAGGGCGAGTTCTCCTCGATGACGGTGGCCGAGCGCAAGCGTACCGCGCAAATCGCCGTCGAAGAGGCCGCCGCGTTCCGCGCGGGGGTGATGGTGTCCTGCTCCGACCAGAGCTTGGACACGGTCATCGAGCTCGCGAAACACGCGCAGGGCATCGGCGCCGGCAGCATCGTCGTGCACACGCCGCTCCTGTACTTCGGCGCGCATTCCGACGAAACGCTCTACGAGTACTACCGCCATATCGCGGCACAGGTGGACATCGGCGTGGTGCTGTGGAACCAGCCGCCGGATTGCGGCTACCTGCTCAGTCCGGAGCTGTGCGTGCGCCTCGCGGAGATCCCGAACGTGGTGGCGATCAAGTACAGCGTGCCGCGCGAAACCTATGCCGCGCTCACGCGCATGGCGGACGAGCGCCTCATCGTCAGCACGTCGAACGAGGAGGAATGGCTGGCCAATATCCTGGAACTCGGCTGGCAGGTCTACCTGTGTTCGACGCCGCCGTTCCTGCTGCAGTCCGCGGTGGACCGGCGCATGCACGAATATACGGAGCTGGCGATGCGTGGAGAGGCGGCGAAGGCGCTCGCCGTCCACGCAAGCCTCGATCCGGTGCGCCACGCGCTGAAGTCCACGCGGCCGCCCGGCAAGGCTGCGGCGCACCAGAAGTACTGGCAGGAACTGGTCGGGCAGGCGGGCGGCGGGGTGCGCCGGCCGCTACTCGATCTCACTCCGGCAGAGAAGGCCGCGACACGCGCGGCGTTCCAGGCTTGCGGGTTGCGATGCGATGGGACCGCCCTTGAGCGGGAGCAGGCGCGATGATTGCCGACCGGATCGAAGGCAAATGGATAGACCTGTTCGCCGAAGTATTCGCGCGCTGCAAAGTTGCCGCCGGCGACGTCTGCGCGGTGCTCTCCGAAACCCAGTCCCGCGCGCTGAACGTGCAGCTTGCCGAACTCGCCCTGGCGCGCCTTGGCGCCCGGCAGTTCCACGTGATCGTGCCCACACCGCGCCAGAGCGCACCGGTGCCCGTCCGCTCCACCGGCGCCTCGGTGGCGCTGCAGAACCTCGGGCCGGCCATCGGCGCCCTCGCAGGTTCGGCATTCGTCGCCGACTGCACGCTCGAAGGCCTGATGCATGCCGCCGAGCTGCCGCAGATTCTGAAAGGCGGAGCGCGCGTACTCTATATCTCCAACGAGCACCCCGATGTGCTCGAACGCCTGGCCCCCTCCCCCGAGGACGAGCAGAAAGTAAGGGCGGGCATGCGCCTGATGCGCGAGGCCAAAATGATGAAGGTCACCTCCCCTGCCGGTACGAAACTGGATATCCGCATCGATGGCGCACGTGTGGGCGGCGTCTGGGGCTATACCGAGAAGCCGGGCACGCTGTCGCACTGGCCGGGAGGCCTGTGCCTGGGCTTTCCGAAGTCCGGCAGCGTGAACGGCATGCTGGTGATGGCACCCGGCGACCTGAACCTCACCTTCAAGCGCTACATCGAGTCGCCCGTGCGGCTCACCATAGAGAACGACTACGTGACGAAAATCGACGGCGATTCGCTGGATGCCGAGCTGATGCGCGACTACTTCGCGGCCTGGGGCGACCGCGAGGCCTACGCCGTGTCGCACGTCGGCTGGGGCATGAACACACGCGCGCGATGGGACGCACTCACGCTGTACGACAAGCGCGATGTGAACGGCACCGAGCAACGGGCGTTCGCGGGCAACTTTCTCTACTCAACCGGCGCCAACGAAGTCGCCGGTCGCCATACGCTCGGCCATTTCGACTTGCCGTTCCGGCACTGCACCGTCGAGCTCGACGGCAAAGCGGTGGTGCGTGATGGAAGACTCGCATGACCCCACTCCTGTTCCTGCACGGCGTGGGTGGTGGGCATCATGCCTGGGAGAAGCAGCTGCCTTACTTCGGCGGCCTGGGCTATCCGACCCACGCCTGGGACCAGCCGGGCTACGGCCACAGCCCGATGATCGAGCCCTACGACCTGGAGCACGTCAGCGCATCGCTCGCTCGGCTGATCGAGAAACTCGTCAAGAAACCCGGAGAAGGTGGTTCGGTGGTGCTGGTCGGCCACAGCATGGGCGGCATGATCGCGCAGGAGACCTACGTTCGCCATCCAAAATTGATAAAAGCACTCGCCCTGTGCTTCACCAGCCCGGCCTTCGCCGGCGGCAGCAGCGATTTCAC
>JBBQNG010000167.1:0-9627 GCA_038329645.1 Burkholderiales bacterium
GTCGGCCTCGTCGTCGATCGCGCCGTTGCGGGTATGGATCTGGCTTCCGCCGAGTTCGTTCTTCTCGAACTGGCGGGCGCCGAGGCGGTTCACCACCGGGGGGCCGGCGACAAACAGCTGGGACGTATCCTTGACCATGACCGAATAGTGGCTCGCGCAGACACGGGCCGAGCCCAGCCCCGCGGTCGAGCCCAAGGCCATGCCGACTACCGGGACCGTATTGAGGTTGGCGGTCACGAGGTCCCAGCCGAGATAGCCCGGCACGCGCGAATGGCCGTCCTTGTCCATCATGCCGGCTGACCCGCCGCCGCCCGAGCCGTCCACGAGGCGGATCAGCGGGAGCCGCAGGTCGCAAGCCATCGTTTCCACGCGCGTCAGCTTGTCGCGTATGCTGCCTTCATTGGTCCCGCCGCGGATGGTGAAGTCGTCGCCTGCGACCACGACGTTGCGCCCGTCGATTTTTCCCCGGCCGATCACCAGGCTTGCCGGAGTCAGCGAAACGAGATTGCCGGCCTCGTCGTAGCTGGACTTGCCGGCGATGCTGCCCACTTCGATGAACGAGTCCGGGTCGAGCAGCTGCTCGACGCGTTCGCGGACGTTGAGCTTCCCGCCGGCGCGCTGGCGCTCCAGGCGCTCCGGCCCGCCCATCTGTTTCGCGAGGCGCTGGCGCTCGCGAAGTGCGTCCACTTCTTTTTCCCAGCTCATGCGCTCGGCCGATCCCCGGTTGCAAGGTGCGTAGTCTATCGCCATTGCCAAGGACGCTACCGGCGAACACTCCCCACAAATTCGAGCTGGCCGTCCTGGCCAATGTCAATGGGAAAAATCCACGACGTGTCCTACGACCTACCGTAGTTACAAACTCGCTAGCCCGGCTGGCGCGCGACCTTGGGCAGCGAATCGATGTTCATGGCCCATGCCTGAGCCGACTGGCACCAGATCTGCTTTGCCGGGCGCAACTCGTTGCGCTGGTCCGAGGTGCCGACGCGGATCCCAAAGACCTTTTGGTCCTCCACCGAAGTCGCGTACAGGTGGGTCCCGCAGTCCGGGCAGAAAGCCTGCGCGCGCTTGTTGCCGCTTTCGGCGGTCTTCACATAGACCTTGGGCTGCCCGGTCAGCGTGAATCCTTCCTTCCGGGCCGGCACGGTGGCGCGGAACGCCGAGCCGGAAAAGACCTGGCAATCCGTGCAGTGGCAGAGGCCCACCGTGGTCGGATCGATTTCAGCCTGGTACTTGACTGAACCGCAATGGCAGCCGCCGGTGATTTTCATGGACAGGTCCTCCTTGGGAGTCGGTGCGAATAAATTGCTAAAACTAGAAATGAAATTGGCATTAAAACGGCTCCAAAAGCCAATCTCATGAATAAAATGTTCGACTTTCTCAATGAATCTCCGGATCCGGGATCGGCGCCGTGCCCTCCAGGAAATCGAAGTCGCACCCTTCGTTGGCCTGCTTGATGTGGCGCGAGAAGATCGCCCCATACCCGCGCTCGTACTTGATCGGCGGGCGCTTCCAGGCGGCTTTGCGTTTGGCCATCTCGGCCTCGGACACCTTGAGGTTCAAGGCACGCTTTTCGACGTCGAGCTCGATGAGATCCCCGTTCTGAACGAAAGCGAGCGGGCCGCCTACGAAAGCTTCGGGCGCCACGTGCAGGATGCAGGTGCCGTAGCTCGTGCCGCTCATGCGGCCGTCCGACAGCCGCACCATGTCCTTGACGCCCTGCTTGATGAGCTTCTTCGGCATCGGCAGCATGCCCCACTCGGGAAATCCCGGGCCGCCAAGGGGCCCCGAGTTTTTAAGCACCAGCACACAGTTCGCATCGACGTCGAGCTCGTCGGTGTCGATTCGCGCGGCCATGTCGTTGTAGTCCTCGAACACGACGGCGCGGCCGGTGTGCTGCATGAGCTTGGGATCGGCCGCACTGGTCTTGATGACCGCGCCATCCGGGGCGAGGTTGCCGCGCAGCATGACAATGCCGCCGGAAGCCTTGAGCGGCTTGTCGCGCGGCAGGATCACATCCGCGTTCCAGACTTTCGCGCCTTCGATGTTCTCGCCGAGGGTCTTCCCGTTGACGGTCTTCGCCGACAGGTCGAGGAGGTCGCGAAGCTGGTTGAGCAGCGCGCGCAGGCCGCCGGCATAGTAGAAGTCTTCCATGAGGTACTTGCTGCCCGAAGGCCGCACGTTCGCGATTACCGGGGTCTTGGCGGAAATCTCGTTGTAGCGCTCCAGCGGAAAGGGCAGGCCGGCGCGGCCGGCCATCGCCACCAGGTGCACGATCGCGTTGGTCGAGCCGCCCATCGCCATGAGGGTCGTGATCGCATTGTCGAACGAGCCCTCGGAGAGGAAGTCGCGCGGTTTAAGGTCGTCCCATACCATCTCGACGATGCGCCGTCCGGTCAGCCCGGCCATGCGCGCGTGGTTGGAATCCGGCGCCGGGATCGACGAGTAGCCGGGCAGCGTGAAGCCGAGCGCCTCGGCGAGCGACATCATGGTCGCCGCGGTGCCCATCGTCATGCAGGTGCCCGGCGAGCGCGCGATCGTGTCCTCGATGCTGTCCCAGTCGCTCTGCGTGATGCGCCCGGCGCGCAGCTCGTCCCAGTATTTCCAGGTGTCGGAGCCTGAGCCCAGGGTCTGGTCCCGCCAGTGGGCGTTGAGCATCGGCCCCGCGGGCAGGTAGATCGTCGGCAGGTTCATGCTGGTCGCGCCCATGATCAGCGCCGGCGTGGTCTTGTCGCAGCCGCCCATGATCACGGCGCCGTCGGCCGGGTAGGACCGCAGCAGCTCCTCGGTCTCCATCGCGAGGAAGTTGCGGTACATCATCGTGGTTGGCTTCTGCATCGTTTCGGCCAGCGCCATCGCGGGCATTTCCAGCGGGAAGCCGCCCGCCTGCCAGACGCCGCGCTTGACTTCCTCGACGCGCTGCTTGAAATGCGTGTGGCAGTGGTTGATATCGGACCACGTGTTGATGATCGCGATGACGGGCTTGCCCGCATAGTCGGTGCGGTCGTAGCCCATTTGCGCGGTGCGCGAGCGATGGCCGAAGGAACGCATATCGTTCACGCCGAACCAGCGGTGGCTGCGAAGTTCTTCGGGTTTCTTCCTCATGCGCTTCTCCTGGTCTGCCGCAGTATGGTCTTACGCGGAAGGGCGATTCTAATCCGGCCAGCGTATCATCGGCGCATGGAAATTCCCTCGTTTCACGACGCGCCCGAAAAAGTCGCGCGCACGTTTGTCGCCTGGCTGGCGAGCTGGTGGCGGGTCTTTCACTTCGGCGCCAAGGCGCTCGTGATGGCGGCTTCGCCTTCGGCCTACGACCGGGCGACTTCGAACCTCATGGCCCGCCAGGTCTATTTCACGGCCTGGCAGATCCTGCCGGGCTTCCTCCTGGTGTCGGCGATCTTCAGCTACATGGTGATCAGGATCGTGCTCCTCGCCGCGGTGAGCTACGGGCTGGAGGATCTGGCGCTCGATATCGTGGTGCGCGTCCTGATCCTCGAGCTGATCCCGCTCTTCGTGGCGCTGTTCGTCGCGCTGCGCTCGGGCGCGGCAATCAATACCGAGGTGGCGATGATGCATATCCGCGGGGATCTCGAGGCGCTGCAGCGCGCGGGCGAGGACCCGATGCGCCACCAGCTGGTGCCGCGGGTGGTGGGCAGCGCAGTCTCGGTTTTCTCGCTCACCGTCATCGGCTGCTCGATGGCGACCGTGCTCGCGTATTTCGCAATGTATGGCGTGACCGCTGGCGGCATCGCGGACTACACACTCGCAATGAGCCGGATATTCGACGTCGCGATCACTTTCGGGCTGGGCCTCAAGGCGGTGTTCTTCGGGCTTGCGGTGGCGGTCATTCCCATCACCGCAAGCCTCGACGCGCCGCGCGAGGCACGCTACGCGCCGATCGCGGTGTTGAACGGCATGGTCCGGTTGTTCCTCTCGCTGGCGCTCATCGAGGGTGCATCGCTGGCCTTCAAGTACATATAATCCAGCGCACATGGACCAGCCTTCCCAGCCGCCGCCCCAGGCCGCAAGTGTTTCCGAGACCGTCACCTCAGCACCCATCCGCCACCTCGAGTTCAAAGTCGCATTGCTGCTTGCGATCACGCTGGTACTGTCGGGGGCCTTCGCCGCTTATGTGCTGTACGCACGCGGCGTCTTCGACAGCACCCAAAAGGTGATCCTGGTGACCGACGATTCCGAAGGCGTCAATGTCGGAATGCCGCTGACCTTCGCCGGCTTTTCCATCGGGCGCGTGCGCACTATCGAGCTCGCGGACGATGCCAAGGTGCGTATCCTCGTCGACGTGCCGACGCGCAATGCGCACTGGTTGAAGGTATCCACGGTATTCGTGATCGAGAAGCCGCTGGTGGGCGGGGTGCGCGTCCGCGCCGTCACCGGGCAGCTCGACGATCCCCCGTTGCCCAACGGCGCCGTGCGCGCGGTCTTGCGAGGCGATGCGACCGAAGAGATCCCCCGCCTCCTGTCGAGCGTCAGGGAAGTGCTCGAAAACGTGCAGCGCGTGACGGCGGCCGATTCGAGCCTCAATGCGAGCCTGGGCAACGTGCGCACGGTGACCGAGCGCATGGCGGGGCGGTCCGGCATGCTCGCGGCGGCACTGGGCAGCGAAGAAAACGCGCGCAAGGTATTTGCCGCCCTCGATCGCACCAACGCGCTCCTCGATTCGATGGGCGGGGTTTCGGCCAGGCTTGGCCAGACCCTCGACAAGGCCGACAAGCGCATGTTCGGCGCCGGCGGGGTGATGGACGAGACCCAGAAGGCCGTCGTCCAGCTCAATGCGATCCTGGGCGACGCAAGGGAGAGCCTGAAGAAGGCCGATGCGGTGCTCGCAGACGTGCAGAAAATCGGCAGCAACGCGCGGACTGCGACCGACGACCTCGGTGCGCTGCGCGGCGAGGTCGATGCGAGCCTGCGCAAGATCAACGGCCTCATCGACGAGGTGAACCGCAAGTGGCCGTTCAAGCGCGACACCGAGGTGAAACTGCCGTGACGAGGATCTTCGTCCCGGTTTGCGCCGCCCTGTTGCTGAATGCGTGCTCCGGGGCGCCGCCCGCACCCGATTGGCAATCGAATGCTCACCAGGCGCTGCAGAGTTTCGAGACCGCCTACCTCAAAGGAGACACGCGCATTGCGCAAGCGGAATTCGCGCGTGCACGCGCCGAGCTCGCGAGCACCGGCCGCACGGAAATCGTCGCTCGTGCCGAGCTGGTGCGCTGCGCAGTGCAAACCGCGAGCCTGGCTTTCGACGATTGTCCCGGATTTGTCGCGCTTGCCGCCGATGCGAGCGCTGCTGACCGTGCCTACGCCGAATACCTGTCCGGGCGCTGGGTGGCAATGAAAACGGAACTGCTCCCCCCGCAGCACCGCCCGGTGGTGGCAAGTGGCGCGCTGCCCGAGGACCCGTTGGCGCGTTTGGTCGCCGCAGGAGTGCTGTTGCGCGCCGGCCGCATTTCGCCTGCGGCGATCGCCCTCGCGAGCGACACAGCCTCTGCCAACGGATGGCGCCGTCCGCTGCTCGCCTGGCTCGGCGTGCAGGAAAAGCGCGCGGCGGACGCGGGCGACACCGAAGCGGCCAATCGCATCCGCAGGCGCATCGATCTCACGACCAAAGGAGGGCAGTAAGTGCACTCGTTGCTGAAAGTATTCGCCGCGGCGATGGCGCTGGTGGCGTCGCAGGCGGTGGCGCAGGGCTATCCGTCCAAGCCCGTCCACGCGATCATCTCGTTTACGCCGGGCAGCTCCACCGACATCGTCGGCAGGATCGTGATGCAGAAGGTTTCCGAGTACTGGGGCCAGCCGGTGGTGGCGGAGAACCGCGCCGGGGCCGGTGGCTCGATCGGCGCGGCCGTGGTCGCGAGAGCGGCGCCGGACGGCTATACGCTGCTGATCGACTCTGCGGCGCATTCGATCACGCCCGCCATCTACGCCAAGCTGCCGTACGACACGCTCAAGGATTTTGTCGATATCGCGCCGCTGGCGGTCCAGCCGAATGTGCTGGTGGTTGCGGGGACTTCATCGATCAGGTCCGTCGCGGACCTCGTCGCGGCTGCGAAAGCCAAGCCCGGCGCTTTGAATTTCGGCAATGCGGGGATAGGCAGCGGCACCCACCTGTCGACGGAGAAATTCATTTCGGCGGCGGGCATCGCGGTGACCCAGATCCCGTTCAAGGGCACGCCCGAGGTCGTCACGGCGCTCCTCAGTGGTTCGGTGGACTGCTACTGGGCGCCGATTTCGGCGGCGATGTCGAACATCAAGAGCGGCAAGCTGCGCCCCCTTGCGGTGAGCAGTCCAAAGCGAAATTCTCAGCTTCCGGACGTGCCGACCACGGGCGAGGCGGGCGTACCCAACGCGAATTCGCCGCTCTGGTTCGGGCTGTGGGCGCCAGCAGGAACGTCGCCCGAGGTGGTTGCCAAAATTTCCGCCGACGTGCGCAGGGCGATTGCGGATCCCGGCGTGCGCGAAAAGCTTGCCGCCCTTGGCAATGACACGATGGACATGGCGCCGGACGAATTCGCCCGGTTCGTTCGCGCCGAGATGGAGGATTACGCGCGGGTGGTGAAGGCAGCCGGCATCAAGCCGCAATAGCCGCGCGGTACTTGAGGGGCACGCCGCTCAGTCGCTGGAGTTCCTCGAACGCGAGTCCTTCGGCCATGTCGACAACATGCAGCCCGTCGGCCTTCACGTCGATCACGGCGAGGTCGGTGTAGATCCGGTTCACGCATGCCGCGCCGGTAAGCGGATAGGTGCAGCGCTCGACGATTTTGCTCTCCCCCGACTTGGTGAGGTGCTCCATCATGACGAGCACGTTCTTTGCGCCGACGGCGAGGTCCATTGCGCCGCCCACCGCGGGAATCGCGTCCGGCGCACCGGTGTGCCAGTTCGCCAGGTCGCCCTTCACCGAGACCTGGAAAGCGCCCAGCACGCAGAAATCGAGGTGCCTGCCACGAATCATGCCGAACGAATCCGCGTGGTGGAAAAATGACCCGCCGGCAAGCAGCGTCACCGGCTCCTTGCCCGCGTTGACCAGGTCTCCATCCTCGGTGCCGGGCGCGGGCCTGGGGCCGATGCCGAGAACGCCGTTCTCGCTATGGAGAAGGACTTCGCGCCCCTTGGGGATGTGGTTGGCCACCAGCGTGGGCAGGCCGATGCCGAGGTTTACGTAAGCGCCTTCGGGAATGTCCTGCGCGACGCGCGCGGCAATCTGGTTGCGGTCCCATTTTTTCATGCCGGCACTCCTGTTCTTACGACCCGCTTCACGAAGATGCCGGGCGTGACGACCGACTCCGGGTCGAGCTGGCCGAGCTCGACGGTTTCGCGCACCTGCGCGATGGTGCACCGGGCGGCGCTCGCCATGATCGGACCGAAATTGCGCGCCGTCATGCGGTAGGTGAGATTGCCCCAGCGGTCGCCGCGATCGGCCTTGATCAACGCGTAATCCGCGTGGATCGGATGCTCCATCACGTAATCGCGATCGCCGAAGCGCCGCGTCTCTTTGCCTTGCGCGAGCTGCGTGCCGAACGCGGTCGGCGTGAAGAATGCGCCGATGCCTGCACCCGCGGCGCGAATGCGCTCGGCGAGGGTGCCCTGCGGCACCAGTTCGAGCTCGAGCTCGCCGGCACGATAGGCCTTGTCGAAGTGCCACGAATCGGCCTGGCGCGGAAACGAGCAGATGATCTTGCGCACCTGTTTCGCCGCGATGAGCGCAGCGAGTCCGCTGTCGGCGTTACCGGCGTTGTTATTTACAACCGTGAGTTCCTTCGCGCCCTGCTCAATGAGCGCGCCCATCAGGGCGGAGGGCATCCCCGCGCCCCCGAACCCGCCGATGAGGATGGTCGAGCCGTCGGCGATGCCCGCGACCGCTTCTTCGAGCGAGTTGACGATTTTATTGATCATGGCGTGATTCTAGAGGGAACACCGGCGCCGGCCGAGCCGTCTCGCCCACGTGTGAGAATTTACATTCGATTAATTTATTAAATATATGATTTATATGTGATATTAAATCCTAGATTCCGCCCTATAAATCTACCGTAAGTCCTTGTTGAATAGAGAAAAAATCCTTGACCTGCCCAATCGGTTCGCATAAAGTGGGAAAAGGTAGAAAAAAGTGGCGAATATTGGCGGTATGGGACCTATTCGCCCCGGGACAAAGACAATGGGCGGGACATTTCACGGCGCAGCTGTCATCACGCTTGACGCAAAGGGGCGGCTCGCGCTTCCCACGCGTCATCGCGAGGCCCTCACGTCAGCAGGCGCTCCCGAGCTGGTGCTAACCGCGCATCCGGACGGCTGCCTCCTCCTGTATCCGATGGCGGCTTGGGATCCGGTGCGCTCCAAGGTGGAGAAATTCCCCGCACTCAATCCGCAGATGGCCGTGTGGAAGCGACTGCTCATCGGATTTGAGGAGCACCTCGCGCCCGATGCTTCGGGCCGCATTCTGATTTCCCCGGCGCTTCGCCTTCACGCAAAGCTCGAACGCGAACTGATGATGCTCGGCCAGGGCGGCTATTTCGAGCTCTGGGATCACGGGTTGTGGACAGCGAAGCTCACGCAGGCGCAGGCAAATGCGGGTTCTACCCCTCCGCCCGGCATGGAGGACTTCTCGCTGTGACCGCGGCGAGAAGCCTCCCCAAACCCACCGATGGCCGAGCACAGGCCTGTCCTCCTCTCCGAAGCGGTAGGCGCGCTGGCGATACGCGCGGACGGTATCTATGTCGATGCGACCTTCGGGCGCGGCGGGCACTCGCAGGCGATCCTGGATGCGCTCGGGCCGCACGGGCGCCTGGTTGCGCTCGACCGGGACCCGGAGGCGATCGAAGCCGCGCGCAGGATCGCCGATCCCCGCTTCTCGATTGCGCACGCGCACTTTTCCGAGCTGGACCCCGTGCTGGCGGACCTCGGCATCGCGCAGGTGGATGGCGTGCTGTTCGACCTGGGCGTGTCCTCGCCGCAGATCGACGATGCGTCGCGCGGTTTTTCGTTTCGCTTGGACGGCCCGCTCGACATGCGCATGGACCCCACGCGCGGAGAGTCTGCCGCGCAGTGGCTTGCACGGGCGGGCGAGGCCGACATCAGGGAGGTGATCAGGGACTATGGCGAAGAACGGTTTGCTAAACAGATTGCAGCGGCGATTGTTGCTGCTCGGGCAACCGAGCCGCTCGGGCGCACTCGGCAACTTGCCAAGCTCGTGGGTGAAGCGGTCCGCTCACGCGAGGCCGGGCAGGATCCGGCGACGCGCACCTTCCAGGCTCTACGGATTTTCGTCAATCGGGAGCTTGAGGAAGTGTCGCTGAGCCTGCCCCAGGCGGCCCGGCGGCTCGCGCCCGGCGCTCGCCTTGCCGTGATCAGCTTCCATTCGCTCGAGGACCGCATCGTCAAGCGGTTCATCCGCGCCATGGGTGTGCCCGACCTGCCGCGCGACCTGCCGCTGCGGGCAAGCGAAATGCCGCTCGCAGTGCTCGAGCCGGCCGGCCGCGCCGTCAGGGCATCGGCTGCCGAAGTCCGGGCCAACCCGCGTGCGCGAAGCGCCACGCTGCGCACAGCGGAAAGAACGAGGGCGCCGTGGCGAAACTGAACCTCGTGCTGCTCGCCATCCTCGTCGCCTGCGCGCTGGGCCTG
>JBBQNG010000168.1:0-9497 GCA_038329645.1 Burkholderiales bacterium
ACGGCCGTCAGCGCCGAGGCGGCCGAAGCCGAGCTCGATGAATTCGCGGCCGGGCCCTGGGGCCAGAAATTCCCGACCGTGGTGGCGGCCTGGCGCCGGGCGTGGTCGAACGTGATCCCGTTCTTCGCGTTTCCGCCACACATGCGGCGAGTGATCTACACCACGAACTCGATCGAGAGCGTGAACGCGCAGCTGCGCAAGATCATCAAGACCCGCGGCCATTTCCCCTCGGACGACGCGGCCAGCAAGCTGATTTGGCTGGCGCTACGAAATATCACCGCCGAGTGGAGCCGTGCAGCCCATAACTGGAAGGCTGCGATGAACCAATTCGCGATCCTGTATCAGGACCGCTTCACAAGGCACCAGGGGTAAGATGAATCGCCGACTTTCGCTCCGCGTCGGACGTTCGTCGCAAGCGACGAACGCCGCCACGGCGCGAAAGTCATTCAAGCCTCAAACACAGAAAGCAGGACACTCCCCCGTTCCCGATTTCTTAGCGGACACTTTCACCCTACCCCGGCGTCTGCGCCCCCACCGTCAACCTCCTCATCCTCCGCCTCTGCCCCTGATAATCATTCACCGCATTGTGCTGCGTACACCGGTTATCCCAAACCGTCAGCGTCCCCGGCGCCCACCGAACCCGGCACGTAAACTCCGGCCGCACCTGGTGAGCAATCAGGTAGTCCATCAGCGGCTTGCTCTCTTCCTCGGTCATGCCCTTGAAATTGACGGTATGGCTGCGCGACAGGTACAGCGTCTTCCGCCCCGTCTCCGGATGGGTGCGCACGATCGGATGCTCGGCCTCGAACTCGCTGGCCTTATCCGTATCGTGGATCTTCATCCCGGCATTGCCCTTGTGAAGCGACGTCCGCCCACCCGCGTACTTGAGCTCGCCGCTGAACTCGCCAACCAGAGGCGCGAGCATTTTCTTCATGCCCTCCGACAAAGCGTCGTAGGCAGCATAGGTGCTGGTAAACAACGTATCGCCACCCGCACTCGGGGTCTCAAGCGCATACAAAAGCGTCGCCAAAGGCGGCTGCTCCTGGTACGAGCTGTCCGAATGCCACGCGCCGCCGAAATTGCGCTGCTCGGAAGGCTCCTTGACGATCTCGAAGATGTACGGAAAGTCCGCCATCCCGGTGACGAACGGGTAGAAGCAAGGCGGGCCGAACCGCCCCCCCACGGCCATGATGTCCGCGGGCTCCAGCTTCTGGTCGCGGAACACGATCACCGAATGCGCAAGAAACGCACGGTGGATCTCGTCCCACACGGAATCGTCTTTGAGGCCGGCAAGCGACACGCCGAAAATTTCGGCCCCCAGCGCGCCAGCGAGCGGGGAGACCTTGATCGTCCTGTAGGTTGCCGGCTCGGAGGCCACGCGACTGGGTTGTCCCATGGCGTCAGGCCAGGTGCTTGTGGAAAAACGTCATCGTGCGCTCCCACGAAAGCTTTGCCGCCGCCTCCTGGTAGCGCGGCGTGGAGTTGTTGTGGAAGCCGTGCTGCGTGCCCGGGTAAAAATGAGCTTCGTACCGCGCACTCGCGGCCTTGAGCGCCGTCTCGTACGCCGGCCACATCCCGTTGATGTTCGCGTCGGTCTCGGCGAACTGCAGCAGCAGGGCCGCCTTGATCTTGGGCACGGACGTTGTCGCGGCGGCGGCACCGTAATAAGGCACGCCGGCCCGCAGGTCGGCGCCCAGCTCGGTGGCAAGCCAGTTGACCGCGCCGCCGCCATAGCAGAACCCGGTCGCGCCGAGCTTGCTGTTGGACAGCTTGTTCGACTGGAGGAAACGCGCGCCGTTGAGCAAATCGGTGCGGAGCTTGCCCTGGTCCAGGTTACCCTGCAGCGTGCGGCCGTCATCGTCGTTGCCCGGATAACCACCCACCGGAAACAAGCCGTCGGGCGCAAGGGCGAGAAACCCCTCCACCGCGCAGCGGCGCGCAACGTCCTCGATGTACGGGTTGAGGCCGCGGTTCTCATGGATCACCAGCACCGAAGGGAAAGGCCCGTTCCCAACTGGCTTCACGAGGTACCCGCGCATCTGCCCGGAATTGCCGCCGGGCGACGGATAGTTGACGTACGTGCCCTTGATCCGCTCGTCGGTGAACGAAATCGTCTGCGCCTCGGCATAGCGGGGCAGCAGCGCCTGCGCCATGACCAGCCCGCCCACGCAGAGGACAGCGGCACGCTTGAGGAATTCGCGCCGGTCGATGCCGCCGTGGCAGTACTCGTCGTAGAGGTCGAACACGCGCTGGTCGATCTCCAGCTGACTTATCGGACGAGGCGCGCCGTGCTGCGGCGCAGCGGCGGTTTGCGGATCGAGGGTCTCGGCGGGGACTCGTGCGTTCATGCGATCTCCGAAGTGAAATGCGGCAAGCGGGTCAGGAAGTGTAGCCGGATTCGTCGCTATGATGCGCCCTCCACTTCAGGAGCCAGCATGGGCAAAAGGATTGCATTCGTGGGCGCGGGCGCGCTCGGCGGCTATGTCGGGGGCACCCTCGCGCACCTCGGCCACGACGTCACGCTGATCGACCCCTGGCCCGAACACATCGAGATCATCCGCAAGCGCGGCCTCGAGCTCGACGGCCTCACGCCCGAGGAGCGCTTCACGGTCACCAAGGCAAAGACGCTGCACCTGACCGAAGTGCAGTCGCTGGCGAAGACGCCGATCGACGTCGCGTTTGTGGCGATGAAATCCTACGACACGGCCTGGGCCACGGCGCTCATCAAGCCCTACCTCTCGGCGCAGGGCTTCGTGGTGTCGCTACAGAACTGTCTCAACGAGGAAACGATCGCGGGCATCGTGGGCTGGGGAAGAACCGTAGGCGTGGTGGCCTCGCTGATTTCGGTAGACCTTTTTGAAGCGGGCAAAATCCGCCGCACGATGGCCAAGGGCGGCGACAAGCACACCGTGTTCAGGATCGGCGAGCCGCACGGCAGGATCACCGAAAGGATCGAGGAGCTCGCCGGCTGGTTCCGCCAGATCGACAGCTCGAAAACCACCGCGAACCTGTGGGGCGAGCGCTGGACGAAGCTGGTCCAGAACGGTATGGGCAACGGCGTGACCGCAGCCACCGGGCTCACCACCGGCGACTGCGGGCGCAACGCGACGATCCGCAAGTTCCAGATCAAGCTCGCGGGCGAGGGCGTGCGCGTAGGGCAAGCACTGGGCTTCCAGCTCGAGAAGATCAAGGGCCTCGACCCGGAGAAGCTCGCGCTCGCGGCCGAGCGCAATGCCGAGGCGTTCAAGGAAGTCGATGCAGCGTTCACGCCGAAGGACGTCGCCAACCCGCGCGCCGACATCCAGCGCCCGTCGATGGCGCAGGACATGCTCAAAGGCCGGCGCACCGAGATCGATGCGATGAACGGCTACATCGCGGCCAAGGGCGCCGAGGTCGGCGTCGCGGCGCCGAGCCATACGAAATTGACCGAGATCGTGACGAAGGTGGAGCGCGGGGAGCTCAAGGCAAGCCCGGCGAATTTGGGAGCGTGATGTACCGGTATCGATACAAAACTTGACAGCAGAGCGGCGCCGGGAGCCGATCTATGAAAACGAATCCGGCCAATTTAGTGCCCGAAAAATAGGGTCTGACCCCATTTATTATTCCACCTTGGCGCCCGACGCCTTGATGATCGGCGCCCAGCGCTCGGTGTCTTCCCTGATGTAGGCCGCGAACTGCTGCGGCGTCATTGGCATCGCCATCGACCCGCCCGCCGCGAGCTTCTCCTTCACCTCGGCCGACGAGAGCGAGCGCTGCATCGCCGCGGCCAGCTTGTCGACGATCGAAGGCGGCGTGCCGGCGGGAAAAGCCACGCCGTGCCAGGACATCGCAACGAAGCCCGGCACGGTCTCCGCGATCGCCGGGACGTCGGGCGCGCTGAACCAGCGCTCGGCCGAAGTCACCGCAACAGCGCGCACCTTGCCGCCTTTCGACTGCGCCAGCACCGTGGGCATGTTGCCGAAGGTCATGTCCACCACACCGCCCAAGACGTCGGTCAGCGCCGGGCCGCCGCCCTTGTACGGGATGTGCAGCATGTTCGTGCCGGTCATCATCTTGAACATCTCGCCGGACAGGTGCAGCGTCGTGCCCTGCCCCGAGGAGGCGAACGAGTGCTTGCCGGGCTCTTTCTTGAGCAAAGCGATCAGGTCGGAGATCGTCTTCACCGGCAGGTTGTTGTTGACCACCAGCAGGTTGGGGTAGGTGCCGACCATCGACACGGGCGCGAAGTCCTTGATGTGGTCGAACGGCATCTTCGCGTACAGCGTGGGGTTGATCGCGTGCGAGGCCACCGTGATCCAGCCCAGCGTGTAGCCGTCGGGCGCGCTCCGCGCGAGCTCGGCCACGCCGATGTTGCTGCCGGCCCCGGGCTTGTAGTCGATCACGAACTGCTGCCCGAAGATGCGGCTCATCTCGTTCGCCAGGATGCGACCCTGGAAATCGGTGCCACCGGCGGGCGAGAACGGGATGATCAGGCGCACCGTCTTGTTCGGCCACGACGCGGCCGGATCCTGGGCAAAGGCGGCGGAGGCGCAAAGCCAGGCAAGCAGAATCGTGACGCAGGTGCGGAGTCTCATGGCGCTCATAGGAGTTGGTATGCGGTAAGAAGGACCTGGCGCGCCTTGCGCTGAGCCGGCCCCATGGTCACGATCTCGCCCACGTCGACCCTGAGGTCGCACAGGTATTCGAACTCCAGCATGTCTTTCGCCTCCTGGGCTTTTCCCCGCGTGCCTTCTTGCGTGCACCCCGCATTCTGTGCGAAAACCTCAAGCCATGTCCCGGATCGCAAAACAAGCGCTCGAAGAGTTGATCGAGCTCACGCGCATGGAGCCGCCGCTGCCCGGCCAGGTGAGCATCCCGGGCAACGACCCCGTCCTCCCGGTGCGCTACCGCATCGGCGCGGCCGGATCGGCGGCCCTCGCCGCGACCGGCCTTGCGGCGGACGCCCTCTGGCGCCAGCGCGGCGGGAGCCGCCAGGACATTGCGGTAGATGTGCGCGCGGCGGTCGCGTCGCTGCGCAGCGCGCGCTACCTTCAGGTAGACGGCAAGCCGCTGCCGCCGATCTGGGATGCGTTCTCCGGCCTCTACCCGGCGAAGAACGGCCGCTGGATCAGCATCCACTGCAATTTCGCCAACCATCGCGAAGCGGCGCTCAAGGTCCTGGGCGGCCCTGCCGATCGCGAAGCGGCAAAGATAGCCAGCGCCGGCTGGGACGCCGAAGCTCTGGAAGACGCGATCCATGCGGCCGGCGGCTGCGCGGGGTTCGTGCGCACCGCGGACGAATGGGCCGAACACCCGCAGTCGCAAGCGGTCGCGCTCCAGCCGCTCATCAAGATCAAGCGCATCGGCGAATGCGCGCCGCAGCCGCTGCCGGGCAGGGTCGGCCGTGGCGGACCGGGCGGGCTACGTCCCTTGAGTGGCGTGCGCGTGCTCGACCTAACTCGCGTGCTGGCGGGGCCGACCTGCGCGCGGGTGCTGGCCGAGCACGGCGCAGACGTGCTCAAGGTGACCGCCGGGCACCTGCCCGATTCCGGGCAGGTCGATCTCGACACGGGCCTGGGCAAGCTCTCCACCCGGATCGACCTGCGCACGGCCGAAGGCAGCGAGACGCTGAAAAGGCTGGTGGGCGAAGCCGACGTGTTCTCCCAATCCTACCGCCCGGGCGCGCTCAAGGGCCGCGGATTCTCGGCCGAGGCGCTGGCCGCGATGCGGCCCGGCATCGTGTGCATCGCCTTGAGCGCCTGGGGCAACACCGGCCCGTGGCGGATGCGCCGCGGGTTCGACACCATCGTGCAATGCGTGAGCGGCATTGCGCACGAGGAAGGAAGATCTGCGGGCACCGCTTCGGCGCCGCGTTACCTGCCGGTCTCGGCGATCGACTACGTGGCCGGCCATCTCATGGCGCTGGGAGCGATGGTCGCGCTTGCGCGCCGCGCGCGCGAAGGCGGCAGCTGGCTGGTGCGCGTGTCGCTCGCGCGTACGGGGCAGTGGATCCTCGATCGCGGGCTGGTGCCGCAATCGGCGCTCACGGGCTTGCCCGAAGAGCTTGCGCAGGACGAAATCGACAGGCTGTGCATGGAAGTGGACGCGCCGGACGGCCGCATCCGCCACCTGAGGCCGATCGTGCAGCTCTCCGCAACCCCCGGCCGCTGGGCTCGGCCGCCGGTGCCGCTGGGCCATCACAAGCCGGAGTGGCCGCAGAGGGAAGGATGAAATGCGGTCCGGCCAGCTACTTGGGCGGCAGGCGGTGGCGCGCAAAGAAGCGCCACATCTCCTCGTTGGCATCGATCACCGCGGTACCGGGGCCGAGCAGCTTGGGGAAATAGTCCAGCTCGCCGCCCGGCCAGACGTGCCCCGCGCCGGTCAGCTTCCACAGCAGCACCTCGGCGCGGCATTTCGGGTAGGCATACAAGGTTGCGGTGTGGCCCTGCCATTCTTTTTTGTCGCGGGCTTGCATCGGCGTCGCGCAACCGTTGGCCTGCGCCCATCCGGCAAGCCCAGTCTCGACGGCAAGGTGCAAGACGCGCGAGTTGGTCATCGGGAAAGGCGGCCCCAGCCCGCCGGCGTAATTTGCGCGCGGATCGTCGACGCTGTGGAAATGCATCACCGGCACCGAGCGCGCGATGGGCAGATGCTCGACCGCAATCGTCCCCGCGACCGGGGCGATGGCCGCAATGCGATCGGACAACTCGGCGGCCAGGCGATAAGCCATCATCGCGCCGTTCGACAGGCCCGTGGCATAGACGCGCGCAGGGTCATACGCCTGGCGGCGCTCGATGTCGGCCAGCACGCGCCGCACGAACCCCACGTCGTCCACATGGTCGCGCACCGCGCTGCCGCAGCAGCCGCCCGCGTTCCAGGTCTCGAACTTGCCGTCGAAAGGCCCGGTGCCCTCGGGGTAGGCGACGATGAATCCTTCCTTGTCGGCCACCGCATCCATGCGCGAATACTTCTGCTGCGCCGGCGCGTTGCCGCCGCCGCCATGGAAATTGAGGACCAGCGCGGGCTTCGCCTCGAGCTTCGCCGGCACGTGCAGGATATAGGCGCGCGCGTCGTACCCGCCGCCGAGCGTGATCGCGTGGTCGCCCGGCGCGATCGCACGGGCCGGACCGCACAGCACAAGGAGCGCCGCCGCGGCCAGCGCTTTCGCAACCCCTACATCTGTTCCCAGTATTCGGATGGATCCACCTGTGCGTCGATGACGGTAAAGCGCCGCGCCGCCACCGCCTCGGAAAGCGCCTTGCCGAAGGCGTCGATCGTGTCCACGCGCACGCCTCTGGCGCCGAAGCCTTCCGCGATCTTCGCGAAATCCGGCGAGCGGAAGTCGGTGGCGCGCGGCGACATGTTCATCTTCGACTGCTTGAGCTTGATCAGCGCCAGCGCGTCGTCGTTGAGGACCACGACAACGATCGGCAACTCGCGTTCCGCGGCCAGCGCCAGTTCGCCCTGCGTCATGAGCATGCAGCCGTCGCCGAGCATGGCGACGACGGGCCGTTCGGGATGCACGAGCTGCGCGGCAATCGCCGCCGGCACCGCATAGCCCATGCAGCCCAGGCCGTTCGATTGCATGAGCTGGCCCGGCGTGCGGCACTGGAGCACGTGGTTGGCGAGGATGCGGTGCGCGCCCACGTCCACGGTCATGATCCAGTCGTCCTTCGCCTGCTCGCTCACCGCGCGGAACAGCGCCGCCGGGCTGATGCCCTTGGCCGGCGACCGCGGCCGCACGATGTAGGCTACCTTGGCGCGCAGCGTGGCGAATCTTTCCGCAGACCACGCGTTGCTGGCCGGGGAAGCCGGCAGGAGCTGGGCGAGGATCGAAGGCACGTCGCCCAAGGCTTCCTCGCCGACCGGAAAGATGCGATGGTTGAGCGCCGCCCAGTCGATGCTGATCACCGGCAGCGCCTGCGGCCAGGCGTCCAGCCACGCGTCGCGCAGCTCTATGGGGTCGAAACCCACCAGCACGATGCTGTCGGCTTCCTTGATCAGCACGAGGTTCTCGGCATCGACTACAGGCGAGAGCCCGACGCTGCCCAGGCACAACGGATGGGTGTCGCCCGCGATCCCTTTTGCTTTGTAGGTCGTGAGGAAGGGCAGCTTCCATGCCTCGACGAATTTTCGAAACGCCGCCGGGGTGTTTGCCAGCAACGCCCCGCGACCCGCAAGGGCCACCGGTCGCTTGGCGCCGGCAAGCTTTGCGCGCAACGCGGCAACCGAATCGGGCGCAAGCGCAGTGAGGGCGCGGAGCGCCGGGCCCTTCGGTTCTTCCGTGGCCGCGGCTGCGCGGTTGAAATCGGCCGGAATATTGAGCAACACCGGTCCCGCGGGATAGGCGAGCGCGATGTCGAGGGCCTTGGCAACCTGCTGCGCGGCGCGCTGCGGGTTGAGGTTCTCGGCGTACTTGGTCACCGGGCGCGCCAGGGCGACGTGGTCGAACACCTGGTGGTTGTAGACGCCCATCTGCCTGGTGGCCATCTCGCCGCACAGCACGGCGATTGCCGAGCGCTCCTGCATCGCGCCCGCGATGCCAGACATTGCGTTCGAGATCCCGGGGCCGAGCGCCGGAATCAGCACCGCCGGCCGGCCAGTGAGCTGGTAGACCGCATCGGCCATGAACGCGCACGACGGCTCGCTCTTGCCCAGCACGAATTCGATGCCCGCCTCTTCGCACGCACGCACGGTTTCGAGCACGTCGTTGCCGGGAATGCCGAAAGCCCACCGGGCGCCGTAGGCCTTGAGCGTCGCGGCGATCGAATCGGCGACTTTCATTTGTTGAACACCATCGGAAATTTGCGGCTGCCGAGTTCCCCCTGCCCCTCGATGCGGCCGGTCCCGACTTCGCCCTGGAAAGAAAAGGGCGCGCCGCCCAGAGCCCCCGAGAAAACAAGGGCGCGGCCTTCGAGCTTGGCCTGCCTGATGTCGAGCTTCGTCCCGTTGCGCATCCCCGCCACCTCGATTTCCTGGAAATTCTGGTCGACTTGCAGGTCCCATTCGCCCTCGGGAGTGGTGGCGCGCCACGCGCCGCGCGCCTTGGCCGGCACGATCCACATGAAAATCGTGCTCTCGTCGCCCTGCGAAGGATGCGGCACGGCCAGGCGGATCTTCTCGATGCGGTCGGGCTTCCAGCTCGGGAAGACGAACGCGTGGGTCACGATCCTCGAGCCCGGCTGCAGGCCGTCGAGGAACACCGGCGAGAGCTGCGCCATGAGCCCGGGCAGCAGGTACACGGTCACCACGGTGGCGCGCGAAAAATCGGCGCGCAGCACGTCCTCGACGCGGAATTCCGCGCGGCCTTCGACCCCTGCCGCGCGGGCGCTTTGCCTGCTTTGGGCGACGAGTTTCGGGTCGAGTTCGAGGCCCAGGCTGCGCGCGCCGAATTTGCTTGCCGCCGCGATCACGATGCGGCCGTCGCCCGAGCCGAGGTCCACCACGTAGTCCTCCGAGCGTGTGCCGGCGAGCTCGAGCATGCGGTCGACCACCTCTGCAGGTGTGGTTACAAACGG
>JBBQNG010000169.1:0-9338 GCA_038329645.1 Burkholderiales bacterium
CGCCGCAGTTCCTGTCCACCCATCCGGGCCACGCGAACCGCATCAAGGACATCGAGGCCAACCTGCCGCGGGTGATGCCGCTGTTTGAGGCGGCCCGGCACGCAAGGGCAGCCGCGGCCCGCTGAGGCGTGACGCCGGCTATTGCCGGCTGTCGGTAAAGCGCGGCGCCTTGACGCTGGATTCGAACTCTTTTGCCAGCGTCCCCGTCTCGAGCAACACCAGCTCGGGGGTGACCTCAAACGTCACCTTCACGCCCTGCACCAGCTCGCCCAGGACCGCCTCGGGATTGGCGCCGCGGCGCAACTCCACCGAAAGGCGCAGGATTTCGCGATCGCTGACCGTCACCAGCTCGCATTTGAAATCGTTGAGGTGCGCATTCTGGAACACGAAATCCTCGAATTCCGGGTGGTTGACGTTGACGCCGCTCACCTTGAAAAAGCCGGTGGTGCGGTGGGTATGGCGGATCTTGGGGAACACCGAGAACGGCCCGGACGCATCATCCGCCTCGGAATAAACGACGAGGTCCCCGGCGCTCCAGCGCAGGAAAGGCGTGGCGTTGTTGGTCCACAGCGGCGTCACCACCAGCGTGCCGACCTCGCCTTCCTTGACCGGCGCGTAAGTCACCGGGTCGAGCACCTCGATGTAGTGCATGTCGGTCCAGATGCGGAATCCGCCCGGCCTGCCGTCCTCTCCGCCCATCATGCCCGCCTCGGTCATGCCAAAGTTGTCGAACACACTCGCACCCCAGCTGCGCGCGATCTTGGTGCGCTTCGCGTCCGACAGCGGCTCGGCCGAGCACAGGATCCTGGTCACGCTGCCGGCGGCCAGGTCGATGCCGCGCGCATCCGCGAGGTTCGCCAAGTGCAGGCCGTAGCTCGACATTCCCATCCAGACGGTCGGCGCGAGGCTGCGGATCAGCTCGAGCTGGATCGCCGACGGCGTGCTGTTGCCTGCGCCCGCCCAGTTGACTGCAACCCCGGCGTCCCCCGCGCAACGCGCGAAGATCTGTCCCACCGGATGGATGCCGAGCGGGAACGACACATGCGCCGAGTCCCCGGGCTTGCAGCCGGCGAGATCGAGCGTGCGCCTGAACGAAAGCAGCCCGTAACGGATATCGGTATGGCTGCGGGGATAGAACAGGGGCTTGCCGGTCGAGCCGCCGGAACGCCAGTATTCGGCGATGCCGCCCTCCGGCTTGACGCAGAAATCCGCATAGAACTGCGCGTCCGTGAGCGAGCGCAGCATGTCCTTGTCGAGGATCGGGATCTTGCGCCACTCGTCGGGATCGTCGAGCCTGGCGGCATTGACGTGGTCGAGCTTGCCGCGGAAAAACGGTGCGCGCTTCGCATGCTCGAGGGCGACGACCTTGCGCTTGGACTGCAGCGCTGCGATTTCCTTTCTCGATTTCGGCAGCGGCAGCGGCATCCTCAGCCCTTCTTGTACAGGTAGACGCGCTCGCCTATCCAGCGGCGCGACGCTTCGTATTCCGGCGACGGGATCGACGCGCGCTCTGCTGCCTGCATCGCATCAAGGCGCGCCTGCTTCGCATCCGAGCTTTCGGGGATCTTGTCGAGCGCATCGGCGAGCATCGGCGCGTAGTCAGCGCCCACCGGACACACGTCCGCGCAGCGCCGGCAACCGGTGATCGCCCCCGAGCCGCGCAGGATGCTCTGCCACAAATTGAAAGCGGTCTCGGAACGCAGCAGATCGTTCTTTTCCTTGGCGCTCGGCGCCTGCATGATCGCCTCGATCTGGCCGGTGAGCTTCTTGAAGCCGTACGGCGAGCGGTAGGTATCGCACGCCTCCCAGTCGCGGTCCCAGTGCCTGACCGTATCGCCCGGGCAAGTTTGCAGGCAGCGTCCGCACTCGGGACCGAGGCACAAAGACTTTTCCGTGCGGTTGTCGCACTCGACGTCCACCGTGACGAGCACCGCCGTGAGCAATACGCGCGGACCGAATTCGGGCGTGAGGAGCTGCAGGTTGAGGCCCAGGGTGCCCAGCCCCGCCTCGACCGCGGCATGCGGCAGCGAGAGG
This sequence comes from Burkholderiales bacterium, assembly GCA_038329645.1. GTDB lineage: Bacteria > Pseudomonadota > Gammaproteobacteria > Burkholderiales > SG8-39 > SZAS-79. The sequence goes on from JBBQNG010000169.1 coordinate 2,035, forward strand.
AGCGTGGTCTGGTGCTCGGCCGGGTCGCCCTTGTAGCGCCACGGGTCCACGTGCGTCGGCGGCACGATGACCGCCGGATAGCCGCAGTCCTCCAGCCAAAGCACCAGCTCGAGCGAGGTTTCCTCGAGCATCGTGAGGGTGAGCTCGTCGTTGTAGTACTTGTGTCGGTCGCCCCACGGAAGGATGCGCGCCACGCCATGGTTGAGGCGCCTGGCGAGCACGATCACGCGACCCGAATCGAGCTCGGTGATGTCGGAGGGGCGCTTCGGATTGGCCGGATCGGGCGGGTGCGCATCGAGCTCCGCGCCATTGGCAATGCCGACGAGGTCGGCACCCAGCTCGCGCGCCTTGGCTTTGATTTCGGCCGCGCTGAGCGGCTTTTTGAACATTGCAGGCATCAGGCCTTCTCCTTCGCTTCCGCGGCGGCCCGCTCTTCCTGTTCCCGCTTGAACTGCTGCATCTGCCTGGCGACCATGCCTTTGTAGCCCTCTGGCCCGACCCAGCGCTCGTTCCACTCCGACAGGCCGGGGAGCTCCGCCTCGGGCGCCCCGGTTTCATGGGCGACGCGCTTCGCCTTGTACTGCTTGGCGAGCGCGACTTTCTCGGGCGTCTTCTCGGGGATGACTTTCTGGAAATCGGCGAGGTGCGCGTGGTAGTCGTTGCCTACCGGACACACCGCCAGGCAGCGCGGGCAGTCGCCGAAGGATCCCACCACGCGCAAGAGCCCCTGCCAGAAGCCGAAGAAGTCGCGCGAGCGGAAAGTATCCCGCGCCGTTTCGGGGGCCGCGAACAGCCGGTCGAAAATCCCGAGCATCGAGGCGAAGCCGAATTCCTGCGCCTCAGTGGCGCACTTGCGCTTGTCGATGCCCCATTGCAGCACCGCGTCGGCCGGGCACGAATGAAGGCACCGGCTGCACGATTCGCCTATGCAGACCTGCTCGGTGATCGGCTGGTCGGGCTCCAGCTCGAGCTCCGTGAGGATACCGGTCAGGTAGACGCGCGGCCCGAACTCGGGCGTGAGGATGTTGACCTCCAGCCCCAGCGTGCCCAGGCCGGCCTCGACGCCGAGATGGCGGGTCGACAGGCGCCCGTAGCTCGCGCGCTTGTAGGTCCACTCGGTTTCCTGCGCGGCGGTAACGAGCGAGGGATGGCCGCGGCGCTCGAGCTCGTCGGCGAGCCGGAACGCGACCTTGTCCATCTTGCGCAGGATCAGCATGTCAAGGTACTGCACCGGCGTGTTGGTCTTGCAGCGGAACGCACCTGCCGGGATGCGCTGCACGATGACAATGACGCTCTTGCAATACGGCGAAATACGGTCGGGGGTCTGCGGCCAGCGCGGGTCGGGCGGGAAGGCATTGAGCGTTTTCGCGCTCGCAATCCCCACCAGGTCGGCGCCCAGCGCCTTCGCGCGGCGCTTTACCCAGCCGGCGTCTACAGGCTCGCCTTCCTGCTGCGCCACGAAAGTGCGCGATGCACTGCTGTCTGGCATTTTCCTCCCGCGTCCACGAATCGGCGGACGCAGGTATTCTATCCTCCCAGCGGGCTGCAGTAGAATGCAGTTTTACGAGGGGGATAACCATGCGCAAGCCACTTGCCGCCAATGCCTTAGCCGTCGCCACGTCGCTGTTGCTCGCCGGCAGTGCGAGCGCCGCCGACAAGCTGAAGATCGGCTATATCTCGACGCTTTCGGGGCCCAGCGCCGCAATCGGCGTCGACATCCGCGATGCATTCACGCTTGCGATCAAGCTCAATGGCGGCAAGCTCGGCGGGTTGCCGGTCGAGCTCCTCATGGGCGACGACCAGTTCAAGCCCGAGGTGGGCAAGCAATTGGCCGAGAAATACGTGCGCCTCGACAAGGTCGATATCCTCTCGGGCATCGTGTTCTCGAACATCATGCTCGCCGCGGTGCCCGAGGCGTTCAACGCGAAGATTCCCTACGTGAGCCCCAATGCGGCCCCGTCGCCGCTCGCTGGCAAGGACTGCAACCCGTGGTTTTTCGTCGCCTCGTGGCCGAACGACGCGTTCCATGAAGCCGCCGGCAGGCACGCCACCGACAAGGGCTACAAGAGCACCTACCTGATCGCGCCCAATTATCAGGCCGGCAAGGATTCGCTTGCGGGGTTCAAGCGCTTCTACAAGGGCAAGGTCGCCGAAGAGGTCTATACCAAGCTCGGGCAGCTCGACTACTCCGCCGAGCTCGCACAGGTCCGCGCGGCGAAGCCCGACGCCCTTTACGTCTTCCTGCCCGGCGGCATGGGGATCAACTTCATCAAGCAGTTCGTCGGCGCGGGGCTGTCAAAAGACATCCAGCTCATCACGCCCGGCTTCGGCTCCGACCAGGACGTCATCCGCTCGGTGGGCGACCCGATGCTGGGCCTGATCGACACCTCGCACTGGGCGCTCGATCTCGACAACGCAGTCAACAAGCGCTTTGTCACGGAATTCGAGAAGGAATACAAGCGCCTGCCCGCGGTGTTCGCCGCGCAGGCCTACGATTCGGCGCTGATGATCGACGCGGCGGTGAAAGCCATCAAGGGCAAGGTCGAGGACAAGGAAGCATTGCGCCGGGCGCTCAAGTCCGTACGGTTCGAGTCGACGCATGGCCCATTCAAGTTCAACGCCAACCAGTACCCGATCCAGAACTACTACCTGCGCGTCGTCGGCAAGGACTCGCAGGGGCGGCTGGTGAACAAGACGCTGTCCGCCGTATTCAAGGACCACGGCGACGCCTACGTTCAAGATTGCAAGATGAAATAGGCAAACCGCCGACGCTCTGAAGGGCGGGGCCTCGCGCCCCGCCCTTTTTTATTTCACCTCCGCCATGTCCGCGATCCTGATCCTCGAGCAGTCGTTGAACGGCCTGCAGTTCGGCCTGATGCTGTTCCTGCTCGCCGCCGGCCTCACGCTGGTGTTCGGCATCATGGACATGATCAACCTCGCGCACGGCTCGCTCTACATGGTCGGCGCGTTCCTTGCCGCCACGCTCGTGCAGGCCACCGGGTCGTTTGCGTTGGGCGTGCTGCTCGCCATCCCGGCCACCGCCGTAGTCGGCATGCTGCTGGAAGTCGCCATCCTGAGGACGCTCTACGCGCGCGACCACCTGTCCCAGGTGCTCGCCACGTTCGCGCTGATCCTGATCATCAACGAGGTCGTGCGCATGATCTGGGGCTCGGACATGCCGCTTTCCGCGCCCGACGCGCTGGCCGGCCCGGTGCAGCTGCTGCCCGGCATGCCCTATTCCGCCTACCGGCTCCTCATCATCGGCGTCGGCCTCGCGGTGGCGGTGCTGCTTTACGTCGTGGTCGCGAAGACGCGCGTCGGCATGCTCGTGCGGGCTGGCGCGTCCAACCGCGAGATGGCAATGGCGATGGGCGTCGACATCAAGATGCTGTTCACCATGGTGTTCGGGTTCGGCGCCGCGCTATGCGCAATTGCGGGCGCCCTGCTCGCGCCCATCTTGGCCGTGCAGGTCGGCATGGGCGAGAACATCCTGATCCTCGCCTTCGTGGTCATCGTGATCGGCGGCATCGGCTCGATCCGCGGCGCGCTGGTCGGCTCGATCCTGGTCGGCCTTGTCGACACCATGGGCCGCGCCTTCCTGCCGCTCATCCTCAAGACGTTCGTCACCCCTGCATTTGCCAGCGCGATCGGCCCCGCGCTCGCGTCCATCCTCATCTACGTGCTCATGGCGGGCGTGCTGTTCTGGCGTCCGCAGGGCCTCTTCCCGGCGCGGGGCTAGGCATGCGCCGCGCCCTTCCCGTCCTGGTGCTGCTTCTCGCGATCGCTTTCCCGGTCGCAATGCAGTCGCTCGACCAGGTTTACTACGTGACCATGGCGAGCCGCATCCTCATCTATGCGCTGGCCGCGACCAGCCTGAACCTGGTGCTGGGCTATGGCGGCATGATCTCGTTCGGGCACGCGGCCTTCGTCGGCGCGGGCGCCTACACGGCTTCGGTGATGATCGTCGAAGGCATCACCAGCGCCTGGATCGGATGGCCGCTCGCCATGGCTGTCTCGGGCCTGCTGGCACTCGCGGTCGGGGCGATATCCCTGCGCACCCGCGGCGTGTACTTCATCATGATCACGCTCGCCTTCGCCCAGATGATCTACTACCTGACGATCTCGATGAAGGCCTACGGCGGCGACGAGGGCCTCACGCTCGCACGGCGTGCGTCGCCCGGATTCGGGCTGGATCTCAAGGATGACATCGCCTTTTACTACGTGGTGCTGGCCATCCTCGCCACCGCGATCTATCTCGTCTCGCGCCTCGTCAACGCGCGCTTCGGCCGCGTGATCCAGGCGATCCGCGAGAACGAAGTGCGCATGGAGGCCATCGGCTACCCGGCCTTCCGCTTCAAGCTCGCCTGCTTCGTCATCGCCGGTGCGCTCGGGGGGCTGGCCGGGGCGCTGCTCGCCAACCAGAACAGCTATGTGAACCCCGGCATCCTGCACTGGACCGAGTCGGGCAAGCTCATGATCATGGTCATCCTCGGAGGCGTCGGCCACCTCTATGGCGGCCTGATCGGCGCGCTCGGGCTGCTGGGACTCGAAGAGCTGCTCGCCAACCACAAGATCGGCTGGCTGGCCGCGCTCTATCCGAACTACCAGCAGCATTCACTCCTCGCCGTGGGCGTCGCCATGCTCGCAGTGGTCTTGTACGCGCCGCAGGGCATCGCGGGGCTATTCAGGCGCAGGGACCGCAATGGATAGCGCCCTGTTGCGCATCGAAGGGCTCGAAAAGCGCTTCGGCGGTGTGGTGGCCACTGACGGCGTCACGCTCGAAGTCGCGCCCGGCGAAGTCCACGCGCTGATCGGGCCGAACGGCGCCGGCAAGACCACGCTCATTGCGCAGATCTCGGGCAGCCTCGCGCCGGACGCCGGCCGGATCGTGTTCGGCGGCGCCGACGTCACCTCGATGCCGCAGCACGATCGCGTCAGGACGGGCCTGGCGCGCAGCTACCAGATCACCAGCATCTTCCGCAGGCTCACGGTGGGAGAGAACCTCGCGCTGGCGGTGCAGGCGCGCAGCGGCTCGAGCTTCGCCTTCTGGCGGCCCGTGGCGCGCGAAACCGTGCTGGACGAGGAGGCGCGCGCGATTGCAGCGCGCGTCGGCCTTGAGAATCGCGTTGGCATGCTCGCAGGCAGCCTTGCGCACGCCGAGCAGCGCAGCCTGGAAGTTGGCCTCGCGCTGGCGACCGACCCCAAGCTCGTGCTGTTGGACGAACCCATGGCCGGCATGGGGCCGGACGAGTCGCAGCGCATGATCGGGCTGATCCAGAAAATTCGTGGCACGATTTCCGTGCTGCTGGTCGAGCACGACATGGACGCAGTATTCCGCCTTGCCGACCGAATTTCAGTGCTGGTGAGCGGCACCGTAGTCGCGACGGGTACACCCGACGCGATCCGCAACAACGCGGATGTGCGGCGCGCGTATTTGGGCGATGAGCTCGGCGACGGCGGGCCGGCATGAGCGGCGCGCTGCTCCGCGTCTCCGGCCTCGAGACCGCCTACGGCGCGAGCCAGGTCCTGTTCGGGATCGACATGGAGATCCGCACCGGCGAAGTCGTTGCGCTGCTGGGGCGCAACGGCATGGGCAAGACCACTACTGTGCGGTCGATCATGGGGCTGACGCCCTGCAGGGGTGGCACCATAGAGTTCCGCGGCAAGCGCATCGAAGGCGCATCGCCCGACCGCATCGCGCGCGCAGGGGTGGCGCTGGTGCCTGAAGGGCGCCAGATCTTTCCCAACCTCACCGTGCGCGAGAACCTCGCGGCTTTCGAGGGCAATCGCAACGGCAGCGCAGCGCCCTGGACGGTGGACAAGGTGTTCGGCCTGTTCCCGCGCCTCGCCGAGCGCGCGGCCAACATGGGCAACCAGCTCTCAGGAGGCGAGCAGCAGATGCTCGCCATCGGGCGGGCCCTGGTCACCAACCCGCACCTCGTGATCCTCGATGAGGCCACCGAAGGCCTCGCGCCGCTGATCCGCGAGGAGATCTGGCAATGCCTGGCCGGCCTGCGCGCGGCCGGGCAGACCATCCTCGTCATCGACAAGTACGTCGAGAGGCTGATCAGGCTCGCCGACCGCCACACCATCATCGAGCGCGGACGGGTGGCCTGGGAGGGGACATCGGCACAGCTGGATTCGGACCATGGGATCTGGCGCCGGTACCTGGGGGTTTAGGACCCTATTTTCGGACTTTATATTCTCAATATCCAGCACTGGCGCCATTCTCCCGCCAATTGGTGTATCGTTACCGGTACATTCCCCCGTCTGGAGAGTTCCATGGCCGCCGATCCCGTCCTCGCAATGCGCAAACAGACCCTCGCCGCAATCCGCGCGCGCCTGAAGCACTACGACATGAGGCAGGGCGAGCTGGCCGAATACCTGGGCCTGTCCCGCTCGCGCCTGCACCAGCTCGTAAACGGCACGGCGCAGGCCTTCAGCCTCGAAGCGCTCGTGCGCATCGCAATCAAGGCTGACCTGACGGTGCGCCTCACGGTGACGCGGCCGTACGCACAGGACTAGTGCGCCGCCGGGCTCCGTAAGCCGGAATCTTCACAATCCTGTTACTTACCCGCCCTCGCGGGCAGGGAAACACTCAACGTACAATTGGTTGCCCCCGCGGTTTGCCCCCGCGCCTCCGTCTGACCGGATTCCCCATGCCGCTTCGATCCTTTGCCCGCGATCGTCTTCGTAGCATTGCCTGCGCCCTCTTCGGAACCTTGCTCGCCGCCTGCAGCCCGTCGGGCCCCGCGCCCTCCGCCGCGCCGCCGGCCGTGCAGGCGAGGATCGTCACAGTGCAGCCCCAACGCGTGCCCGTCCGCCTCGACGTGGTGGGCCAGGCCGAAGGCTCCAAGGAAGTCGAGGTACGCGCCCGCGTGGCGGGCATCCTCCTCAGGCGCCTGTACAACGAAGGCGACGTCGTCGGCGCCGGCAAGCCGCTCTTCCAGATCGACCCGGCGCCGTTCGAGATCGCGCTCGCACAGGCGCGCGCGCAGCTCGCGCAGGAGCGCGCCCGCGGCGAGCAGGCCAACCGCGAAGCCACGCGCCTCAAGTCGCTGGCAGCGGAACGCGCAATCAGCCAGAAGGAATACGACGACGCCACCTCGACCTCCAAGCTCTCGGCCGCAACGCAGCAGGCGGCGGAGGCCGCGGTCAGGCAGGCCGAGCTCAACCTCTCGTACACACTCGTCACTGCCCCGGTATCCGGGGTGACCGGCCGGGCGGCGCGGTCCGAAGGCAGCCTGATCGCTGCAGGCACGGACCTGCTCACCTCGAACTACCAGGTCAAACCGATCTGGGTG
>JBBQNG010000170.1:0-9335 GCA_038329645.1 Burkholderiales bacterium
TAACGCGCACTTGGCGCGCAAGGGCCTGCTGCTCAAGCGAGGCAGCATCGTGGACGCCACCATCATCGCGGCGCCCAGCTCCACCAAGAACGCCGAGGGCCAACGTGACCCGGAGATGCACCAGACCAAGAAGGGCAACCAATGGTCCTTCGGCGCAGCGCCGGCGTCACCCGAGCATCACGCAGGGGCAGAGCGTGGATGGTCACCGACGCCAAACGGAAAGTCGAATGATAGACACACGGCCGCACGAGAACGGCGCCTGATGCGGCTAGTGCAAAAGCGCGGCTTAGCGTCCGCCCCGGAAGGGCCCGCGACGCCCGAACAACAGCAAAGCCGCTACGCCGATCAGCAGTAGGGGTACACCCAGTCCCCAGCGCTGCCGGGCCCGCGCTTGCACGCGCAGATCCTTCAGCACCATCTGGTCGCCGGCCTGAAGTTCACTACGGGCGGCGAGGTACTGGCGCAGGCGATCCTGCTTCTCCGTAGCCATTTGCGTCGTGCCCCAACGCACGTCGTGCTCGAGTGCGCGCAGGCGCGCCAGTTCAGTGCTCGCGCTTGCGATGGCCTGGACGCTGTCCTCGCGCATTTCGCGTTGGGCGGCGGTGAGAAAAACCTCCTGCAACGGCGGCGCCGCATGTTCCAGCGCATCGAGCCACGGTTGGTCCATCTGCGGAAAGGCCATCAGCAAGGTGCCAACGGCGGCGACAACGGCAGACAGGATTTTCACGGGCAGGAATCGCGGGGCATGGCGCAGGGCCAGCGCCAAGGCGACGCTGGCGGTGGCGGCACCGAAAGCTGCGACGATGGCCGGGCCGGTGGGAAGATCCCAGGCCCAGGACGCGCCGAGGCCGACAGCGGTTCCCGCCGCTCCTATTATCCAGGCCAGCAGCAGGCGAGTGCGCACCCTGCCCGCAAAAAGCCCGGCTATGGCGGCGGGCACGATCAGGTAGGAAAAAACCAGCAGCACGCCCGCGATGCGCACCGAAGAGGTGACGACGAGCGCGAATGAACCATAAAACATCACGTCCCACAGAAAAAAGCGGCGCCGCTTCGCCGCCGCCAGGGCCGGCTCGAAAGACACTTCCAGCAGCGGCCGGCGCAGCAGCCAGTGAAGTGTGCCAAGGGCAACGTAAAGCAGCGCCAGGCTCCCCACCTCCTGCGGGCGCACGGTCAAGATCGATCCGATCAGAATTTGCTTGATGTGTTCCGCGCCTTGGGGCGCCCGGTCCAGCGCCATCACACCCAGCGCTGCAGAGACTGCGTAGACGATCCCGATCACCGCCTCCTGCTGCAGCGCGCCTTCGTGCCGGCGGGCCAGGGCAAACAGCAGCGCGCCGCCGCCCGCGAATGCCGACGCGTACCAGTACGCGGCAGCGCTTTGCACCTCGTGGCCAGCCAGGATGGCGACAGTGATGCCAAGCGCCGCCACCTGCGCCAGCGAAAGATCGACGAAGACGATGCCGCGCGCCAGAACGTGCAGACCGAAATACGCATGGATGCCGGTCAGCACTAGACCCGCAACGAACGGCCAGAACAGCAGCTCGAGCATCCGCGCTAGCTCAATGAGCCCAGCAGGCGCTGGACGTTCACCTCGAACATCGAGAGGTAATCGCTGGCAGCCGGATCTGCGCCAACCGATGGCACCAGGGTGATTGCCCGGGCGCCGCCACGTTCGGCGACCTGCTCCACCAGGGATGGGCTGGAATGCGGATCGGCGATAACCAGCCGCACCCCCGCTTGCCGCATGCGGGAAAACAGGCTGGCGAGTTCGGCAGGTGAGGGAGGAACACCCGGCGTGGGTTCGGCAGCCGCGACGATGGTCAATCCAAAACGGTCGGCGAAGTAGGCCCAGCTGTCGTGAATGACGACGACCTTGACGCCTCGGTATGGAGCAAGCGCAGCCGTCCAGCCCTTCAGCCGGGCGTTGAGCTTTCTCAAGAAATCGTCGCGGTGGGCTTCGAAGTGGGGGAGGTCGGCGGGGCGCAACTTCACCAACGCGCCGAGGATGGCCGCCGTCATCGGACGCGCATTTTCAGGGTCGAGCCAGTAGTGCGTGTTGCCGTATGCATGGACATGAGCCTGGCGTTCGGCCCGCAGGCGAGGCGTTTCAGCCTGCAGCAGGCGGACCCCGCCGGAGACGTTGAGCACCGGCGCATCCGTCTGCGCGCGGGCCAGCCACGGCTCGTGATCGAGGCCGATGCGCACCACCAGCGAGGCGCTGCGCAGGCGCGCCAGCTGCCCGGGCTTGAGCTCGATCGAGTGGGGATCCTGGTTCGGCGCGGCGATGCTCTCGACCTCGACCAGCTCGCCGCCGACCGCCAGCACCAGCGCCTGCAGATCGGTCGTCGTAGCAACCACCCGGAGCTTTTCCGCGGCAGCGGCCTGCCCGGATGGCAAACCGAATGCAAGCGCAAGCAAAACGACGGTCAGCGCCCGCATGCAGCGTGCAGCGCTATTTTTTGGTGAAGACCGACTTAGGGATCATGCAGTGCACGCCCTTGCGGATGTCGACCACCTGCGACACGCGGCAGTCGCCGACCATTGACACGAGAGCATAGGCTTCGTAGCGTGTAAGCGGCACCATCGTCTGCTCGGTCAGGAAGTTCACCGCCTCGCGCGTGGCGTTGACCATCGACTTGTTCAGGTCCTCGTCAAAACCGGTGGAAATCCAATGGGTGGGCGTCTCGATGCGCGGCCATTCCAGCTTCATGTTTTTATGCACGATCGGCTGCAACACAATTTCCTTGTAGGAGCATTCGAGCGCGGTGAGGTTGACCTCGCCGTTTCCTTGGCGGCAATGCGAATCGCCGGTCCAGATCAGCCCTCCCTTGAGGAAGACCGGAATGAAAATGCGGGAGCCGGCCTGCATTTCATTGATGTCCATGTTGGAGCCGTTTTTCCAAGGGCGCAGGCTCGACACGGGGGCCATCGGGTCCTTGACGCCGCCCTTGCGTGGCGATGGGTCGTTCGGGTCGATGCCCACGGCCAGGGTTCCGGGGAAGGGCTTCAGGTCGATGGCGATCCCGGGCTTGAACTCGATCTCCATTTTCTGCAGGTCTAGCCTGTAGAACTTGAGGTAGCCCTCGGGCATCTCGGAGGCCAGCGCGCCGATGGTGGGAAATTCCTTGCCGGGTAGATTGAAGTTCACCCCGAAAGGCTTGGGCACGATCTTTAAAATGCGGATTTCCAGCACATCGCCCGGTTCGGCACCGTTGACGTAGATAGGGCCGGTCAGCGAATGCGGACCTCCTCCCGGATTGGCCTTGCGCAGGTCGATGATCTGCTCCATCGTCATGCCGGGCTGGATCTTGTCGTGCGAGTGCATCATGGTTTCTACCGAAACCGTGTCACCCGAATCGATCGTCAGCTTGGGTGGTTCTTTCGGATCGAGCCAGCCCCACTGCACGGTGTCCAGAGTCGCCGCAAGGGTGTGGTGCTTGCCGGGCATAGGCTGCTGCGCAATAGCTGCACTGGCCGCCCATCCGACAATAAGTGCGGCGGTTGCGATCTTGAGTTTTGTGCGGATCATTCGGTCACCCTCTGCAGAAATTGTCGCCGGAGTATGTGGCTGACTTTTCGCAAAGTCAACGGAGATCGCACCAGTGGCGGCCGCGATACAAGACGCACTAAGGGCGAGCGCCGCACACTGCGCGCGCCGCAGTTCCAGACGGGCGCGATCACCCTACCTAGGGAGGCTTCGCACGATGGTTCTGCATCAGCTTCCTGGCGCTTGGCTGCCGGTGGTCGGCGCCGATTGAATTTTGACCCACCCTTGGAGTGAACCCCTGCAGCTGGACCACCAAGGCTCAAAAACTAAGCCGCTTGCTGGACCAGTTGGTTTTCGAACTCGTTAGGGGATCGGTAGCCCAGCGCTGAATGCAGACGCTTGGCGTTGTGAACCTCTTCAATGAACCGGGGAAACCGGTCGGCGACAATCTCCGAGGGTCTCGTAGCCGCTGATGTAGACCTCCTCGACCTTGAGCGTCTTCATGAAACTCTCGGCCTGGGCATTGTGGTGTGGATTGCCGAGCGAGCTCATTGAGCCATGTAGCCCTGCTTACTGAAGAGCGCGGCGGGGCTGCTATTGCAATTCCGTCAGCTAGCCGGCAACGGCGATCACTGGGATTTCTCCCAAGCGCGCAACCTTCGCGAGGAAGCGCCACCGCGTTTGTCCAAGCGCTCGCCGTAAGTTTGGGTGTAGAACAGGTCCTACAAGGCGAAGGCGTCGCGGCTGACACGGTCCGCGCCGTGCCCAGCACGACAGTAAAGACCTAATTCAATTGAAGGATATCCAGATGCCCACCGAAATCACCGAATGGAGCGCGGCCATGATGACGTCGCTCGCCGCGGCAATGGCGCTGTTCTTCTCCGCGATACCGAAGATCTTCGGCTTCCTGATCATCGTGATTGTCGGCTGGCTGGTCGCGTCGGCTGTCGAAAAAGGCATCGCGGCGGTGCTGCGGACAATCAAATTCAATCACCTTGCCGAGCGCTCCGGTCTGGCCGACTTCGTCGCCAAGATGGGCACCAGCACCGATTCGGCCGGCATGATCGCGCTGATCGTCAAATGGTTCATCCGACTGATCGCGCTGGTGGTGGCATTCGATGCGCTAGGCCTGCCCGCGGTATCGGATGTGCTGCGTCAACTTCTGCTGTGGCTGCCGAATGTCATCGTGGCGCTGGTCGTGCTGGTGATCGGGGGGCTTGCCGCCAAGGCGTTGGCCAACGTAGTGCGGGCCTCGGCATCGGAGGCGGGACTGACGAACGCCGCCTTGCTCGCAAAAATCGCATCGACGGTGGTCTGGACGTTCGCGATCATCGTGGCGGTCAACCAGATCGGAATCGCAACCACCCTGGTAAACACCTTGTTCATGGCAATTGTCGGCGCCATTGCGTTGGCGCTGGGCCTCGCCTTCGGTCTCGGTGGACGTGAGACGGCCGCCGAAATCGTGCGCACCTGGTACGGCAAGGTCCGCAGCGACGGCACCAGCGAACGCCAGGATCGGCGCCCGTGAGGCGCCCAACCTGCGTTGAATGATGGTTACCGACGCAAGACGAAAGACGCGCTCGTTACCTGCGTCGAATTTTGTCGTAAGTCGCACCAACGACGGGGCTCGTCCCCGTATCGACCAGCCCGCGATTGATGTCCTTCAGGGCCTGGTTTCCGATGATCTGCGCTGAAGGCTCTTGCGCCGCTTGGCTGTCCGGGGATTCATCGTGCTCGTTCGGAGTGCGTGGCACCCGGATATCGTTTTCGGAAGGCACGGCCTCCCCCTTCCGGGCCCCCGCCACGCCCGGCTTGAAGGAAAGGTTGGTCATGCTGGCATCCGCAGTGAAAAACACAATGTCCGTCTTTTCTCCGGCGGCTCGGGTAGGAATCCTCATCCTACGCCTGTAGGAGGGCGCAACAGACTGGTGGGTCTCGGGCATGACTTGGTTCGCCGACGCGCTGTTAGCCGGGCAGTGCAAGAAGGTTCCTGCGGGCTCAGCCACCATCTTGGAGACAACAGTCTGAGCCGCGAAAAATAGTGCGCAACCCGCAGAATGTGAGCATGACAAAACGATCAACCGGCTCCGTCTGGGCGAAGGCGCTAGGGCGCAGCTTTGTCGCGCTCACGCGCCACACGATGCAGGCCAATAACCGGGTCGCCGCGCCGTTGCTAAAGGCCGGCGCTGAAAAGCGCAAGCCACCACGTGGTGATGGCGACTGGATCGCAGGTATCGCGATGGGTGCGACAGGGGTCCGCCGCTATTGGCTCTATCGTCCGCCCGCCGTGCAGCTCGGCGAGCGCCTTCCACTCGTCGTCATGCTCCACGGTTGCGGACAGGATGCGAAGGGCTTTGCGGAGAGCACGCGCATGAACCGCACTGCGTCCCGCGAGCGGTTCTTCGTGCTTTACCCCGAACAAGACAGGCTGTCGAACGCACAGGGTTGCTGGAACTGGTTCGACACGAGTGCGGGCCGCGCGCATGGCGAGGCCGAGCTCATCATGAGCGCCATCGATCAGGCGTGCATGCTGTACCGGGCGGACAGCTCCCGGGTCGCCGTTGCCGGGCTTTCAGCGGGGGCCAGCATGGCTGCCCTGCTAGCCACCCGTCATCCCGCGCGTTTCAAGGCGGTGATGATGCATTCGGGCATACCGCCCGGCACCGCGCATTCCGGCGCATCCGCTTTGGGAGCCATGCGGGGGATGCGGACTGTCAAGCCACTGCCGGCGCCCACACTGGCGAGTCCCCGGATCTGGCCGCCGCTGATGGTGATCCATGGCGGGAAGGACCGCGTGGTGGCAAGCAGCAACGCCGCAGCCGCGGCGCGCGCCTGGGCTGAGGCGGCCGGCGCGCGTGAGGGCGAGGCCCGTGAGGTACAGCGCGGCAAACGCTATCCGATGAGGGTTACAGACTACAAAGTGGGCAGGAAGACTGTTGCGACCTTGGTCGAAGTGGATCAGCTCGGGCACGCCTGGAGCGGCGGCGCGGCCCGGCACGCTTACAGCGATGGGGAGGGGCCCGATGCGTCCCGCATGTTATGGACCTTTGCGGCCAGGCAGTTTGTTGTAAGAGCCATGGCGCCATCAAAGGAGCGCCACTAGCCAGGATCTGATTCCCAGTCGACAACCTGCGCCGTGGTTGTTTTCAGGCGGCCGACCAGCAACTTGATGAAGGCCTTGTCGAATCTCGCCTGCAATTCATCGGAGCTGTGCCGGAGTGCTTGATTGCGCACCTGCAGCGCCAGGACATCCGACTGTGCGATGGCGGTTGCGCTTCTTTTCGCTTCGCCTTCGTGAAAATAGCTCATTTCGCCAAGCGTCACGCCCTGGGACAACGTGCTGAGCTTCCACGCGTTGCGCGTGACGGTGACAGTGCCTTCAAGGATGATGAAAAACGAATCGCCAGGATCGCCTTCGCGCATGATGACGCTCCCGCGCGGGAAAGTGTTCAGGGTGGAAAGCCGCAGCGTTTCCCACAGCGAAGCATCATGAAATTCGGAAAAGAAGGGCTGACCACGCAAGATGGAGAACCTCTCGCCCTCCCGGTCCTTGTCGTTCTGGGAAGGAAGGTTCCTGTTCACCGCCAGAAGCGCATCCGCGAAATCCGACCAGCGCGGGTAACGGTCCTGCGGCCGTTTCGAGAGTGCACGCGCGACATCCTGATCCACCGTGCCTGGAAGCTCGGCGCGCAGCAAGCTTGGCGGCGCGGGTTCCGAAGTGCTGATCTTGTACATCGTCGCAAAGTCGGAATCCCCCTCGAACGGTTTTCGGCCGGTGAGCAGTTCGTAAACGACCACGGCGAGAGAAAACATGTCGCTTTGCTGGGAGCAAGGTTGCTCCTGGACCTGCTCCGGCGCCATGTAGCAAGGCGAGCCCACCAATCCAGCGACCTGAGTCACATCGCCACGCAGCGAGAGTGCGGTGCCGAAGTCGGTCACCTTGACAATTCCGTCGCTTTGCAGAATCAGGTTGGCCGGCTTGATATCGCGGTGGACCAGACCGTTCTCATGGGCGTGCTGCAGCGCACCGCAGCACTTGAATGCGATGTCCAGGACCTGCGAGATCGGCAACTGCGCGCCGACATCGGTGAACGACGACAACGATTGACCGTCCACGAATTCAAGCACAAGGTTGGGCGGATCGGCGTCTGCGTCCGCGTCGAGCAGCCTGACGATGTGCGGGTGATTCAACTGTCCGGACGCGCTCGCTTCCTTGTGCAGGTGCCGGCGGTAGCGCGCGACCTGTGCCGCATCGGTGAGGAGATGGGCGTGGATCTGCTTGACGGCGACCTGCCGGCGGTTGAAGCGGTCATGGCACAGGTAAACCGTGCTGCTGGCGCCGCGCCCGATCTCGCGCTCGACAACGTATTTCCCGATGGTGGAAGGCGTGGTTCGCATGAATGCTCTTTGCCGGGGGCCTGCTCGGCCGTGATGGCAATATACGATCAGCCGACACCGGCCCGCATCTTTTTTTACAGCCGCTAATTCAAGGCGCGATCGGCACCATGAATCCCCCAAAGAAGGAAGCCAGGGCCCGATGGTCCGCCAGCGGCAGCACATGGGCGATGTACTGGTCCGGGCGCACCACAACCACAGCGCCGTGGACCCGGTTGATGCCTCGCACATCGAAGATGTCCGGGCCGTCCTTCAGATCGGGGCAAAAGATCTTTCCATAGTCGCGTAAACCATGGCGCCCTTTGGGCGGCAGCAGCAATGCGGGCATGGCTTCGATCGCCAGTTCGCGATGCGATTGCTGGAAGATCGCCCGCACGTCGAAGACAGCGTCGATGTCCTGGCCCGGCCGGGTGAATCGGCGCAACGGCGAGTCCGGTGCTTCCTCCAGGAACCGGCACAGTGCGCGGATGCCAGCTTGGTCATCCAGTTGATCCCTCGCGCCACCGAAGGCGTACAGACGCCACCGGCCGTCGGCCTTGCCGGCGTGCCCGAGTTGCATCGGCCTGGCATCGGTCACCCGCAGCACCGGGGCGGAATGAAAGCGCGTGCCGATCACGAAGCCCTTGGCCAGCTGCTGGTGCGTGGCTTCGCCGCAGATGGCGCTGGGTCGGTAGCGCGTGCCCATGCCAGCCGTAAAACGCCCGTGGCGTTCGAAGTAGTTCTGGAACTCTTTCGGGTCCACGCCGCCGGCTTCGCCGCCCTCGCCTTGCCTGGCGCGATCGCTGAACATCTTGGCCCACTCGCGGTCGAAGTCGATCAGCTCCTGCGCGACCACTTGGCGCTCGGCCGAATAGGTGTGCAGCAATTCGGGTGCGCTCTGCCCGCGCAACACCGCCGCGAGTTTCCATCCCAGGTTGAAGGTGTCCTGCATCGAGAAATTCATGCCCTGCCCGGCTTTTGGGCTGTGGGTATGGCAGGCGTCGCCGGCAATGAACACGCGCGGCAGTTGCGTGTCGACCCGGTGGGCAGGCACGTCGTCGTACTTGTCGCAGATGCGCTGGCCGATCTCGTAAACGGACCACCAGGGAACCTCCTTCACCGCCAATGTGTAGGGATGCAAGATGCGCTGCGCTGCGGCGACCAGGTGGTCCAGCGTGATGCCCCGACTGGCGACCCGCTCGTCCTGGGTCAGCTTGTCCATTTCCACGTAGAGGCGCACCAGGTGGTCGCCCTCGCGCGGAATCACCAGCAGATTGCCACTGGCGGACTGCACAGCCACCTTGTAGCGGATATCCGGAAAGTCGGTCACGGCAAGCATGTCCATCACGCCCCAGGCGTGGTTCGCCGAGTCGCCCGCCAGCTGGCGGCCGATGGACTTGCGCACGGCACTGCGCGCCCCGTCGCAGCCGACGACATAGCGCGCCTTCAATGTTTCCAACTGGCCGGCGTGGGC
>JBBQNG010000171.1:0-9307 GCA_038329645.1 Burkholderiales bacterium
CTCGAGCGCTACCGGCTGCCGCACACGGTTTCGGTCATCGAGGGCGAGACTTCCGCGCGGGGCATCTATCCGGCGCAGTCCCCGGCGCTCGAAGCGCTGGCGAGAAAGATTTTCGCGCTCGACAACGTCGAGATCGCCAGCCACTCCTTTTCGCACCCGTTCCGCTGGCAGGCCGCGGAAGCCTCGGCCAAGTCGGTGTCCGCATCCGAGACCTACTCGCTCAAGATTCCGAATTACACCTACAGCTCGCGCGTGGAGATCCAGGGTTCGATCAGCTATATCGACAAGGTGCTGGCCCCGCCGGGCAAGCGCACCCGGCTGTTCCTTTGGACGGGAGACTGCAATCCCGACGAGGAGCCGCTCATCCAGACCGATGCCGCGGGCGTGCTCAACATGAACGGGGGCGACACGCTGATCACCCGCGCCGACCCCTCTGTGACGCTGGTTTCGCCTCTCGGCATCCCGCGCGGCAGCCACTTCCAGGTGTACGCGCCGAACCAGAACGAAAACGTCTACACCAATCTGTGGGAAGGCCCGTTTTACGGCTTCGAGCGCGTGCTGGAGACGTTCGAGCTGACGGAAACGCCGCGCCGGCTGAAGCCCGTCAACATCTACTACCACATGTATTCCACCACCAAGACCGCGTCGCTGGCCGCCCTGCACAAGGTCTACACGTGGGCGATGAGCCAGCCGCTTTTCCCGATCTATGCCTCCGAGTACGCCACCAAGGTGAATGACTTCCAGCGCGTCGTGATTGCCCAGTCCCTCGACGGCTCGTGGCTTGCGCGCGGTACGGGCACGCTGCGCACGCTGCGCATTCCAGCGGACCTCGGAACCCCTTCTGGGCAAGGCGTGGCCGGACATCTGCGCCAGGGGACCGCCACCTACATCCACCTGCATTCGGACGAGGCCCGCTTCACGCTTTCGGCCGCCGGCGCGCTCCCTGCGCTCGCAGAGGCCAACGCGCATATCGCCGCATTCGAGCGGCACGGCGCCGGTTTCAGCTTCGCGCTCGCCAGCCCGCGCCCAATAGAATTCCGGCTCGAAGCGGCTGCGCGCTGCGAAGTAAGCGCCGCGGGCAAGCCCATTTCGCCAGGAAAAAACGGCCTCTACCACCCCGAGCGCAATGGCGCGGAAAGACTCGACGTCCGCTGCCCCTGACGCAGCCCCCCGGCCCGGCGCGCGCATCCGCCCGCGCCTGCGCCTGATTTCGCCCGCAGCCACGGCCGGCCTCGCCTTGCTGGTTGCGGCCGCCCTGCTCGTGCTCTACCCGCAGCACGAGCTTCTGGACCGGATCGCGAATGCACGGCGGGACGATCCCCTGACGCTGCAGTATCTGGTCAACCTGAACCGGCACGATCCCGGCAATGCCGGCACCGCTCTCCAGCTCGCGTCAGCGCGACTCGCGCAAGGGCGGGCCGATGAAGCGCTACGCCTGGTCGCCCCCATCGAGACTCATGCCGATGCGGCGATGCGCAGGCGCGCATTGCTGCTGCACGCCGACGCGCTCGCCGACGGGCCAAAACGCGCGCAATTCGTCGCTGCCCGGATGCAGGAGGCCTGGAGCGGCGAAGAGCTCATGAGAATCGCGGGATATGCGCGCAGCGCGAAAGACGGCGCGTTGAGGGCCGCCGTGTACAGCAGGCTGGCAGCGCTCGAGCGCGACCCGGTGTGGTTTGCGCAGGCCGCGCGCGCGATGCTCGCCGAAGGCGACTACCGGCTCTCGGCGCAGTTCTGGTTCGCCGCTCGCAAGCTCGCCCCCACGCGCGACAAGGCCAGGGAGTATTTCCTCGAAGGCCTGCGCACGCTGCAGGCCGGCAACATGCAGGCCGAGTCGGTTGTCGCCGCCGACGCGCAGATCGGCGACCTTGCAAGCGACGACGAAACCGGCCTGTTCGTCGTGCGGCTGGCGCTGGCCGCGGGCCGGCCCGACGTGGCCGAGCGATGGATGAAACGCGTGCTCTGGCCGGCGCCGCCGCGCGAGCCGGCCGCCGCCGCGCCGTCGCTGCTCGAGCGGATCGCCGGATGGATCGTGGCGCGCGCGCACGCGCAGGACAGCGCGGCCCGCACGCCGCCCGCGATGCGGCCCTACGACGAGAAAGTGTATGCCTTCGCCTACGACGTCTTCCTCGCCAACGGCAACTTGGACGACGCCTTCAGGGTGGCGGAAGCTGCCGTGGCGCAGCGTCCCGCCGACCTCGCCTGGCGCGAAAAGCTCGCCCGGGTCGCCGAGTGGTCGCGGCGCCCGGCCGAAGCGCTCGAGCACTGGCTCTACCTCGCGCAACAAGGCGGCCGCGAGGATGCGTGGCAGGGCGTGCTCCGCCTCGCACCCGGCGTCGGCGCCGACGAAGCGCTGTTCCTCGCCGCGCGGCACATGGCGAATAAGAAGGACGCCAAACCCGACGCCTTGAAGGCGCTCGCAGCGCTGTACGAGCGGCTCGGACGGCCGCGCGACGGCGTAGCCTGGTTCACGGCGCGCCATGCCGCGACGGGCGAAGTCCTTGCGCTGGAGATCGCCGCCGACCTCGCCGACCGGGCCGGCGAACGCGACAAGGCGATCGCGCTCAACGCACAGCTGATCGAGCTCATCGGACCGGACGAGAGCCGCCTTATCCGCACGGCAACCCTGCTCGTGCTTGCCGGCAAGTTCCGGGCCGCGCACGACCTGCTGAATGCCAACCGCGCGAAGATCCGCCCGGAGGCCGGCGAATACTGGGACCTCCTAGGCGACCTCGCGTGGCGCCTCCAGGAGGACGATTCCGCGATCTTCGCCTATCGCGCGCTTTCAACCCGCAAGGAAGCCGACCCGGGCGAGTTCGACAGGCTCGTCACTCTCCTGCGCGACAACCATCCCGGGGAAGCGGGACGCGTGGCGGAATTCGGCTACCAACGCTTTCGCACCCCCGGGCTCCTCCTGTCGGCGCTCGAGATATCCTGGGACAGGAAGGATCTGGCGCGGATGAAGCAGCTGTACGCCGCGGTCGAGCCCAAGGACGAGAAGCTGTTCGAACGCATCCCGTTTTTCTATTCGCTGCGCGCGCAATACCGGCAGGCCGAGGGCGACCTCAAGGGCGCGCGCGCGGATCTCGACAAGGCGATTGCGATCGCGCCGCAGAACACCGAGCTCAAGTCCGCGCTCGCCTGGCTGCTGATCGACGCGAAGGACAAGCCCGCGCTCAGGACGCAGCTCGAAGAAATCGCCCGTGCGCCGGGCGATGAGTCCTGGGCGCTGCTCGCAGCGGGCTGGACGACGCTGGGCGAGCCGCGCCGCGCTCTGCCATTCTTCGCGCGGCTTGCGCGCGCCAGGCCCGACGACTACCTGCAGCTGATGGGCTACGCCGATGCGCTGGAGCAGGCCGGCCAGGCGGGCGAATCCGCACGTGTGCGCCGGCAGGCGTGGGTCGTGGTGCGCCGGTCACACCTCTCCAACCCCGCCGCTGACGACCGCCAGAGGCGGGAGGCGATCGCGCGCCTCGCAGTCGCCCTGGCCCCCGCCGATACGGCGCTTGCAGTGGTTCGCGACCTCATGCGGCGCGATTTCAACCCTTCCCTTGCCCCCGATGAGCGCAACCGCTCGGCGGCCGTGAAGGAGCTGGTTCTCTCATGGGCGATCTCCAACGAGGAATTCTCCAATGCGAAGGCGTGGCTCTGGCTGCAGTACGGGCGCAAGCTCGCCGCGCCCGGCTGGGCCGAGGTGGCGGTTGCACTGGGCGAGAACGACGTCGAGGCGGCCGAGCGGCTGCTGGCCGACCGCGGCCGTGACATCCCGGTGGGCAGCCGCATCGAAGCAGCGCGCCTGACCAACCAGCTGCGGCTTGCCCAGACCATGGCCTTCGAGGAACAAACCCGGCGGCCGGACGACGACGGACTGCGCCTTCAGCTTGCCGATTCGCTGCTTGCAGGGGCAAACCGGCTCGTCGGCGGGGCGGCCAGCTCGCTGCGCGGTGTGATCCGCGCGCAGCCGCGCGAATTGCAGGCGCAGATCTGGGTGACGCCGCGACTGCGCCTGGCACTTGAATGGCGCGAGGCATCGCAGTCGAGCATCGACTCTGCGGTCCTAGGCGCGATCCCGGCGCGCGACCGCGAAACGCGCGTGACGCTGCGCCAGACCCTCGACACGGGATGGATGGAGCTCGGCATCGGCGAGCGCAACGCCTTCGCCGGACAGACGTCGCTGCGCGCGGCGCTGTTCACGCAGTGGGCCCGCGGCCTGTCCACGCTGCTGTCGGCCGGGCGCAACGAGCGCACGCTCGATTCCACTGCGCTCGCGGTGGCAGGGTCCAAGGATGAAGTCGCCGCGCGCGTGGTCTACTCGTTTGCCAAGCGCGAGTATTTCTCGGGAGGCGCGCGCAGCATGCGTTACCAGACCCAGAACGGCGCGCACCTTGGCGGCGGCAGCGCACTGGAAAGCGAGCTGGGGCACCGGGTGCGGATCGACTACCCCGACCTCACGCTGCGCGTCACCGCAGCAAGCTACCGCTTCAGCGCCGCCGGCAACGACGACCCGGCGACCGCGCAGCTCAATCCGGCCGGCGGCGTTCCGGGCGCGGGCTTCTTCATCCCGCAGAACTCGCGCATCGTCGGAGCCGGTGTGGGTTTTGGCGAAAGCGTGCGCGATGCGTATTCGCGCGCGCTGCGCCCCTACGGCAGCTTCTCGCGCACCTCCAGCTCGCTTGCGGGCAGCGGCTACAATGCGCTCTTCGGTGCCGGCGGCAGCGTGTTCGGCACCGACCAGCTTTCCCTCTACTGGAACAGGGCGCGCGGCGGCGGAACGAGCGGCGCGTCCATCCTGGAATACGGCCTGCGCTATGAGTATCTCTTCGACCGATACTGAGCCCGCGGCAAGCCGGAGCGCGACGCCCGGCGCACGCGCGGGGGCGGCGCGCAGCCTGCGCCTCCGCCTCGCGCTGGGGTTCGGCCTGCTGGCGGTCGCGCTCTCGGCGGCGCTTGCGCTCGCGATCGGCGAGCTCGCGACCAACCTCGCGCGCAGGGAAATCGGGCGCTACCTCATCCGCCTGTCGATCGAGATGCGCGACAAGCTGGACGCCGGCATGGCGGAGAGATTTGCCGAAATCGGCATGCTGGCGAACCTCGATGCGACCTTCGACGGCGCGCGCAGCGCGGGTATGCGGCGTACGCTGCTCGACGAGTTCAAGCGCGCCGCGCCGGATTACGCATGGATCGGCTACATCGACCAGGGCGGCCGCGTGCAGTTGGCGCTCGGCGGCCTGTTCGAGGGCCAGGATGTTTCGTCGCGGCCGTGGTTCAAGGGCGCCCTAGCAGGTCCCTATATCGGCGATGTGCACGAATCAGTGCTGCTGGCCGCGCTCACGCCCTCCGGCAAAAAGCCGCCCCAAGTGATTGACATGGCGTATCCCCTGAAGGATGCACGCGGAACCAGCGGCGTGATTGGCGCGCAGATCAGCTGGGAATGGGTTGCGCGCCAGCGCGATTCGATCGAAAGCTACGCCCAGCCCGAGATGCCTTTCGAGCTGCTCGTGGTCGCCTCCGATGGCCTGGTCCTCCTGGGCCCCCCTGGGATTATCGGAACACGCCTGGCGCGCAACGAGCTCAGCCCATCGCAGCTGCACACTTACGACGCCCGGCTTGAGCAATGGCCCGATGGCCAGACCTATTTGCTGGGAAGCAGCGCGATGCGGGGGTTCGGGAACACCCGGGGCCTGGGCTGGAGCGTGATTGCGCGCCAGCGCGCCGACTACGCTTTCGCCCCCATCCGGTTGCTGCAAAAGCGAATTGCGATCGCCGGTGGGTTGATCGCGCTCGTGACGATCGCCCTTGGATGGTGGATTGCCGTCCGGGTCAGTGCGCCGTTGGTCTCGATCAGCGCGGCGGCGGACTCGATCAGCCGCGGCAGCCGGCGCGTCCAGATCCCGTCGGGAGGCGGGTATGCCGAAGTCGAGCAGTTGTCGGCGTCGCTGCGCACCATGCTCGGCAACCTGAACAGGCACGAGGAGGACCTGCAGCTTGCGCAGAACCGACTCGAATCCAGGGTGCGCGAGCGCACCGCGGAGTTGACCAAGGCGAGAGCGGAAATGGAGCTCGAATCCGTCGAGCACGCCATGGCGCGCGACGAAGCCTCGGCCGCGAAGGACCGCCTGGCGATGGCGATGGAGGCCTCGCGCCTCATTCTGTGGGACTACGACGTGCGCTCCGACAGGATCGCGCTTTCGGAGGCATGGTCCGTCCTCCTGGGCGGGCCGCCGATGGAGACCACCGAAACAATGGAGTCGCTGACAGGGCTCGTCCCGGAAGAAGACCGCGCGGCGGTGCGGGAGGCCGTGGGAACGGCCCTCAAGGGTCCCGTGTCCGCCTACCGGGTCGAGCACCGGGTGCGCACGGCTTCGGGCGTGCCGGTGTGGATCGTCAGCGAAGGGCGCGTCGTGGAGCGTGACGCATCCGGACGCGCGGTCCGCATGATCGGCACCAACCGCGACATCACGGAGCGCATCCGGGACGTTGAGGCAATGCGTGAGAGCGAGGAGCGGTTTCGCAGGCTGACCGGCCTGTATTCCGACTGGTACTGGGAACTCGACGCCGATTTCAGGTTCACCCGGCTCGAAGGCGCGGGCCTTGCCAAAATCGGGGTCGAACCCGCGGCGCTCCTCGGCAGGACCTACCGCGACTTCCCCCGATACGAACTCCTCAGCATGTCGGCCGAGGAGTTCGCGCGCGTGCGCGCGGAGCACAAGCGTTACGTCGACTTGCGCGGCCGGTTTGTCATGGACGATGGGACTTATCGGTACGTCAGTGTGACCGGCGAGCCGGTGATTGGCGAAGACGGCGTATTCCGCGGATACCGCGGCGTGACGCGCGACATCACCGACCAGGCCCTCGCCGAAGAAGCCCTGCGCGAAAGCGAAGCCCGCTTCAAGGGTGCGTTCAACTATTCGGCGACCGGAATGGCCTTGATAGCGCTCGATGGACGCTGGCTCAAGGTCAATCGCGCCCTGTGCGAAATCACCGGCTACTCGGAAGACGAATTGCTCGTGCGGAGTTTTCAGACCCTCACCTATCCGGACGACTTGCAAATTGGCCCCGCGAGCCTGGGCGATCTCCTCTCGGGCAAGGTGGAATCGATCCAGATCGAGAAGCGCTATATCCACAAACGCGGACATAGCGTCTGGGTGCACGTGAACGTTTCGCTGGTGCGCGACCAGGCGGGCGGTCCGCAGCATTTCATCTCACAGACGCTCGACATCAGCGATCGCCGCGCCTTGCAAAAGCGCGTCGAGCACCTGGCGCTGCACGACCCGCTGACAGGGCTGCCCAACTCGCGCTTGCTGCTCGACCGCCTCGAGCATGTGCTCGCGGCGGCACGCCGGGCCAAGCGTCCGATGGGCGTCATGTACATGGACCTCGATGGGTTCAAGCCGGTCAACGACACCCATGGGCACGCCGCGGGCGACCTCGTGCTGAAGGAATTCGCGGCGCGGCTCGCGCGCGTATTGCGCGATTCCGATACCGTGGCGCGTGTCGGGGGAGACGAATTCGTCGCCGTGCTCGGCGAAGGCGCCGGTGAGGCCGAGGCGTGCACGGCCGCCGAGCGCGTGCTCGCGGCGCTGGCCGTGCCGTTCGACCTCGGCACGGCACAGGCCAGCCTGGCGGCGAGTATCGGCATCGCGCTCTATCCCGCGCATGGCGAAAACGCGCAGTCGCTATTGCAGCGCGCCGATTCGGCGATGTACAAGGCCAAGCGCGCGGGAAAGAATTCTTATCGACTTTTTGCCGGAGATCCGCCATGAGAAGGCTGCTGATAGTTCTTGCCTGCACGCTTACCGCCGGCTGCACCGTTATCGATCGCACACCCGAAGCGCGCCTTGACGGCAGCGCGAAATGGGTGATCCTCCCGATGGCCAACCATACCGAGACGCCGCAGGCCGGCCTGCGTGCGGAGGCGATCACCGAGACACTGCTCAGGAGCGCAGGCGTGGCCCAGCTCGAGCGCTACCCGTCGACCCTGAACCCGGACGGCCTGTTCGACCCGGCCGAGCGCAAGGCCCAGGAACTGGCGCTGGGATGGGCAAAGGCGCAGAAGGCGCGATTCGCAGTGTCCGGCAGCGTGGAGGAATGGCGCTACAAAGTGGGCGTCGACGGCGAGCCCGCCGTGGGATTGAGCTACACGGTCACCGACCTGGACAGCGGCGCGGTAGTCTACTCGGCCGCCGGCGGCAAGTCCGGCTGGAGCCGCGAGGCCTTGTCCGCCGTCGCGCAGAAGCTGGCGCGGGAGCTGCTCTCCGGGTTGCAGCTGGGCAGGTGAGCAGCGGCGCGTGAACCTCGAGCAATTGCTCACCGCGGCCCGGCACCGCGCTTGGGCGTGGCTCGAGACGGTCGCGCTGACCCTTCTCGCCGCGGCACTGACCTATTGGGCGGACCCCGCCAACCCGTTTTTCATCCGTGCGGAATTTCCGTGGCTGGTGTTCGCGCCGGCCTTGCTTGCGCTGCGCTACGGCGTGCTGCCAGGCTTGGCCTCCTGCGCAATCCTGGCCGTCCTTTGGTTCGCCGCGCGCGCAACCGATCTCGTGCCGGCACACGCGCCGGCCACCACCCTGCTGGGCGCGCTGATCCTCACGATGGTGTGCGGCGAGTTCGCGAGCCTCTGGACAGGCCGCCTGCGCCGGTTGGAGATGTCGAACCGCTACATGGACGAAAGGCTGGAGCGCATCACGCGCCAGCACTACCTCCTCATGCTTTCCCACGACCGGCTGGAGCAGGACCAATTCTCTCGTCCGGTCACGCTGCGCGCCGCCCTGATCCGAATTCGCGGCCTGGCCTCGGCAGGACAGGGGCCCGCAGGCTTCCCCGGTCTTGCCGACCTGCTCGCGCTTCTCAGCCAGTTCTGCCAGCTCGAGGTCGCAAGCTTCCACGCCTGCACGAACGGCAAGCCCGACAGCGCGAGCCTGGCAGGCATCGGCGCAGCGCAAGCGCTCGCGGTCGACGACCCGCTGGTCGCATACTGCATCGAAAAGCGCGAACTCAGCCACGTGCAGATGGGCGAGCTGCGCGGCGCGGCCCATTCGCGCTACCTGATCGTTGCGCCGGTAGTATCGGGCAACGGCAGCCTTCTCGCGCTCCTCGCCATCGAGCAGATGCCCTTCCTCGCCCTGCACGGCGAGGCGCTCGCGACACTCACCGTGCTGCTGGGCTACTACGCCGATGCGCTGGCCGTTTCGCGCGCTGCGCGCGTAATGCAGCGCGCGCTCCCGGGCTGTCCGCTGGATTTCGCCGACGAGCTCAACCGTTGCCACCGGATGTGGTCGGGAGCGCGCGTGTATTCCTCGCTGCTCAT
>JBBQNG010000172.1:0-9245 GCA_038329645.1 Burkholderiales bacterium
CCTTACTGGCTTTGGCATACTGTAGCCTATCAGACGTCATGGTATGCCTCAAACACAAAACTCCTGACAGGCTCCCAATGACAAAGTGTGGGACTCCCAAGACTTGCGTGCAGCGCAGAATTTGTCTAAGAACTTCAACGATGACGGGTTCGACAAGCCGAACGGAATTAACCTTGAGCATCGATTAGGTACTTTTCGTTGATCAAGCGCGCGGTTTCCGTATTGCGAGGGTCACCGGTTGCTATCAAGTCTGCGTAAACGAGCAGGGGTGGTGCGAGGTCTTTGAGCGTGTCTTCGTTTTCGAAGTGCCAGAACGCATTGAGTATCTCGACGTCACCGTTTATGTCCGGTCGCAATCGGTGATCTAGGATGATTTGCCTCGCGTCGCCTTGTACGTATACCGTGGCGGTTTGGGGTTTGAGGTACCCGGTGAGTCGATCCGCGGCGATTTCGCCCCCCCACCAAGCATTATATTTTTTAATGTCTGCCCTCTTCCACCAGTCGGGCTCAGGTGCTCGATATCGGCGCCCACCTAGTTTCGGGCGAAGCCTGGCGGGGTAGTTTGTGACCCATTCTTCCAGAACCTTGCGCATATTTTGTATCCGGCGCCCGTACTTTGTTCCGCCCTCGATCATCATCCCGTGATTTATTAAGTCGCGAAAAACCCATCCAGTTGTTCCTAATGCGACGCCTGCTGCCTTTGCGATCTGCCGATAAGGCTCGTTCACCAACTTCGGTTGGCAAAGCAGTGCGAAGATCACCCGTAATCCCGTTGCATTGAATGCCCGAAATCCTCTTGGTGCTTGTTCAATGTCGTTTCGGCGTTGCCCTGTCACGTAAATGTACAGACCCGGGGCTCGAAGGTACGCGTTACCTGCGGTGTCGATGAAGTGCAGGTCTAGTGTCCTGCACCGATTGGCGAGTTCTGGGGTGATATGACGCGCGACTAGCAGGCCCGGTTCTTCATAGGCCAGCAGGTGATTTTTGGTCTGTTGCAGGGCGATTTGCCGGTCGACCGCCTTGATTTCGACTACGAATAGGTGCGTATGCTGATCCACTTGAATTTCTATTTGGGCGTCCGCGGTTTTCCCATTTGGGAGCAAGTGTTTGGCTTGGATCACTTGCCCTTCTATGCCCGTCGTGCGCGCCAGAGCGCGCAACGCTGCACCTATGGTCATCCGCTCTTGTGGAATGAGTGGGTCAGTTTCGTCGGGCATCATAGAGATCTTGTTCAAATAAAATAGGTGTTCACGTTACGTGTACAACGCTGAGTCTTGAACAGTGTTGACTACGCTGTTCAATATTTCTTATTGTACACGTTACGTGAACGCACTTGAATATTGAACGGAACCCTTCCGCCTTTATGCAAAAATTATACTAAGCACATGAATTAAAGTAATTAATTCAATGCAAAACTACCGCAGCATACCCAGATGACATTTTGCTCCACCCCACCCCGAATCGCGCGTCCGATTGGCGCATGGCTCCTCCCGGTGTTTCCAGACGGCCCCCTTGCCCGCAAGTCCTGGAGTTCGCCCTCGATTGGCGGGTGCCTCCTCCAATCGAACAAGTGTTCGATTCATGCTTCAATCGGACAAGTGTCCGATTCATGCTTCAATCGGACAAGTGTCCGATTCATGCTTCAGCCTGGAGTTCGCCCTCGATTGGCGGGTGCCTCCTCCTACCCGTTAGGTCAACCTTGACCTAACTCCCCTGGAGTTCGCCCTCGATTGGCGGGTGCCTCCTCCCTGACAACTCGGGAGGATTCTCCCGAGTCTCCTGGAGTTCGCCCTCGATTGGCGGGTGCCTCCTCCTACCCGGACAGGAACCTGTCCGGGGTGCTGCCTAGAGTTCGCCCTCGATTGGCGGGCGCCTCCTCCCTTGATACCGTGGTATCAAATGCCTCTACCCGATCTCCGTTGGCTGGTCATTCATAATTTATTAACTAATTGTTTTATATACATTTAATAGTCTATTTTAGAGATTGCGGCATGCTTTCTGCCGACCCGCGCACGCAATCGCGGCTGAAGTGAGTGGATTTTCGGGCTTTGTAGGCAGGTTCCTTATGAACCTCGAAGCTCCCGTGCCACTGCCTTCGCAAACTGTAAGGAGTCCGCCAGCGCCGGTAGCTTCGGCTTGGCCAGCCCTCGAATGATCTCCCCCTCTCAAAGACTCTCGACTTGCCCAGAATTCAGAAAGGTCGTCAGGTTTGTCCCCCAAGGGCAATCTCCGGCTATCGCCGCACGCCCATTTCCCGCAGGATCCGATCCAAGTTCTCGTTGTTCTTGGCGATGCGCCTTCGGATATTCCTTGCTTCCGTCTCCTTCTTCTCCCGTTCATTCAGCGCGCGAGGCAGTTTGCACTTCGCGCTGTCGGCGATCGCGTTCAACTTGGCCACCCCATCTTCGCCAACGTGAGCAAGGGCCTCTTCGGTCAACTTCCCAAGACACTCCCGCAACGCCTCGTCGATATCCACGCACTTGCCCTCGAAATTGCGGATTGCAATCGCTTTCTGGCCGCTCGCCAATGGATCGCCGTTTGTTGTTCTGCGGTCCAACGCGGGCAGGGCCTCGTCCAACAGCCTCTTGTATCTCTTCAGTTCGAGGTTTCGATGCTCCACCAGACGCAAGATTGCATCGACGGTCTTTGAAGCCGCAAAGCCTTCCTCGGCCTGCTCGACCTCACCGCCCGGAGAAAATATCAGCAGGGGTTGCTCGAAGAAAATCCGAATGTTTTCCTTTTCGGCAGCGTGCAGAACTGCGTCGATGGCCTCCTGCTGGCTGCACTCGAACCAGCCCCGGTCATTGCGTGCCGACAGCCGCCTCAATGTTTCGTTTGCGGCGGCTTCCAGGCATTCGAAATCCTCGCAAAAGAAGTAATGCACGAGGACGCGTGGCCCGGACAGATCGCTACCTGCCGCACCTTCGGGCCTGAACTTTGGTTTCGTTTCCGTGCATTCGAATTTGTAGAGGGGTGAGTTCTCTCTCCACCTTACGCAGACGAACCCGGACCTGTCTTGGTTCATAGTAGGTGTTCCCGACGCAATTGATCCAAGAACGTCTGTGATCGAAAATTAAGGCGCCCTTCACTCGCCTGAACAAAGCAGTACTTGTCGCTCGGCCCGCTATTGAACGGAATGATTCGATCGAGAAATACCCAACCGCGATCATAATGCCAGCCGAGCCAAATCCCTTACCGCGTTTAGCGTGTGTGCGGCCGGGACAATCCCCACCTTCGGCGGTGCTTTTGACGGCGGTCTGGACACGCTTTCCTCCCGTCGAAACGACCTCATCGTTGATGCTAGGTCATTTTTGGCTCATTTCCATCAGCGCCCAATTCGACCGCGCGAGGCATGGCCTAGCTCAATGCTCACTTGGCTTCCGTTACCGACCCCCCTCCCCGCATCTCCCGCACGAGCGCTTTCGCCAACTCGCTGACATTCGGCTGCTCGGCGACCGTCGGCGTCCCCAGCCCACGAATAATCTCCCCCTGCCGCGGACTTTCGACCTGCCCGTAGCTCAGAAAAGTCGTCAGGACCTTGTCGTGCCCCAGGTTCTGGCTCCACGCCTTGAACTCCTCGGGGGTCTGGCAGACAGACTGCCCTAGCCGGACAAGGGTGTTCCTGAAGCTATGTGCCCAACATCGACGTTGGCTGTCGAACAGCGACGGCAACGAAAACAACTACGTAAATGGAATCGCCTTCTGGCTTCCTGACGGAACCCAGATCGTCAACTTCCCGAAGCAGCACGCAGACAACTGCACCACGAAGCATCAGGGGACGAATAATCGGTTCAAGCCCGTGGTGCGAATGTACAAGAACATGCGGAACAGGATGATCGATGATGGGTATCTCAAGAAGGGCGTGGCACCCTCCTACTTCATAGAGGGAATGCTCTCGTGCGTACCGGCAGGCCAGTTCGTCGGGAGTTTTCAGGATTATTTCTGCAATACGTTCAACTGGATGTTGAAAGCAGACAAGACCAAGCTCGTATGCGCAAACGGGCTTTACTTGCTCGTGTTTGACAAAGCGCATAACTGCTGGCCCACCGCCAATTTCGATGCCTACATGGCAGCGGCCCAGAAGTATTGGGAGGATTGGAAGTAATGTCAGGCTTAGCACACACAGAAGGCTACTGCGCCCATGCCGCGGCGTGACCTACGCCTGAGAGGGCGGGCCGGTGGTGACTTGGTTGAGATGCGTGCACTTCATGGCTTAGGTACCTAGTGAGCCAAGGCTACGATCGAAAAAAAGGCCGAAACTAGACTGATCGCTCGCCTGGATCAAGCATCGGCCGCATGCAGGGTCCATTTTTGCTCAAGTCGATGGCAGTAATTTACCGCGAGACCGGTGTCCAAACTAGGGGTTGCCTTTAAAATGGCAGTATTGGATGAAATTCAGAATCTCCTGATTCGGCACCCGGCGCGCATGGCCGGGGGCCACTAAAATAGCGTCCGATGAAACCCGCAATGCCCGCCGCAGCCGAAAGCCCCGGCGCCCACACGCCCATGATGCAGCAATACCTGCGCATCAAGGCCGAGCATCCCGACGTCATGCTCTTCTACCGCATGGGCGATTTCTACGAACTGTTCCACGACGACGCGGAGAAAGCCGCGCGACTCATGGACATCACGCTGACCGCGCGCGGTGCATCCAACGGCAAGCCGATCCGCATGGCGGGCGTGCCCTATCACGCGGTGGAGCAATATCTGGCCAAGCTGGTGAAGCTCGGGGAATCGGTAGCGATCTGCGAGCAGATCGGCGACCCGGCGACCTCCAAGGGGCCCGTCGACCGCAAAGTCACGCGCATCGTCACGCCGGGCACGCTGACCGACTCCGCCTTGCTCGACGAAAAGTCGGACAACATCCTCCTGGCCTTGAGCGCGGACAAATCTGCAGTGGGCCTCGCTTGGCTGTCGCTTGCCAGCGGTGAGTTACGCGCGGCGGAAATTGCGCCGCAGATCCTCGTGAGCGAACTGCGACGCATCGGCCCGGCCGAAATCCTGATCGCGGATTCGAGCGCCCACATCGACGAACTCAACGGCTTCACGCTCACCCGCCTGCCCGAGTGGAGTTTCGAATACGAGTCAGGAAAAAAGAAGCTCCTCGAGCAGCTCGGCGCGGCAACGCTCGCAGGCTTTGGCTGCGAAGACCTGCAACCCGCAATCGGCGCAACCGGCGCGCTGCTGGACTACGCAAGAAAAACCCAGGGACAGGCGCTCGCGCACATCGTCTCGATCAGTACCGAGCGCGCTGGCGAATACGTGCGCATGGACGCGGCCACCCGCCGCAACCTCGAAATTACCGAAACGCTGCGCGGCGAACCCTCCCCCACGCTCTTTTCGCTCATGGACGAATGCGCAAGCGGCATGGGCAGCCGCCTGCTGCGCCACTGGCTGCACCACCCGCTGCGGGATCGAAACATTCTCGCGGCCAGGAACGAGGCCGTCGGCTCGCTCATCGATGCGGCCGCCGACCTGCATCGCACGCTGAAGAAATTTTCCGACGTGGAGCGAATCGCATCGCGCGTCGCGCTCAAGAATGCGCGCCCCCGCGACCTCTCGGCGCTGCGCGACAGCCTCGCCTTGCTGCCCGAACTGTCTGCGCAGGTCCCCGCGGGAATCCCATTGCTTGTCGAGCTTGCCTGCGATCTTGCGCAACCGGAGGAATGCTCATCGCTCCTCGCGCGCGCGATCGCCCCGGAACCAACAGCGCGCGTAATCGACGGCGGCGTAATCGCCGACGGTTACTCACCTGAGCTCGACGAGTTGCGCAAACTCCAGACCAATGCAGGCGAATTCCTCGTCGAGCTCGAGGTACGCGAGCGCGAGCGCACCGGCATCGCCAACCTCAAGGTCGAGTACAACCGCGTGCACGGCTTCTACATTGAGGTCACCAACTCTCAGACCCAAAAGGTGCCCGACGACTACCGCCGCCGCCAGACGCTCAAGAACGCCGAGCGCTACATCACGCCGGAGCTCAAGGCCTTCGAGGACAAGGCGTTGTCGGCCAAGGACCGCGCGCTGGCACTGGAGAAATCGCTGTTCGAGGCGCTGCTGGACCAGCTCGGCGCGCATGTCGCGCAGCTGCAGAGGATCGCGCGCGCCCTCGCCCAGCTCGACGTGCTCGCGTGCTTCGCAATGCTGGCCGTCCGCAACGGCTGGTCGCGCCCGCGGTTCGTCGCCGAAACGCTGCTCGAATTCGAGGCCGGCCGCCACCCGGTGGTCGAGGCGCAGGTCGAGCACTTCATCCCCAACGATACGAAGCTTTCGCCCGCGCGAAGGTTCCTGCTCATCACCGGCCCGAACATGGGCGGCAAGTCGACCTATATGCGCCAGGTCGCCCTGGTGACGCTGCTCGCGCACATCGGAAGCTTCGTGCCGGCGCGCGCCGCGCGCCTCGGGCCCATCGACCAGATCTTCACCCGCATCGGTGCGGCGGACGACCTCGCGGGTGGCCGGTCCACCTTCATGGTCGAGATGACCGAGTCGGCCAACATCCTGCACAACGCCACCGCGCACAGCCTCGTGCTCATGGACGAAGTGGGACGCGGCACCTCCACCTTCGACGGCCTCGCACTGGCGTGGGCCATCGCGCGCCACCTGCTCGAGCGCAACCGGGCTCTTTCGCTCTTCGCCACGCACTATTTCGAGATGACGCGCATCGCCCTGGAGTACAAGGAGGCGGCCAACGTGCACCTCGACGCGGTGGAGCACAAGGATACGATCGTGTTCCTGCACGCCGTAGAGGAAGGCCCGGCCTCGCAAAGCTACGGGCTGCAGGTCGCGGCGCTGGCAGGCGTGCCCAAGCCGGTGATCCGCACGGCGCGTAAATATCTGCAGATGCTGGAGGACGCGAGTCTCGCGAGAGGCGGCCAGAACGACCTGTTCGTCTCGGCGCGGGCGCAACCGGAGCCCGAGGCGCCGGCAGACGCGCTTCGCGAGTCGCTCGACCAGGTGAATCCCGACGAGCTCACGCCGCGCGAGGCGCTGGAGATGCTGTACCGGCTGAAAAAGCTGTGATCCGCCGCATCCTTCCAACGTTGCTCTTGCTGCTCGCGGGGTGTGCCGCAAGCGGCCAGCGCGACGGCGCGCAGGGGCGGATGTTCGCGTTCCTCGGCGACGTTCCCTACACGCAGCCCCACGCCAACATCCTCGACGCGATGATCGACCGCATCAATCGCGCGAAGCCCGAGTTCGTCGTACACATCGGCGACATCACCGGCGGCCAGGGCCCCTGCACCGACGATTGGCTCGAGGCACGCGCGAAACAGTTCGCGCGGTTTGAAGCGCCGTTTGTCCTGGTGCCAGGCGACAACGAGTGGACCGATTGCCACCGCACGGGCTTCGATCCGCTGGAACGGCTCGCCCGAGTCCGGCAACTTTTCAATTCGCGGGCGATCGCGCTGCCCAATTTCGCGCGCCAGTCGGCGGCCTATACGGAAAACTCGCGCTGGACGATGGGCAATTCGCTCTTCGTTACGCTCAATGTGCCCGGGAGCAACAACAACCTGGGCCGCACGCCTGCGATGGATCGCGAGCACGAAGTGCGCATGGCCGCCGTGCTCACGTGGCTCGATGAGGCAGCGCGCCTGGCAGCGGCGCCCGGCGTCGACAGGATCGTCGTATTCATGCACGCCGACCCGAATTTCGCGCAAACGCAGAGGCGCCCGGCGCCCGACGGCTATGCCCGCCTGCTCGACGCTTTCAGGACGCACGCGGCCGCACTCAAGAAACCCTTCATTGTGGGACACGGCGACACCCACCGCTTCAGGCACGACCGCCCGCTGGAGGGCGTCCCGAACCTGGTACGCATCGAAGTGGACGGCTGGCCGTGGCTGGGGTGGCTCAAAATCGCAATTTCGCCGGACGCCGCCGAACCGGTGTCCGTCGAGCGGCTGCTCAACAGCAATTAGCGCGGGTCTATTGGCGTGAATACGCCATGGCGAGCCTCGATCGCGGCGGCCGCATCGAGACAGAGATCTTCGCGGAAACGCGACGCCATGATCTGCACGCCCATCGGCAGTCCATTGGCCAGGGCCGTGGGAACCGCGATTCCCGGCAGGCCCAGCAGCGGCAGCGCCGCCTGCGGCGCCTGGGCCTTCATCACTTCGGCCATGCGCAGCGGGCTTTGGGTGTCGAAGCCGTGCACGAAGGGCGGCTCGGCCGAGATCGGCGAAAGCACCAGCGGATAGCGCTCGAGGAAAAGGAACCACGCGCGCACGAGCCGCGTGCGGTCCGCGATCATGGCCATGTACTGCTCGACGCCGAGGACCGGCTCCGGATCCATCATCCCGTGAACCGCCGTTTTAACGCCCGCGTCGCCTTCGGCCTCGATGGTCTTGAGCATGAGCATGCGGATTTCGTTACCGAACAGCGTTCCCCACATCCGCGCCGCCGCGGTAAATCCCGGCGTCTTCACTTCTTCGACGAGATAGCCTGCTGCCGTCAGTGACGCCGCGGCCTGCCTGACTGCCGCCAGCACGTCGGGATGCTGGGCGCAGCCGCCGAGCTCGGCGGGATCGGTGATGACGGCAACGCGGATCGGCTTCGGCGGCGGAGCGCCTTCGAGCGGCGCGCCAACCCACCACGGATCGCGCGCATCGCGCCGCGACATCGCCGCGAGCGCGACCTGGATGTCGGCAACGGTCCGCGCGAGCGGACCCTGCACCGACATCATCTGCGTGCACATCGGCCGCTCCGCGGGCGAGGTCGGGTTGAAAGCCGGGACGCGCCCGAACGAGGGACGCAAGCCGACGATGCCGCATGCATAGGCCGGGTAGCGCACCGATCCGCCGAGATCGTTGCCGTGCGCAAGGGGCCCGATGCCTGCCGCGACCGCCGCGCTCGCTCCGCCGCTCGAGCCACCCGGCGTGTGATTGCGGGACCAGGGGTTGTACGTGCGGCCGAAAAGGGCGTTGTCCGTATCCCAGCGCACGCTGAAAGCCGGGCAATTGGTGCGCCCGATGATGAGCGCGCCGGCGGCCTTCCAGTTGGCCACCACCGGGCTGTCTTCCTGCGCGACGATCTTCTCGAACGCGACCACGCCGTTGCTCGTGGGGCATCCCGCCTGGTCGATGTTCTGTTTGATGGTCACGGGAACGCCGGCCAGCGGACCCGGCGATTCGCCGCGCGCGACGGCGGCGTCGACCGCGGAAGCCCCTGCGAGCGCCTGTTCCGAAAGATCCCTCGTCACGGCATTCAACGCCGGGTTGACCTTGTGCATGCGCTCGACGCACGAGGCGACC